>CAZXDD010000009.1:0-31862 GCA_964639415.1 uncultured Armatimonadia bacterium
CCGGTGGGCGCCTTGGAGCGGTAACTGGGCTCGAAGACATGGATGTAATGCTCGCCCGCCGCGGATACGGGTGTCGTCCGTCGGCCCGATGGGGACAAGACGCTCTCCATTGTGCCGTGGCCGGAAGATCCCATAGCGGATACGGTACTCGCCGTCCCAGAGGTTGTCGGGGATGGTGAAGCGCGCTCCGCAGCGGTGGGTGCCCACTTCCCGCAGCCTGGCCGGGTCGAGGTCGAAGTTGCTGTGCACGGCGATCTTCTCGCCCTGCTCGGCGTTGTCGTGGCAGATGTGCAGGAAGGTGACGCAGCCCTCGGGAAGCGGCTTGAGCACCTCCCATTCGGCGTCGAGCTCTACCTGCCCACCTCCGAGCATCCGGGCCTGCAGGATACGGGTGCGGACCGGCGCACGGGAGGCCACGTCCAGCGACTGGGGCCTGGTGTCGACGAAGGTCACGCCCGGGCTGTGGGCATAGCCCACCGCCAGACCGTCCCTGAGCGTGATGGAGCTTTGCACGGCGCCGGATGTGGCCAGATAGCCGTAGCGGGGCAGGAGCACGTCTCCCACCTGCCAGGGGGCGTCTCCGCGGTTGACGAACACCTCCCCGCCGCCACCGAAGGTGGTGTGCTGGCGGTGGATGTCGTCACCGACGAACTCGTGGCCGTCGAAGGACTGCCGGGCGAGCTCGGCGCAGATGTCGTGCTGCAGCCAGTAGGTCATCACCGTCCCGCGGGTGCACGGGCCGGTCGCCATGGGGTTGCGGCCCCCCATCACGGTGTTGGACAGATAGTCATCGCTGGCCCAGCCGGAGTCGGCCTCCCCTCCGGCATAGCGCTGGCCCAGACCCCCGGCGAAGAGGATGAAGCTGCCGTGGGTGCCCATGTCGTGCCACGGGGTGCGCTCGGCGTCCGCGCATTGCCAGCCCCAGGCCTTCGCCGAGCTGTGGTCGGCCTGCGCCCCATCCAGATGTCCGATCAGGCCGTCGTGTCCCGCCTCGCTGATCTGCGGCGCCTCGTCTCCCAAAGTCTCGCGGACGTAGTCGAAGCACTCGCCCCAGTGCTTCGCACATTCCATCTTCGTGTGGAAGTTGCCGTCCTGATCGTAGTAGTCCAGTAGCGGGAGGGCCGTGAACACGTCGATGAAGTAGGCCGTCGGGGCAAAGCCCTCCTTGATGAGCTCGATATTGCGCTCCAGCCACGGACGGTACGCTCCCGGCAGCCAGCGGTAGCTTTGGGCGTCGGGACCCGGGTTGTACCAGGCGCGCTGAGGGGTGCCGTCGGCGTTGAAGAGGATGTGCTTGTAGCCAAAATCTGAGGCGTCCGGGTAAAAGTCGATGTAGTTGTCATGCACGGCGCAGAGCATCCCGGCGTCCTTGCAGGCCCCGATCCAGGCATCCCAGACCTCTGGGTCGCAACTGGGCGGGTAGATGTCCGGGAGGCGGTAGTCGTAGCCCCAGCGCTGCCAGGCGTGCTTGACAAAGACGCTGTCATGAAGGCCGTAGGCTCCGGCGCGCCGGATGTCTCCCGCGATATGGTGGCCCCCCCACCAGTCGATGCACATCCGGCCCTTGAGCTTCTCCACACCGCTCGCCGGCCGGAAGCCCGCGGCCTCCCGGTACACACGGGCGGCCGCGAAAGCCCCCTTCTCCGAGGGGATGAGCATCAGCGTTGCGTCGTGCCCCGTCTGCAGGGAGTACAGCTTCTCCTCCGGGTCGACCTCGAAGCGGTATGGGAACACGTCCGCCGCCTGCACGATGCTCAGACCGTTCTCATAGTCCACGCCGATGTGGCGCGTGCTGAGCGTGAAGCCGCCCTGCCCGAGGGTGAAGCGCCCCGGCTCCTGGATCACATTGCCGAAGCCTGCGTACACCCGCTTGGCCTTGACGCCGGCCGGCCCCACTCCCAGCAGCGTGAACCGCGGGCTGCCCCGCTTGTCCCGCTCCTGCGCGGGCATCGCGAAGCGGATCTTGAAGGCGCCGTCCTCCACGAACATGGACGCCTCCACCGTGACGCGCTCGTCGTCGACCACGGCCAGGTCGGAGATGGTGGTCATCTTGCCGTCCGGCGTCCACTTGGCCTCGCCCCCGATGACCCGGGCTCCCGACCGCCAGTCGGACACGTCCTCGCCGTCGATGGACATCAGGAAGCTCTCGAATACGACGGCCTCGTCCGCCGTGGCGACGGCGATCTTGCCCTGTGCAAAGGCATACGGGCCGGCGGCCCAGCCGATACCGAAGCGGCCTGCCTCGTTTTCCAGCAGCCACTGGAACTGACCCTCCTCGCCACGCAGTGCCGCCTGAGCGCGGCCGATGGCCAGCTCTCGCTGCTGCACCGACCGGTCCGGGTCCTCGGGCTCCGGCTTGTCCCCGACGACCAGCGTCGGCTCGCCCCAATAGCCCGAGTCGCAGGTGGTATTCCCCTCCGGGCCGGGACCGCTCCACAGGCGCAGGGTGATGGTCTGCCCGGCGTAGGCGGATAGGTCAACTCGCGCCGGCTCCCACACCCTGGCGGCGGAGAACCGATCGAAAAGCTCGGCGTACTCCCCGCTTTCACCGGCGACGAGTACCTTCCACTGCACGCCGTCGCTGGGCGGCTCCTTGTCCGTATTGTCGCGGATGGCGGTGGAGAACTCCAGGGCGATGGGCGTGATGTCGGGCAGCGCAAGCCGCATGTCGGCCCACATCGTCCCCGCACCACCGCGGTAGGGCGGGTGGATGATGATCGCACTCTTGCTCTCGGGACGAGATGCGGCCCCGGGCGCGAAAGCCGCACCCGTCAGTGCGTCGCTTCCCCGCCAGCCCAGCGGCAGCGCTGTGACCTGCTCCCCCTGCCGCACGTGCACCTGCGCCGTCCCGATCCGATCCAGGGGCGTGGCCCCCGCCCGCTGCACACGGAGCACGGGGAGGGCCACCGACGCATCGGCCTTCGTCTGCTCCCAGAGCCTCATCTCCACATATGCCCCGGTCCGCGTCCAGTATTCGCCCTCCTGGGAGCCGATGGTCACCTCCCCCTCGCGCCGGCCGCCGTCCGCATCGCCCAGCATCAGGTTGAACCCTACGGTGTCCCCGGTCACGATCCCCTCGCCCACTGCGTCCCAGGGAATGGCGATTTCCAGCTCATAGCCCCCCGGCACCGGGCGGGGGGCGACCAGGATCGCTCCGGGGGGCGGAAGCTCGCGCAGCTTCCGGCCGTAGTCGGGGGCCTTGATCGCCGGGCCGCCCCGGGCGAACGGGGCGATCGCCAGCACGAGGTCTGCGTCCCCGATGCTCGGCTCGGTGCGCGCGGAGGGCGGAGTGCCGCACAGGTACACCCGGACGTAGTCGCTGCCCACCAAATCCCGGGAATCCGTATCCGTGCCGCACAGGTCGTCATCGGTCACGCGCAGGCCGATGTACAGGTTCTCGTCGTCGTGCAGCAGGCAGAGGATCGCTCCGAAGTCGTTGGCGGCGAAGTCCCCCAGGCTGCGCTCGCCCTCCCCCAGCGGGATCGGCAGCGCTGTGGTCCACTCGGCCAGGTCGCCATCCACGGTGACCTCACCCGCCGCCCGCAGTGCCGTTACCGCACCCAGCCCCTCCGGCCGCGCCGCGGGCCGACTCACCGCTGAGGAGGCCACCTGGGTGATCCACACCGTGTGGGCCAGGCGCTGCTGCCCCGCCACATCGAACTGCGCATAGGCGTGGAGCGGATAGTGCGCCGCGTAGCTGGTCGCGGCCGGCACGACACTGAAGACCAGCACCGCCTCGGCGCCCGGAGCGACCTCGAAAGGCTGCGGATTGGGGGCCTGCACCACCCAATCGTCGATGACCTCCAGCCGCACCGTGCCCGCGAGTGGCTGTTCGCCACCGTTCTTGACGGTCACGGACACAGGCAGCGGCACCCCCAGTTCGGTCACCCGCTCGATGTGTTCCAGCGACAGCGTCAGTGGTCCCTCGGTGGTCGTGGCGGGATACCAGGCCGCGGCGGGCGGGACGATGGCGAGAGCTGCTGCCAGTATCAGAAGAGGGGCCAGTCGCATCGGTGGGCCTCCGGGCGGACGGCTGTTGGCATCGATGCTCCCCCTATTCCCCGGGCCGGGCGGAGTGTCCTTGGGGCGATAGGGGCCGGGATAGGCGGCGGCCAACCGGGTCGCCGGCCCAAAGGTGCGGCCGAGAACCCCGCATTCGCCGGCAATGTCGTTCCCCGCGCGTCCGCTCCCGGAGGGAGCAGCTCGAGGAACCTCCCGGCATTCGATGAGATTCCTCGCCATCTCGCTGCGCGAGATTGACGCTCAGAATGACAGGAACCGGGCCAGTCAGTTTGCTCGGCCGCGCCCCTAACCCACCGTTAAGCCGGGTTTGAGATGGGGTTGATGCCCCGCCTGTAACCTGTAGCCGTCAACCAAAGGAGATGACCCACATGGCCCCGGCAAGAGCCACCCTTTGCACCGTCCCGCGCAGCGGCAGTCGCCTGGACGCTTCCGGCTGGATCGCCGTCGGAACTGGTGCGGTGGCGGTTGCCGCGACGCTGCTGCTGCCCGCGGTGGCGCCGGCCTGCTCCGCCAGGCCGGGCGGGGACGTCGTGCGGCCGCAAGAGGCCTTCCATGCCGTTTCGGCGCCGTCTCGGCCAGCGATGGCAGATCCGGTCAGATGAAGGGTTTTCCGGGCGGCCCGGCCGCCCGACCATACCAGACGAAGGATGGAGGGAGAGAGATGAAGCGTGGCTTCACGCTCATCGAGTTGTTGGTTGTGATCGCGATCATCGCGATCCTGGCGGCGATCCTGTTCCCGGTCTTTGCCAAGGCCCGGGAGAAGGCGCGCCAGACCAGTTGTCTCTCGAACATGAAGCAGATCGGCCTTGGCTTGACGATGTATGTGCAGGACTACGACGGCACCTATCCCCCCTCGTACTACTACCCGTGGGGTAGTGGAGGAGCATCGGGATACATGCACTGGAGTGCGATGATTGGTCCCTACGTGAAGAACTGGCAGCTTTTCGTCTGCCCCAGCGACAGGAACAAGGGCATCGCTCCCACGAACAGCTTCGACCTGCAGGCGCCGAGGATCAGCTACATCTCCAATGAGGTCCTGATGGGGCGGCCGCGAGCGCACTTCAGTGTCGTCAGTGAGGCCGAGATCGAGGAGCCGTCGTCTCTGATCGCCGTGGCCGAGATCACCGACTACGTGTACGGTATCGGCGGCTCCAGCGGTCCCAGCGGCGCGGCCGTGAAGAGCCACAGGCCCACCAACGCCTTCACGCCGTGGAACAACGACAGCGGGTACGCCGCGAGCTACTCCTACTGCAGCGACGCCGATTGGCAGGCCGCCGAGGCCTCCGCGGCAGCGGCCTCCGACTACCTCAACGATGAGAGCCAGACGCACCTGCGCTACTGCTCCCGCGAGCGTCACAACGGGGGCTGCAACTACGCCTTCGCCGACGGCCACGCCAAGTGGTACAAGCCTGAGGCCACGCTCTCCGGCAGGCTGTGGGGAACGCGCTTCTACTCCCTGGTCAACGACGCACCGATTTACTAGCATCCCGGGCTCCGCTCATCGCCCCGGCGCCCGGACGCGGCCGGCGTGGGCCCCCGAGTGACACCCACAGGCCCGGACCTCTCGTCGCAGGGGCCGGGCCTGCGCGGCACTGTGGACCTGCTCGACATGGGAGGCCCTCGTCGGCCCACTGAAGCTCGGCGTCAGTCGGTACAACCGCTGCGCTCAAACGCCGCCAAGTTGTCGCCGAGGGGTTGCATCCTGCGCCGGCTCCGAGTAGTATCATCTCGCTAGAGACAACTGAGCGTCCACCATCTGTGAGGTATGGCCGGCGGCCCTGGGTCGCCGGCGGTCGGAAGACGGTGCAAATCCGTCGCTGCCCCGCAACTGTAACCGGAGACGAAACCCGCCTACCGCCACTGTCCCCGCCGGGGATGGGAAGGCCGCGGGGAGTAGGTTGACCCGGAAGCCAGGAGACGGCCTCGCAGGTCACCAGCAGGAACCTCTCGAGGGAGAGGGGCCCCGGTCACCCGTCTATGAATGGCGGGAAGCCGCGCCTCTTCTGAGGCGCGGCTTTTGTGCTCCCCGCGCCCCCCCTCGTCAGGCGAATCTCGCCGCTAACGGGGAGGCGTAGTCGATGCGACGTCAGACGGGTTTCACGCTCATCGAGTTGCTCGTGGTGATCGCGATCATCTCGATCCTCGCGGCCATCTTGCTCCCGGTCTTCGGACGAGCAAGGGAGAAGGCCCGACAGGCAAGCTGTGTCTCCAACCTCAGGCAGTTGGTGATGGCCAACATCCAGTACGCCACCGACAATGACGGCACCTTTGTCATGGGCGCCTCGGACATCTGGACGGGGTTCGGCGGGCGCTATCGGTGGCACGGCACGCGGCAGGGCACCGGTGTGGGAGAGGGCATATTCCTCCCGGAGTTGGGACCCTTGTGGCCATACCTCAGGGATGCCCAGATCAAGGAGTGCCCCAGCTTCCGGGACTACGTCCGCGTCGGCGACGGCAGCGCCAATGACTTCGAGGCCGGCTGCGGCGGCTACGGGTACAACAACGAGTTCGTCGGCAGCTCGGCCTGGAGCGACTACAGCCCGGACGGGGCGCACAAGGCCGCCAATGATTCCGAGCTCCACGACCCCTCCGGGACCTTCATGTTCTGCGACTGCGGGTTCCTACAGTTCTACCCCAACACCTTCGCCATTGAGTACTCCTTCATGGAGCCCCCGTACTGGGCCTACTTCGCCCTGAGCTGGGGGTACTGGATGCGCCCCGTGCCCTCCATCCACTTCCGCCACAACGGCATGGCCAACTTCGCCTTCGCCGACGGCCACGTCAAGGCGCTGCCCAGGCAGATCGTGCCGGACTCGGGGTCGGCATACGGTGGCACGACGCAGGACCTGATCGACTTCGGGAACGGCTGGCCCGGCCCGGACGACTTCACCTACTGGGACCTGGAGTAGTCTGCCATGCCGATACCCTATTCCGGCGCATCCGTACGGACGCACCTGAGGGATCACCGCAAGGCGTGGCTGCTGGGGCTGGTCATCGCGGTCCTCGGCGCCTGGAACGTCTACCAGGCCTGGCAGTTGCGGCCGGGAAGCAAGGTCCCTCCCCAACGCCCGAACGCGGTGGTCTGTACCCGCTGTGGCTGGCAGGGACATCGCGTGACTTTGCGCCTGCCCCAGCGCTGCCCGCGCTGCCACCGCGTCACCGTGCACTTCGCCGGGATCTGCCCGCAATGCGGTGAGTGGACGGCCTGGGACCTCGGCCGGGAGGCGACCCTGCTCGCCAACCCGCGGCTGTTCATGGATGAGGGCCCCACCGCCTTCTTCCCACGCTGCGCCCGCTGCGGAGCGCAGACGAATGCCACCGGCGTCGGGCCGCCCGCCACACTGCCGCCGGGACTGCTCAAGCGCATGCAGTCTGAACGAGAGAGCGCCGCCCCGGGGCGGCGGGGGGACAGACCATGAGAGACAGGAAGCTGATCGTGGCCGCCATCGCCGCCGCCATCGCCGTGGCCTGCCTGGGTCGGGCCCTGTGGCCCGCGACAAGCCCGTTGGGCAGGAAAGCCGGTGCCGTGGAGAGTATCTGTGCCGCCTGCGGCAAGGTGGAGACGCGGCATCTGGCGGCCGTTCCCGATGTCTGCAGCGCATGCGGGCAGCGCCGGGTCTATCCGGCGTCCGCGTGCCCCTATTGCGGGGCCCCAAACCCGCTGCCGGTCGCGATGGGCCCCCAGATGCGGACGAGCACGCTGACGTGCCGCTCCTGCGGCAAGGTCTTCACGCCCCTGCGGGAGCCGTAGCGCCGGGACGGTGCTCAGGCCTTCATCGGTTCTGCAAAGGTGAGTGCCGCCCGCGAGGCGAAACGTCCCTGCTGTCCGGGGCGAAGTGCACTCAGCCTCCAAGAAGGGCACGTTACGATGAACCGCAGAGTCCTTTTCCTTGCCGCGGCATGCATCCTGGTCGGCACCGGTCTCTCCATGCTCGCCGAGCGCGCCGAGACCGCCGACGGCGCCGTCTACCATTCGCCTCAGGAACTGGCATTGGCGCCGGATGGCTCCCGGCTCTACGTCTCCGACCGAACCGCCGATCGGGTGGTGGCGATGGATGCGCAGACGGGAGAGACCCTAGCTGCCTGCCTTACTGCCGCGCCCTACGGCCTGGCCCTTGCGGCCGGCGCCGACCTGCTGTACGTCGGCAGCTCCACCGAGGACACCGTCCTCAAGCTCAGCACCGACGAGCTCAAGGTGTTGGGGTCGGTGGACGTCGGGCGTCAACCCACAGGCCTCACGCTGTCTCCGGACGGCAAAACGCTCTACTGCTGCAACCAGTTCTCCGACTCCGTTGCGGTCATCAGCACGGCGGACATGAGGAAGGTCCGCGATATCGAGGTGGTGCGAGAGCCCCGGTGCTGTGCGCTCACGCCGGACGGCGGCAAGCTTGTGGTTGCCAACCATCTGCCGCTGGGATCGAACATGGATGACGACCTCGGGGCGCAGGTCAGCATCGTGGACCTGGCATCCGGGCAGAGGACCGAGGTGCTGCTGGCCCGTGGCGCCACGGATGTGGGGCAGGTGTGCTGCTCGCCGGACGGCAAGTGGGCCTACGTCGCCCACGTCCTGGCGCGCTGGCTGGTCCCGCCCACCCAGCTCGACCGGGGCTGGGTCGCGACCAACGCCCTCACGGTGGTGGACATCGCCGCCGGTAAGCGTCTGGCCACCGTCCTCATCGACGACCTCGATCGCGGCGCCGCCAATCCCTACGGGGTGGCGCTGTCGCCGGACGGAGCGCAGCTTGGCATCACCACCTCGGGTATCCACGAGGTGCAGATCGTGGACACCGCCGGGCTGCACCGGATGATCGCCGAGCGCCCCGCGGACAATCCGGTGGCGCTGGAAGACGACCTCACCGCCCTGTACCGCGCCGGGGTCCGCAAGCGGGTCAAGAGTGGGGGAGAGGGGCCGCGCGGTGTGGTGATGGCTTCCGATGGCGTCTTCGTGTCGAACTACTACTCCGGTACGGTGAGCAAGATCGGTCTGGAGCGCGGGGATGTGGTGGCCACGTGGCCTCTTGGTGAGCAACCACCCATGGACGACGTGCGCCACGGGGAGATGCTCTTCAACGATGCGCGGGTGTGCTTCCAGGGCTGGCTGACCTGCGCCACCTGCCACCCCGACGGACGCACGGACGGTCTGGCCTGGGACCTGCTGAATGACGGCATCGGCAACCCCAAGAACGCCAAGTCGCTGCTGCTATCGGGCCAGACGCCTCCGGTGATGTCGCTGGGCGTGCGGGCGAGCATGACCGTGGCCGTCGGGACCGGGTTCAAGTTCATCCAGTTCCATCAGCCGCGTGAAGAGGAGATCAGGACGGTGTCGGCCTACCTGGACGCCATGCAGCCGGCGCGCAGCCCCTTTGTCTCCAAAACCGGCGAGCTCTCGGAGGCCGCCAAGCGCGGGAAGGAGCTGTTCTTCAGCCGCGAGGTGGGCTGCGCCAGATGCCATCCGGAACCGCTCTATACAGACCTGGCCATGTACGATGTGGGTACCCGGGGCAAGTACGACCGCGACGACAGCTATGACACCCCGATCCTGGCGGAGATGTTCCGCAGTGCTCCGTACCTGCATGACGGCAGTGCCGTGACGATGCGGGAGACCCTTCGCGACCGCAACATGGAGGACCGCCACGGCCGCACCTCGCACCTGAGCGATCGGCAGCTCGACGATCTGTGCGAGTTCGTGCTGTCGCTGTAGAGATCCGGCCGAAAAGCCCGCTTTCGCCGAGAGGGTCATTCTGAGAGCGTCCGCTCCCGGCAAGAGCAGCTCGAAGGATCTCCTGGGATATCGCGAGATCCTTCTCTGGACCGCGCCTATGGCCTTTCGTCTCTGGCCCTCCGCGGTGCGTCGACCGCGGCTCCCGGGATCCTTTGCCCCCCACGGCCCCAGAACCCACCAAGCCGACCGCGATGGTGCGGTCGGCTTGCCTCTTCAGACCCGTACTTCGCCTTACGCGGTCAGATTGGCATCTCCCAGCGATTGCAGGAAGGCCTCGTTCTCCTGGAGCCAGGAGTTGTGCTCCTCCAGGGCCCCGGCGGCCAGGTCCATGCTCTGGGAGAACACCGCCGGGTCTCTGGTGAGCAGGGCCTGGTCGCGCAGGAGCGCCACCTGCTGCTCCAGACGCTCCATCTCGGATTGCAGCACCCCCGCCCGCTGCCAGACGGCCTGTCGACTCTCGGCCCGCCTCTTGAGCACCTCAATGGTGGCCCGGCGCGAGGCCACCACGGCCTCGGGGAGCCTGCCGCTGGCGATGGACTTCTCGATCTGCTCGATCTCCCGCTGAGGGTCGGTCTTGTCCCAGTCTCGGGAGTATCGCGACAGTAGCTCGGAGAAGACCAGCATCCTTGCATACACCGCGCGCAGCTCGGCAAGATGGGTGGCATAGGTCTCCAGGGCGCCACCGCCCGTCTGGCCGAGGCGTCCGGCGATGTCCAGCACATCATCGCACTTGGCCGAGAAGGCATCGTACCGGGCGCGTCCCTGCGCCGAGAGGCCCGTGGCCATGGCCAGGAGAGCGGCCTCGGTGCTGTTGCCGGCCTGAGTCTGAAGCTGCGCCCGCACCGCGCGCTGGAAACGCGCGCTGGTGGCCAGCGTGGTGAGCAGGACGATCTCGCCCGCGGCACCCACCAACAGCATCGGCCAGGCGGCGACGCTCAGACCCGCCACCGCGGTGACGTAGAGCCAGTTAACCGGCACTCCGCCGAGGCCCGGCACCTTCACGCGCACGTTGAAGGCCGCCTTCAGATAGTCTCCGAAGCCGGGCTCGCGACGGGCCTTCGTTTCCGCGGGGCCACCCATCACGGCTCTCCTTCGATGCACAGCGCCTTGCCATCGCCGTCGGCGTGCACGGGCCGGATGGCCGCCCTCGGCGCGGCCAGGATCTTGCGGAACGCCTCTCCGATCTCGGCCACGCAGTGGCCAAACTCGCTGCCGGCCTGGGCAACCATGGCCGGCACCTCGGGGTCTGGGACAGGGATGTCCACGAACTCCGCTGCAAGAGTGCCCGGGGCCCCGCTCATGAGCCAGATGCGGTCGCCCAGGTACACCGCCTCCGCCACGCTGTGGCTGATGAGGATGATCGTCGCCTGAATCTGCGACCACAGGCTCACGATCAAGTCCTGCATCCCGAGCCTGGTGGGCTCATCTAGAGCGCTGAAGGGCTCGTCCATCAGCAGGCAGCCGGGCTTGAGCGCCAGGCACCGGGCCAGCGCCACCCGCTGCCGCATGCCCCCGGAGAGCTCGTGGGGGTACTTGCCCGCGTCGGACGGCCTCAGCCGCACCTTACCGAGCCACAGGTACGAGATGTCCCGGATGTCCTTCTCCGACAGGCCAAGGGCCCTGGAGTGCAGCGTCAGGCCGAACCCGATGTTGTCCAGCACCGAGAGGTGCGGGTAGCAGCCGTAGTCTTGAAACAGCATGCCGCGCTCCGCCGACGGCCCCACCACCGGCTCGCCGCGAAACCGGATCTCACCGCGTGTGGGAGGCATGTGGGTGTCGAAGCCCGCGATGAGCTGCAGCAAGGTGGACTTGCCGCAGCCGCTGGGGCCCAGCAGGCAGACGAACTCCCCGCTGTGCTGGTGGTCATTGATGGTGGCAGTGACGTCGGTGATGGCCAGGAACGGCGGGCGCTTGCCGCGCCGGAACTCCTTGGCTACATCGCTCACCTGCAGCACCGGCACACAGTCTTCAGGCATCCGGCCAACTCCACTGGGAAGATTCGGGCGCTAACCCTCACCGCGCGCCGCCCTGTATGGGAACAGCCGGTTGCTCAGCCAGCCGCAGGTCCTGTCCAGGATGGCGCCAACGATCATGATCGAGGCCACCGTCAGGTAGACCTCCTCCATGTGGCCGCGGCGCTGGAAGACCATGATGAGGTTCCCTACGCCGCCCACACCCTCGCCGGCCTTGATCACCTCGGCCAGGACGATGTACGTCCAACCGATCCCCAGACACAGGCGCAGGGCATTGAAGATGTCCGGCAGGGCGATGGGCACCAGGACGCGGCTCACCAATTGCCACGAGCCGGCTCCCTGGGCGTAGGCGCTGAGCAGGTACTTGTGGTCCACGGCGCCGATGTGTCGCACCACCAACGGCAGCAGATAGGCGAAGGTCGCCAGAGCCAGAAAGCCCACCTTCTGCTCCTCACCCGTCTTCCACCAGGCCATGGTGAGCGGCACGATGGCCGGGATCGGCAGGTACGAAAGCAGCGCCGTGACCAGCCCGAAGGTGGCGCCGATGCGGCTGAAGGCGGCCATCGCGATACCCAGCGGAAGTGCGATGAGCACGGCCACCGCGAACCCGCCGAGAACCCGGACCAGACTGAGCAGGATATTGCGCATCAGGGCGCTGTCGTACCACAGCTCAGGGAGCCGTGAGATCACCTCCGCCGGACTGGGCAGGATCGTGGATGAGATCCTCCGCAGCTCCGGCTCCGCTCCGGCCGTGGCCCACAGCCACCAGACAAAAAACAGGGCGAAGGGCAATACGCCCAGTAGCACTCGCAGGGCCGGTGCCGTGCGCTCGCGAACCCGAAACAGCCGTGAGCGGGGAGCGGGGGCCTGTGGTAGCTCACCCAGGTCCGGAATCGCCGCCTCCTCCTCCGGGGCCGGGGCCGACCCGTCATCCACCGGAGGCTCGTCCTGACCGCGTTCGGTGTGGAAGAAGAAGGCAAGCAGCGACCGCAACGGCCCCCGTTTGCCTTCCTGTGGAGCCTCACTCATGTCTTACTCGCCCTCGAGGGGGTAGACGGCGATCTCCACGCGGCGATTCTGCGCGTGGTTGTGCGGGTCATTGGGATTGGCGGGCACGTCCCAGGCCTTGCCCTCGGCGCGGAATTTGCCCTCCTCGAACTTGTACCGCTTGATCAGCGCCTGCTTCACCGCCTCGGCACGCTCCTCGGAGAGCCTCTTCACCTGATCGTACGGCGCTCGGTCGCGCATGGAATCATCCGTGTGGCCGGTGATAACGACCACGGCCCTGTCGAACTGCCCCGCGAGCTGTGCGACGCGCTCGAGGGTTTGATTCACCGACGGGTCGTAGAGCTGGCCCTTCACCGGGTTGCCGAACTCATCATCGGCCGGGTGGAATAGGTCCGGCGAGTTGGGGTAGAAGTGGATGCGAATCACGTGCTTCAAAAGCGGCGCCTCGGCGGTGCGGTCCCAGTCGGTGGGGGCGAACTTGGCCGTGTACGTGTCGGTCTGGTCGGCGAAGGCCTTCTCCTTGTCCAGGGCCTTGATCACCGAGAAGTCCATGACCTGATCGAAGGGAACGGGCTTGTCGATCTTGCCCAGTTCCTTGTACACGAAGTTGATCCGGTCCCAGGTGCGCTCGAAGTTCGTGGGATTGTTGGCGTTGAGGAAGAACTGCTTGTTCTCCGCGAAGTTGGTGGAGTGGGCATCCTGCAGCATCCCCTCCACCTCTTCCAGGGAGAAGCCGTAGCCCTTGGCCAGCCACTGACAGGCCTTCTTCTGGAAGGCCGCATCTTTGTCCAGCTTGGCCATGGCCTCGAACGTGCCGGCTACGAGGCCCTTGATGATCTCCGGGTGATCGCGGGCGAAGTCCGCCCGGGCGGCCCAGACGTCGGTGATGACCTTGGCCGCCTCGGCCGTGGTGGACAGTAGCTTGGCCCCGGGAACCTTCTCCGGGATGTTGTAGATGTCGGGGGCCCAACTGACGCAGGCGTCGATGTCGCGGTCGGCGACGAAAGCGGCCGAGGCCTCGAAGGCCGAGTTGGTGTACTTGTGGGTCACCTCAATGGGCTGGATGCCGGCGAACAGCAGCATGGTGGAGAAGTAATACTGAGACGGGCTGTTCTGGGCATAGACGATTGTCTTGCCCTTGAGGTCCTCTACGCTCTTGATCTTCTCGCGGACGACGATGCCGTCGCCGCCGCTGGACCAGTCGATCTGCTGGAAGACCCGGGGCGCGGTGCGGCTGTCCTTCATCAACTCGGGGGCGAACAGGGCGATCATGTCCAGTGTGCCCCACAGGATGTGGCTTTGGCCCGTGGCATAGGCATCCCGGGCGGCCACGGGGTCGTCGATGAGCTGCAACTGCACCTTGAACCCGTGCTTCTTGTAGAAGATGCTCTCGGTATTGGGGTCAAAGCCTCCGTTGGCGGCCACGATCGGCAGCCAGCCGATCCAGACGTTGATCGGGAACACCACGGTCGGGTCGGCCTTGTTCCACTTGTAGTCGCTGGCACCCTTGACCGGCGGCAGCTTCTCCCCGGGCACGTACTCGTACTCGCTGACCGTGGTGATACCCGTCGGGTCCATGGCTTCGGGGCCACCGGCATCCTTGGCCCCTACCTTGCCCATCTGCTCCTGCATCTTGCTCATGTCCACCACGCCGGTCTGCTTGCCCTCCGGAAGCAGCCTGTCGCGCATGAGGTAGAAGCCCCCACCGGCCAGGGCCAGGGCCACCAGAACCACCACAACCTTCCCCGGCCCGGTGAGTCCCGCGTTGGATGGTTCGGCCATTATCCCAGCCTCCCGTCTGAAGTGTCGAGGTGAAGCACCGAGTCTCTCCGGGGGGCCACGGCGGGCGGAACCCCGGAACACACAAGCCCCACAGAGGATGTGGCGCCATATGCCCTACATTCCCCGCCGGGGGGCCACAGTCCTTCGCCCGACGGACCATCTTGTCTTGTAGACCGGAACGCTCTCGCTGCAAGAGCGCTGATGACCGACGCGTGGCCGCCAACGCTTTGGCCGCTCGCGGCGACCTTCGCCCGTCCACATGGGCGCCGGTTGCCGGTCGCTATCGCGTTGAGGCTCGGGTGCCAATGAGCGGGCCTATGCTCGAGGCGGGCCGTCCGGCACGCGGCGAGCCGGCCGCTGCAGCGCGTCGGCGGAATGCAGCGGCCCCCCGGGGCGCTGCGTGTGCCTGCGGGGGGCCGTGGTGAGCTGTCGGTACCGTCCTGGCCTCTATTGCTCCGGCCGGGGGGGCCGCCCGGGTGGAAAGCCCGGGGTCGCCGCGGCGGGTCCGGTGCCCTCGCCCCTCCGCCCGCTCAGAGCGGGCGGAGGGGCTCAGGATGGCACGCGCCGGGGCAACCGGGGTCCCCGGCGACGTGCTCTAGTGGATCAGCTTGGCCTCCCCGACCTCCACCTGGCCGACACCCACCATCAGCCCGGCCAGCTTCTCGGCGTCATAGGTGTAGAAGGCGTACCCTCCGTTGCGAACGAGGGTCGCGTTGAACTGCGAGTCCGCTCCCATGCTGCCGTCGCCGGGCCGGTCGCTCTGGTCCAGCGTCACCGTGTGGATGCGCACGCCCCGGTCCGCCAACCGGTCTGCGACGTAATGGCACAGATCCTGGGAGCGCGTGTCGGGGAAGCTGTTCTCATGGTACCAGGGCATACCGTCCGAGACGATGACCATCACCTGCTCGGAGTCGGCGTTCTCGAAGGCCTGAGCCATGAGGGTGTTGATCTTGGTCTTCAGGGAGCTGTAGTTGTTGCGCCGCCACCAGCCGATGCTCTTCATGACCCCGCTATACTTGAGGCTGTCCAGGAACGTGTTCCAGGCGGCCGTCCGGTCCGCCTCCGGGGCGTAGGCGATGGCCGCCTTCAGCATCCCGGTGTACAGGTTGGTGTAGCAGTTCCTGTCCGGGTAGGCGTCGTAGGGGATGGTCGGCATGCCCTCAATGGCGCCGATGGTGGCGTCCAGGCCGTCCTCGCCCTCCTCATTGGAGCGCAGCGCGTAGTCGTTATGCAGCCACGTGTCATACTTCTTCGGTGACCCGCTGACCGTCGTGTTGGGGTGATAGCCGAAGCCGATGAGGCCGGTCTTGTCGCCCTCGGTATAGCACTCGCCCATGAACCGGGCGAACTGTGCGTCGGCCTGCTTGGCATAGGGGAACTCGTCGGCGAAAGACCCGGACTGGTCCTGGACGATGACGGCCTCTACCGGCGGTCGCTCTCGCTTCGAGACTGTGAGGCCGGCCGTGGCCTCGGCGGTGGCATTCCACGAGCGGAAGCCGAGGGCCTTGGCGAAGTAGGTGGGGACCGGCCCGTCCGGGGCGTCGGACGTCCTGCGCGCCCTGGCCCGCACGGCCACCACTCCGTCCGGCACGCTGGGGGCACCCGAGGACTCGTCGAAGGGGATGATCTCCCGGTTGACGGGGTCCCACGCGCCGACCTCCACATCCAGTCCGGGGTCGAGCGTGACCGCCGTACCCAGGGCCTGGTTCGTGGCCGCCGCCGCCACGGCGGTATCTCGGGCCAGTTGGGCATCCAGCTCGATCTGGAGCGAGCTGACACCCGCCAGTGCCGCCGCGTCGGCGGCGTCCTGCAGTTGCTGCTTGGCCAAGATGAGCATGCCTACGTCCACGGTCAAGGCCGCCGTACCCAGCACCGCGAGGAAGGCGACGAGCACCACCGCGAACGCCACACCACGTCTCCTGTTTCGTCTCCTGCTCATCAACATCCACCTCCATGCGGCGCGTGGCCGCACTGCAATGAATACGGTCCGGGGCAAGTCCGGCGCCTCGCCCGTCTCTCCATGCCCGCTATGGGAGGGTACTGTCGGCGCGGGACGCCACGGTCTGATCTGTCCTGAGGGCCGGCCGAGTCGACGGAACGCAACAGGGAGCCGCCCGGGGTGCGGGGCCGGACATGCTAGCTGCGAACCATCGTCGTGATGATGTTCATCTGCTTGGTTCCCGCGGCCTGATCGTCGGCCATGTACGAGAACAAGGAGGGCAAGAAGAGGCGGTGGTTGTACGTGAGCCGGACCCGGATCAGCGAGCGGAGCGGAGCGTCGTTATTGCTGCCTCTACTGGGCAGTGCCGCCCAGCACGAGCTCCACTGCGCGCCGTAGATGTGCTCCGCGTAGTCGATGGCCATCGACAGCTCATCGAGATCGACCTCCACGCCCGCCTCCTGGACCCGTGACCAGCAGGCGGCGTAGGACTCGCCGGCGGAAGCCGCTCTGGCGGCCTCCCTGGCCAATGAGTTCAGTTGTGTGGCGGTACGGAGCTGCAGGCCCAGCTCCACCATGCCGAACAACAGAAGCACCATCAGCGGCGCTATCACCGCGACCTCGACGATCACCCCGCCCCCGTTCGCGCCACACACTCGTCGCCGCCTCATGCCGATGCCCCTTCCCATCATCGGCGCCGGCTGCAGCGGTGAGCCACCGGCCGCACCAGACGCCGTCGCGTATTGCGGAACCATTGAGCCTCAGTTGCCCTTAACGGCAGCTAATATCACGTTTCAAGCTACGCGGTCGTAACGGCGGCCCCCATTTGCGGTGACGGACTCCCGATGGATGCTGGAGCCGGCGGCCTCAGACGGACACAGACCGCACCCCTGTCGGAGGATCGCGGCGGCTTGCGACGAAATGTATGTCCACCGACACCCGCACGCCCGTGGGAGGCGAGGATGCCCGATCCCATCGAACCCTGGCAGCACCTGGTGCAGGTGCTGACAACCATCGGCCTCACGATTCTGCTGGGGATGGAGCGCGAGGAGCATGCCACCGCCACATCGCGCTACACCCTGGCGGGGGTGCGCACCTTCCCTCTGATCGGCCTGCTGGGCTACTCGCTCAGCCTGCTGTCCCCCCACAGCGCGCTGCCCACGGCCGTAGGCTTCGCGGGCCTCAGTGCCCTGCTGGTGGTCTCCTACTCCCACAAGCTCAGGGACGGCAACCACGGCGTCACCACCGAGATCACCGTGCTGACGGCGTACATGGTGGGGGCTCTGGTGGCCAGGGACCTGATGTGGGTGGCGGCCTCGGCCACGGTGGCCGCCATGTTGCTCCTGCAGGCCAAGGCACCGCTGCGCGATTTCGTCAACCGTGTCGGGCCCGCTGAGATCAACACCTTCGTCCGGTTCCTGCTCCTGTCGGCCATCATCCTGCCCCTGCTGCCCGACCAGAAGTACACCCAGTTTGACCTCAACCCCTATCGCACGTGGCTCATCGTGGTTGCCGTCAGCGGGATATCGTACGTAAGCTACGTGGTGCAGCGTGTGGTCAGGTCGCGACACAGCCTCGTGCTGGCCGCGGTGCTGGGAGGCGCGTACTCCAGCACCGTGACCACGGTGGTCCTGGCCAAGCAGTCCAGGGCCCATGCGGATGACGGACGCTCCGATGCCTACGTGGGGGCGACGGTGCTGGCCTCCGCCATGATGTACCTGCGGCTGGCGGTCTTGCTGTGGATCTTCAACTACGACCTGGGGTGGCTGCTGGGGCCGCGGTTCATCGTGCTGGGGGTGGTGGCGGGACTGGCGGGTTGGGCGGTCATGCTCCTGCCGCGAACGGAAACGGCCGATCACACGCGGGCCCCGGCTCAGGAGGCCCGCAATCCGCTGGAGGTCGGCACCGCATTCCTCTTCGCCGCGCTCTTCCTTGGGCTCTCGGTGGTGACACAACTCGTCACCAGGAGTCTGGGGGCAGGTTGGCTCTATGTGCTCTCCGCGGTGATGGGAGCCACCGACGTGGACCCCTTCATCATGGGGCTCACCCAGACGGCCGGCAGCGCCACGCCGGTCGCCATCGCCGCCGTGGCCATCATCATCGCCACGGCCAGCAACAACGTCATGAAGGGGGTCTACGCGCGCTCCTTTGGGGGGGGCAGGACGGGGACAAGGTCCTTGGTGGCGCTGGTGGCGCTCTCGGTCGTCAGTCTCCTGAGCCTGATCGGTCTCTGAAGACGCGGCCGAGAAGTCTGGCCGGCCCGGCGCGTGCCATGCTGAGCGTCAGTCTCGCGCAGCGAGATAGCGAACAACCCCGCTACATGCCGGGAGGTCCCTCGCGCTGCTCCCTGCGGGAGCGGACGCGCTCGGAGTGACAGGCGCCGGGCCCCCTTCGCGGCTCTCGGAGGGGGCCCCGGCGCTCACTGCTCGTCGGTGAGCTTGGTCAGCAGGTAGGCGTACTTCAGCTCATAGGCCGCCGCCACCATGGCGTCTACTCCGCCCAGGGCCTTGCGGACCTCCGCCGTTGCGGCGCCCCGGCCCTGCTCCTGCATGCCCTTGAGCCCGCGCCACCGGCGCAGAAGCCGCAGCGCGTCCCGGCGGAACCGCCGGTCCGAGGCGGCCTCTCGCAGATCCCCCACGTACTGCTCCATCCGCTCCGCCGCGTCGGCGAGCTTGCCGATCAGACGCTCCCTGTACTCCGAGCTCATGGCGGCGGTGCCGGCCGCCGCCTGCTCCGGGGTGAGAGTCCGGCCGACGAATCGAATCTCCCCATAGTTCTCAGGCTCGAGGAAGGCGTTCCGGAGCGGGGCCCAGGTGGTGAACTTGTCTCCCCCGGAGGTGGTGATGAAGGTATTGCGGCAGACCGTGCCCAGCCAGGCGTCACCATCCGCCGGCGTCCTGGCATTCAGCACCCCGTAGGGAATGGACAGCTCGATGCTGTACGTGTCGGTGCCGATCGCGGCGGCGGAGCGGCAGGCGGTGATATCGGGGTTGCCGGCGCCGCTGCCCCTGGCCCCGGCGGTCGTGACACCGATCTGGTACGCCTGGCCCTGCCCGCCGGGCTGGATGAACACCTCGATGCTGTCCTCGCCCCAGGTCCAGCCGCCATCGGCCGCCACCGGCTGCAGTTCGGCGGCGTCGGGCTCCTCGGCGACCACGGCGACGTAGATGGCCTCATTGTCCCAGCACAGCCAGGCCGTGGTCTGCTTGGCATGGGCGTAATCGGCACCCAGCACACGGAACCCCGTGACGGAAGGGATCGTCGCCCATGCCGGGTCGCCCGTCACATCGCCGTCGATGGTCGGGGCCGAGGCCGGCCGGTGGCAGGGGTACAAGAGCCTCTGCCCGTCGGCCAGGGCGTGGCTGCCCAGTGCCATGAAGATGGCGATAGTGATGTACCTCATGCTTGGCCTCCTGTTGTGCTCCACTTTGCTGCGTCCCAGCACGGTGCCTTGAGCGTCCGGGCCCCATCGTGCTGATGTCGCAAGACCCGGATCACCTATCGCCCGGCCTCTACATCAACCTGCGCCACCGTGGCCACGCCCGTGGCCACGTCTGTCACATGGATGCTCCACCGGCCCGGATCGTCGTTGAGAGCCAGGTGTAGCGTGGTCTCTGCGGTGCCTTGATGGGCCAGGATGTTCTGGGAATAGTGGGCGCGCTCCTGCTGGTCGGGGCCGGTGACTTCCAGCCGCAGCACGTGGTCGCCGGTGGCCTCTTCGGCCTTCAGTCTCAGCTTGACGGGCACCGCGGCGCCCGGCTCCACCCGCTCGGGAGCCTCCACCACGACCTGCTCCACCGGGTACGGCATCAAGGCGTAGAGACTCGCCACGCCCGGGGTCAGTTGCGTCTTGACCCTGTCGGTGTGTCCCACATACCTGCGGCCACGGACGTCATACACATAGGCGCTGCGCCCCAGGTGAATGGTGACATCCTGCGGTGCGGGAGGTGGTGCCACCTTGTTGGTGTAGTCGATCGCCGCCCGCGGCAGGCCCTGCACGATCCCCACGTACTCTGCCTGGCCATTGGTGAACCGCGACACCTCCACATAGGGAGCGGCAGGCTCGATGGTGACCGTGGGGGTGACGGCGGCCCGCCGCATGAGACCGGCGAGGAACGTGCGGTATGCGGCGCCTTCCTCCCAGCCGGCGAAGTCGCCACCGCCGCCCTTGCCCAGGCCGAGGTAGGCGTTGAGGGAGAAGTTCAAAAGCAGCGCCTCGCCCTGTCCCACCTGATTGGAGACCATGAGCGGCGTGCCCTGGACGACCGTCGCCGCCCGGCCGCCGGCCGTCTTCAGCGAGCCGTCCGCGGGCACGGCACCCAGACCGATCTCGCCGGAGTCGAGGGTCACCTTCTCGAACTCAGGCCCCTGGGTGATCCCGAATAGCTCGTCCAGCGCCGGCCTGTCGTAGGGCTTGCCGTGTTCGTTGGCAATCCCCGGCCGCAGGTCGGCGATCACATGCCCGCCGCTCCGGGCGAAGCTCGCCACCGCCGCCACCTCGGCCTCCGACAGCCCCTGGGCGCCCGGCAGGATCAGGGCCTTGAACTCATCGACGGTCACCTTGCCCTCGGCCAGCTCCTGGTACGAGATCACCCGGCACTCCAGGCCGGTGTCATGGAGCAGGCGCACGATGGCATCCAGCGTGTCGTTCAGGCCCGGGAACCCGGGAGTGGTGGTGCCCACGTGCAGGCTGGAGGCCGAGTACAGCAGGGCGATGCCGTCGTGCTGCCGCTGAGAAGTGGCCAGCAGCTTCCCCGGCCCCGCGGCGATCTGGGCCACCTCCTCGCAGGCGGACTGGAAGAACGGGTACAGGGAGACATCGAAGGCCATCACGGCCCCCGCGTGGCCGTAGCCCGCCCAGACCCAGAAGCTGTTGGCGCCCTTGAGCAGCGTCCGCCACGGGAACCAGCGCATGAACGGCTCATTGCGATTGCCCGGATAGCCGCCGAACCAGCCGCCGCCGTAGAGCATGCCCTCCGGGGCAAAGTCGTACCAGGCCAGGGACATGAAGTCACGGTAGTAGATGTTGTTCAGGTCCATCGCCCGGGAGAGCTTCCAGTAGTCGGCGGCCTGGTAGCTGGAAAGATGCGTGTCGGAGCCCTCGTAACCCACGCGGGCGCCGGGCACCACCTGCTTGATCACCTGCCGGCTGAAGTCGTGGATATCGGCCCAGACGCTCTCCATGTGCAGCCGATGGTCCACCCACGGCACGTAGTTGCCCGTCTCCTCGCACTCCTTGAGCGTCTGGGGCCTGACCTGGGACCAGTCGGTGAACCCACTGCCCCACGACTCATTGAGGGCCTCCAGCGACCCGTAGCTTTCCCTGGCCCAGACCCGGAAGTGCTCCACGCAGGTATCGGAGAAGCACAGGTCCCAGGCGCCGGCGACGAAGTGGTTCTCGTCTCCCAGGGTGAAGTCCGATGTCCCCACTCGCAGCCCGGTTGTGGCCACAGTCGTGAGCTTCTCTCTTACGCTCTCGCGGTACTCCGGGTCGGTGAGGCACGGGTCGCGGACCAGGTCGCCCGGCTCCCGGGTGGGCTGGGGCTGGTACCAGTCGGTCTTGGTATCCACGAACCGCGTGGCATACGGCAGCCACCACTGATTGGCGTACGGTGCATACCCCAGGCTGCCGCCGTACTGGGCGTCGATCCCATTGCGAGTGAACTCCTCGGCCATCATCGGGCCGATGAAGTCGGTCGGATAGTCCATCCACATCACGAACTCCACGTCCTGGTGGTCGGGGTTGAGGTTGTTGATGGTGTAGTCGCAATGGCTGCGGTCAACGATCTCCTCAGCCCCGATCAGCTCGGCCTCCAGACGCCCGGCCAGAGACAGCGAGGGCGGCATCGGCAGCGAGAACGCCGTCTCGGCCGCTGCGGGCACGGTCTCGTCGGCCACCAGGCGGCCGTAGAAGTCGGTGGCCGTCAGGCGCACCGAGAGCCCCTCGAAGGCCCCCTCCACCGCCACCTTGCCCACCAGGGCCTCACCCAGCGAGAAGCTGTCCTTGTCCAGGGCGAGGGTCCCGATGCCCGTGGCCGACCGCACCTGCAGGCCGACGGATGCGAAGTCCACCACGCGCTCTCCGGACTTGAGCCACAGGTCGGCGATCAGATCCCCGCGGGGCAGGACGGGAAGCTCCACAGTGATGGGATTGTCGCCGGCCTTGATGTCCACGGGCCAGGAGGCCTCATGCAGCGGCCGGCCGAGACGGTCACGCACCACCACCTGAGCCGTGGTGCCGGCCATCGCACTCTGCGCCCCGGCGGTCCACCGGAGTGGCTCCTGTTGCCCGCGGTCCAGCGTGACGGTCGCTGTCGGCGCGCTCAGGTGCACGGGTGGCTCGGCCCCGGCCCCCCACAGGATCAGCTTGATCGCCAGCGCCAGATAGTAGTCATAGTCCGAGCGGCAGTCTCGCAGGGAGCCCCGCGGCCCCGGGGTCATCATCTGATGGATCGGAGGCCCGTACTTGAGCAACCCGATCCGTCCCTCGCCGAATCGCTCCACCTGGAAGGTGGAGGAGCCAAACTCGCCGACATCGCCGGCCGCCGAGAAGGCCGGGAGCGACTCAAAGGGAACGCCATCGGTGAGCGCCGCCGGCGGCTCGGCAGCGACGTCGAAGCTCGGGTTGGGCAGGAGGTTTGTGTCGTCTCCGGCCCTGGTGAGGCTCAGATCGTCGTACCAGACGGTGCCCACCTGGTAGTTCAGGAGATAGACGCCGGTGCTGTGCACCTCGGCGGTGGTCTTGAAGCGGACCTCGGTGCGCACCCAGTCGTCGCCGGCCGGGACGGCGAGCGCAACCGGCAGCGGGTGCAGGCTGACCTGGGCCTGGCCGTCCGTGAGCCCCTCGGTCCGCGTCCAGGCCGAGAACACATACTCGGTGTCCGGCTCGAGTTGGATCGAGCCGGGGTGATAGCCGGCGCGCGCCGCTTCCCGGCTGCCCTTGGTCACCTGCTTGCCCTCGATGCGCAGCGAGGTGCCGCCGCTGTGGGTAACCTCGCGATCCACGCCACCCTCGAACACTCCGGTACCGAAGTAGTCCTCTACCCCCTGAGCGGCGCCGCTCCACAACGCCCAGTTCCAGGCGAAGTCGGAGGTCCTGAGTATCTTGCCCAGGTACGGGTCGTAGCCGCCGCGGATGCGGCCGACGAGGCCGGTGCCGGCCTTGACCTTCCTCAGGATCTCGTACCGGCAGGAGATAGGCAGGATGTCCCACTTCAGGTCGCCGATGACGATGACGTCATAGTCGGCCTTGAGGGTTTCCATGAGGCTTTCGGTCAGCTCCTCCGCCGAGTTGCCGCGGATCAGCTTCCAGCTCGAGTCCACGCCCAGACCCGTCTCGCCGAACTTCTCCGGTGCCTCGCAGGCGAAGACCTCATGGGTCATCTCCAGGCGCTGGGCGATCTCGATCACCTCTCGCATGGCATTGCGGTGGGTGATGAACAGCACACGGGGCCTCTCCTGGGCATAGGGCCTGGCCCAGGGGATGTGCGCGGTGACCACGGCCGCGGAGGGTTTGAAGAACACGTCATCGTACAGGGGTCTCTCGGCGGCGGGAGTGCCGCCGCAGATGAAGAGTGCGGCCGGCAAGACGAGCCACAGCGGGTGTCTCATGAGGGCTACCTCCGGGCTGGACGGGTGCAGGGCGACGTTTGGGCCGAGCTGTCCCAGCGGGGGGCAGCCCAGCGGTCTATTCGCCACAGCGGTGGCCTTGGCCTCCGGGACACGGCTCAACGGAGGGCGCAAGAGGAGAGGCCCTGGACAGAGATGCCCGGGGCCTGCACCGGGACGGAGCGAGGCGGCTTCGTGCGATGGGAAGCACGAGGCGCAGCGTTTGGGGCCGTGCTCTCGCCTCGCGGGATGAAGACCGGCAGGCGCGGCGTTTGCTGGCCACGGGCAATAGCCCATATTATGCAGGTTCCGGGCAGGCGCCGATTCACGTCACCTCACCCCCCCGGCCCCGCCTCTCGGCGTCTCTTCGAGCCGCTTGTACTCGCCGATACGACCGGCGAGACGGGAGGATGGGGAGAACGGCAACACTTCGACCGTTGCGGACGCAAAAATGGCGAAATATGGCTCCCGTGCGTTCGTGCATAATGTGAGAATAGGCCCGTGAAAGCAGGCCGCCATTCGCCCTCCTTCTTGCTGCTTTCGCGGTCCGCGAGGGCCGCGCGCGGGGTCGCGCTGCACCAGAACCGGCGATGAGCCGTGCACTACTGAAACAGCGTGCTCACCGACTCACCCATATGGATGCGCTCGATCGCCCGGGCGAACAGCCCGGCCACCGAGAGCGTGGTGATGCGCTCGATCCGGCGCTCGGCGGGCAGGTTGACGGTGTTGGTGGTCACGACCTCCTCGATCGGTGACTGCTCGATCATCCGGATTGCCGGGCCACAGAACAGCCCGTGCGTGCAGGCCACCCGCAGACTGCGGATCTCGAACTGCTTGAGGGCCTCCACGGTGGCCATGATCGAGGTGCCCCGACTCACCTCGTCATCGAAGATGATGACGTCCTTGCCCTCCACATCGCCGATCATCGCCTTGATCTCCACCTCGGTGTCGCCGACACGATGCTTGTCGATGACGGCGAAGGGCAGCCCGAGCCGGGTGGCGTAGGAGCCGGCACGCTTGTCCTGGCCCAGGTCGAACAGCGCCACGGCATTGCTCAGATCGCTTTGGGCCAGGTACTCGCAGATCACCGGCGCCGCCTGCAGGTGGTCGGTGGGGACGCCGAAGAACCCGTGCACCTGCTCGGAATGCAGGGTCATCGTCAGGAAGCGGTTGGCTCCGGCGGTCACCAGCACATCGGCGATCAGCCGCGCCGCGATGGAGATGCGCGGCATGTCCTTCTTGTCCGACCGGGCGTAGGAGTAATGGGGGATGACGGCCGTAATGCGGTGGGCCGAGGCGCTGCGCAGGGCGTCCAGAAGCAGCATCAGCTCCACCAACGCCTCGCTGGGCTCCGGGTACAACGACTGCACAACGAACACGTCCGCCTCGCGCACGCTCTCCAGCGCCTGGACGAAGATGTTCTCATTGGAGAATCTGGAGACCGCCAGCTCTCCGGGGCGGATGTCCAGGCAATCGCAGATCTCCTGGGCGAGGGGGCGGTTCGAGCTACCGGAGAACACCATCAAGCGATCGCGCATAGTCGCCACGTCCTGACTGCCTGGTGTTACGATGCCGAGGTGGGGTGTGCGGGCAGGATGATACCACAGCCCAGGGGTTGTTCCAATACGCAACGGGCGGCAGGCGCCGACGCCGGCCGTGTGCAATGCTCTGAGATTCCTGCAGGAGCCGCGAGCCCCGATGGTGAACAGATCCCTAGGTCTGTTGGCCGCCGCAGGGGCCGGACCCGGCTCGATGGCGCAGTGAGCCAACCTCGGCAGGGCGATGGTGCCGCAACGACTGCCGTTACGGCAGCAATGCGACGAAGGAGGAGCATTCAGATGCGGAGAGGTTTCACGCTGATTGAGCTGTTGGTGGTGATCGCGATCATCGCGATCCTGGCGGCAATCCTGTTCCCGGTTTTCGCGCGGGCCCGGGAGAAGGCGCGGCAGACGTCGTGCCTGTCGAACATCAAGCAGTTGGGGTTGGGGGCCCTGATGTATGCCCAGGACTATGACGAGTTCCTCCCCCGCACCAGGGGCGGTGGCCCTCCTTACATTGGACCGTACTGGCAGCAGGTGATCGAGCCCTACGTCAAGAATCGGCAGATCTTCACCTGCCCGAGCGCGAAGACGACCGCTATCGGCTACGCGCCCGGTTGCCGCATCTTCACCAACGGCGGCACGGGGCGCGAGCTGTCACAGATCACGCTGCCCGCCGAAACGGGGATGCTCGTGGACTATGGGGGCGCGAGCCCCTTCGACCCGGCGGAAGGAAACGCAGGGTACTACATCCACCCACCCAGCCGAACCTGGTGCACCGGGTCGGCGACCTGCCCCAGCAGCGTGTCGGACAGGCACAACGGCGGGTCCAATGTTGTGCTCTGTGACGGCCACGCCAAGTGGTACATCACCGAGTACGAGCCCACCATCGGCCGCCGTCTGCTGGAGACGATTCGCTGGGGGCCGTAGGGCAGGACAGAACTCAGATCGTGCATGAACGCACTGGACCCAGACTTCGCCACAACCGCGCCCGGTCCGAGCGCTCCCGCTGGGCGGGACTTCTCTCCCCCCTCCTCCCGTCTCGCCGGTCGTATCGGCGAGTACAAGCGGCTCGAAGAGACGCCGAGAGGCGGGGCTGGGGGGTGAGGCGACGTGAGTGGGCACCTACCGGGAACCTGCACAATCGGAGTAGAAGTCCGGTCCGAAAGCCCGTGGCGACGCCCATCTGTCATTCCCACGGCGTCCGCTCCCGGTGAGAGCAACTCGAGGAATCCTCAGGCACTGAGGCAGCTTCTTCGCCCAGACGGCGCCTGCAGCTTCGGCTCTCAGGACGACATCCGCGCGCCCCGGCGAAAGAGCAACACGTCCAAAGCCGCAGGACACCCCCAGACGTGATCGGGGCTTGTCCTGCGGCCGCATTGTCTCTTGCGGACCCTACGCCACCACGTTCAGCGCCAGGGGCCACGGGCAGTAGCCGGGGAGGCGTTCGCCGCTCTCCACGGCCCGCAGGCATGGCTCGAGGACCCCCTGTCGCAGCTCGCAGGCCATGGCCGCGTCCGCAGCCTCGACCTCAGCCCGGCCCCACCCGGGGCAAAGCACGCTCCGGGCCAACCACCCCGCGGGATGCTGGTCCAAAGTCTCCGGGCGCACGGCGTACAACACCTCGCGCACCAGCTCCGGGTCTCGGCCGATCACCATCCGTCCGCTGTACCCCCTGGCCACGTAGGCCGCCGGCCTGCCGTCCTGCGTTCGCCACAGAGCGGCGTCAACGCCCGGAATGTCCCACTCGCTGATTGCACTGCCCCGCAGCCAGGCGAAGTCCACGTCTGCCCACTCCATGGTGAAGCACTGCATGAGCCAGGGGATGTCCGCCGGGTGTACCGGCCAGGGCCTCATCACCTGCGACGGCTGGGGGAGCGCCTCCAGATCCAGTGTCACCTTGCCCACCCCGAAGCAGGCCCGATAGCCCAGGCGCGGATAGTAGGTGGGGTGGCCGTAGAGCACCGCGAGGGCGAAGCCGTCGCGGCGTCCCTGCTCGTGGCCGACCTGCATCATCGCGGCCCCGATGCCCCGGCGCTGGCGCTCCGGGACCACCGCGACGGGGCCGACCATCAGCGCCGGAACCGTCTGTCCCATGAACCGAATGCTCCCCGGTGCCATCAGCGTATGGCCGACCATCTGTTCGCCGTCCCATGCGGTGATAGAGTAGCGCGGGTCAAAGCAGGGATAGTGCGCCCGCATCAGGCGCACGAGGTTGGGCTCGCCCATCTGGCCGAAGGCCCGACTGTTCACGGCATCAATCGCGACCTGATCTCCCGGTCGCTCCGAGCGTATCTCGATGCTCATCGCGGTCTCCTGTGCATGTGGGGGCTCACGGCAATCCCGGCATCGCCGGGCGTGCGCACCGCCGTGCGCCCTGCGGTGCCCGTCAACAGAGGTGTCGGGTAGACGTGCTCGTCACATCCGACAAGGGCGGACGAGGACAACTATAACCTATCGCCCGGCGGGGCGCCCTCGATAAGGGGCCGCGGGACCAAGGGATGGCGGTTGAAGGAGCCGACCTTGGCCGAGGCGAAGAATCTACCTGGAGTGGACGACAGGTACAGTGTCCCTCTGCGCGGGCTTCTCCCGGGCCGGCCCGGGGTGGCGGCGGTGCCACGGCGCCTGCGGCCTCCGTGCCGGCCGGGGACGTGCGGAGCACTCACAGGAAGGATGATACCATGGACAGACTGTCCGCCGACTTCGCAGCGGGGCTTCTGGAGCCCACGGAGCCCCCGTGTCTCTCGCTGTATCAACCCACTCAGCGGCATCACCCGGAGAGCAGGCACAATGCGGTGCTGTTCCGGAACCTCGTGAAGAAGCTCGAGGAGTCGTTGCTGCGGGCCTACCCCAAGCGCGTTGCGGAGGCCGATCTGCGCCCCTTCCATGACCTTGCCGCGGACGACCAGTTCTGGTTCCACCCCCTCGACGGTCTGGCTGTTCTGGGGGCGCCGGGGGTGTTCCGAGCCTACAAGCTTCAGCGACCGGTGCCGGAGTTGGCCATCGCGGCCGACAGGTTCCATATCAAACCCCTGATCCGCATCGTTCAGTCGGCGGATCGCTACCAGGTTTTGGGGATCAGTCGCGACGAAGTGAAACTCTACGAGGGCAACCGCGATGTTCTCGACCAGGTCGACCTGCACCCCGCGGTACCCCGCACCGTCACCGACGCTCTGGGCGAGGAGGTCAAGGAGCCGCACCTGACCGTGGCCTCGTACGGCAACGGCGCCCGCGGACCCGCCATGCACCACGGTCACGGGGCGCGCAAGGAGGAGCTGGACAAGGACACCGAGCGGTTCTTCCGTGCCGTGGATCAGGCCGTCTCGGAGCATCACTCCAACCCCTCGCGGCTGCCCCTGCTCATTGCGGGCCTGCCCCAGCACAGGGCGCTATACCACAAGATCAGCCGCAACTCGTTCCTCGTACCGGAGAGCATCGGCGTCCACCCCGAGGACCTGCAGCCTGCGGAGCTGGGCCGCCGTGCCTGGCAGGCAATGGAGCCCAGATACCTCAAGCGTCTGGCGGAACTGGTGAGCAAGTTCGGGGATGCCAGGGCGCAGGACATGGGCAGCGGGGAGCCGGCCAGGGTGGCGAAGGCCGCCGTGAGCGGCCGGGTCGGGACGCTCCTGCTCGAGGCCGATCGCGAAGTCCCCGGTCGCGTGAACCGCGAGACGGCCAAGATCGAGCGCGACGACATGGCCAATCCGGCCATCGGCGACCTGCTGGACGATCTGGGGCACCTGGTTCTGCGCATGGGCGGGGAGGTGATCGTCGTCCCCGCCGAGCGCATGCCCACTCAGACGGGACTGGCCGGGATCTACAGGTTCTGAAGTCGCGACACACGCCACCACCGCGGGTGCGGCCTCCTGCTCGATGGGCCCCGGGGCTGCACCCGCGCTACCGCTTGCCTGCCCCGCGTCGCGGCACCTCGTTACCGTCCCTATCGCCCGAAGACCCCCAGAACCAGCACAGGTGCACACTGGAAGCGACGCAGGTAATGCCCCACAGGACCGCGGGCCTGCAGCGAAGGTTGCGCTCACCGCGGCCGCCGTGTCCCCTCTGCTCGCCGCCCTCCGCGCCAATACCCACGCGCCGGGTCTGTCTCAAGGAAGGCCCGGACGATTAGACAGCCAAAACTCAGCGTCCGTACATTAGTAGGAACTAAGTTGACGGACGGTGCCTCAGTGGGTATAATGCATCATGGTATTTCGTCGTCGTCCTTCGTCCAGAGTGATCCGAAGGAGGAAGACGCGATGCTCGCCCCGGCCGATCACAGAGGCGACCAGACCGGGCGGCCCGGCTCGTCGGGCGGCCGGTCCTCTTTGTGGCCCCCCCCCCGCGCACCCCCATCGCCGCGCCCCAAGTGCTTTCTGTCCGGTGCCTCCTCGGCTCCGGGTTTCCTGACGGCGCGCTGTTGTCGCATAGCCGCACACCAAGCGAGGGGTAATGCAGATGGGCAGGCTGGTTGTGGTCGTTGCGGTCGCATTGCTGGTGGTGTCTGTCGCGCCGGGTGACACGTATCTCCAGTGGTTCCCGAACCCCAACAACATGGGCGCGACCGTTGGGACGGCCGCCACGGTGGAGGGTGGGCAGAACCTCTACTACACGGTGACCTCCACCGACAAGGATATGGCGGACTTGATGGTGGACGGGGAGAAGAAGGGCAATGGCCTGTTCGTCGATCCGACCTTCTGGGTCGACGACGAGGAGAACGACAAGCCGTATGTCCGGAGTTGCCCCACCGGCTGGGATGTCTCCCAGACCGGCTTCGACGGCGCCACGGGGACCTACAGCTACGAGTTCCACGGGGTCGCCGTGGAGTGGATCGAGGAGACGATCCTCAAGTACGACGGCTGGTGGTTCGACGATCACGCCGAGGTCGGTCCCTTCCCCGACCGTGGCAGCCGGAACGATGACCGGATAGGTCCGCTCGTGAAGGGCGTCTATGTCACGCCCTCCGTCGGGTGGGTGGTGGGTAGCGTGGAGGATCAGTGGGGTACGCCGCTGCAGTGCCAAGTGGAACTCTACCAGAACGGCCAGCCAACCGGTAAGCAGGCGGAGGCCGACGAGGGCGGCAACTACACCATCCACTACGTGTACGCGGGGAGCTATGTGGCCAGGGCCAACTGGGGGATGGGAGGAGAGGCCAACGCGGCCGTAACGAAGGGGCAGGGCACGCAGGCCGACATCGTCTTGCAGGGCGGCCCGTAGCCGCGTGGCCGGCATCAAGGCGCAGGCCCGGCCGACCCGAGGCAGCGAGGTACGGGGTCGGCCGGGCGCCACCGGCGTCGCGGCCGGAGACGGAGTACCCCCATGCCGTCGCGCGGATGCGCCGTGCCTCGCGCGATGCTGTGGTTGGAGGAGGCGATTGGACCGATGCAAACGCGCACCGTTGGGTTCGTGCTTCTCGTCGTGGTCGCCGTGGGGCTCGCAGTGGCGCCCGCGTGCAGCCAGAAGGACCCCTCGACCCGTCCCCTGCCCATCGCGGTGCCCAGGTTCCCCGAGGACAGGCTGCCGGATCGCGTCCTGCTGGACCCCGGCGTTACGCTGGACATCACCGGGACCGTGGTGGAGGTCGCTTCGCGGATCGCCGCGGCGGCCGGCGGTGACTGGCTCCTCGGCGTTGCACCTAACACCGAGCTGGTGCAGGCTCGGTTCGCCGTCGCCGATGAGCCGGCATGGGTCGCCCTGGACCGGCTGCGCGAGGCCTTCGGGTACGACTGGGGCTTCGTGGAGGGTACCATCGTCTGCTGGCCTGCGCTGCTGCCGCAGGACGAGCGTGAGACGCCCGGCCGGGTTCCGGACCCGGAGCGCGAGCCCGGGCAGCCCGGGGACGCCCTGAGCTTCCCTGAGCCCACTGAGGTGGGCCCGGTGCTGCAGCGGGCGCGGGATGCCGGGGCGTTGAGGGGCGTCTTCGTCTATCCGCACCCGGGGCTGGTGGGGTGGCGCGTGGCGGGTTCGCTGGCACGGCCCGACCGCAACCAGTTCAGGGCCGCGCTGGGTGCGGCCATTGGCGCCACGGCCGACGGCGTGGGCTGCCACTACCGGCTCGTGGTCGGCTCGCCGCGGCGCCTGGATGCCGCGATCCGCCTGCTGGACACGGACCCTGCGCTGGCGGGCCTCCGCGGCGACGAACTGAGGTCCGCATTCAGGCGTAGCGTTCTGCCGCTGCTGTGCGCCCAGCAGTGGGCGGTGATCGCCGCGGGCTACGGGGCCGCGGAGCTGGCGCTCCGCGAACTGCCCGTGGAGGTGGCGGCCATGGCGGTCGC
>CAZXDD010000010.1:0-12940 GCA_964639415.1 uncultured Armatimonadia bacterium
CGCCACCGGCTCACCACCCGAGGCCCACCGGGTGGCCCACCTCAAATAATGGCCGGGGGGGGCGGGGACCGGGACTGCAGGGGGCTAACGGCTACGGCGCCGCTCCCTGCGCGCCGCTGGCCCGCTTTCCCTCTTTCTCGCAAACACAGCTCAGGAGAGGGCAACGGCTACGGCTGCGGGTCCCGCTTGGCGGCGACCCGCGGTCCCACGGACGGCAGACGGATAGGAACTACCTCGCCGGGAGGTCCCAGACCACGACGCCCATGTGGTACTCGTCGCAGTCTTCCGCACTCCTTGCGTAATACGCGGTGAGCATCGCACCGTCGGGAAGCTGGATGCTCGCGGGATAGCCCGAGTCACCACTGGTCACCCGGGCCAGGCGCAGCGGCGGCGACCACGTCTCGCCCTCGTCGGCGCTGAGCATCGCCTGCGTTCCCAGCTCGGTGGCCACGCGGTTACCGTAGGTGAGCAGGATGCGCCCATCGCCCAGGCGCAGCAGATGCCCCGGATGCTGGCTGGCCTCGGTGACGGGGCCGCGGTCCGCCCAGGTCGCCGTGTCGTCTTCCGAGGCGTACAGGTGGATGTCCGCCGGGCTGTTGGTGCGAGCGGCGGCGAGCCAGCGTCCCTCGCCCAGGTGGAGCAGGGCGGTCTCATTGGTGTTCTCACCCAGCTTCACCGGGCTTTGCCAGGTTCTCCCGTCATCGGGGCTGGTGGAGACGAAGGTGGTGTACGAGGCGCCGCAGTAGTGGCTGAGACGGAGCCTGCCGTCGGCGCCGGGGAGGATGTCGCCGAAGGGCACGGTCAGCCCGCCAAAGCGCAGGCCGGGCTCCGGCACCGGGTCGAGCTCCGATGTCTGGTGCCAGGTGCGGCCCCCGTCGGCGGAGCGACAGACCACGGCCTGGAGGATCTTGTCGAAGCCCTCCGAGATGCCGCTCCATCCGCTCACCACGGCCAACAGATCACCATTGGTGGCCAGGCCCGCGGCCACGTTCATCCGATTGGAGTCCTCGTCGGGCCCGGCCGCGACCACTCCGCGCCGGACCCACGTGCGCCCCTCATCCTCGCTGCCCCAGCACTCCACATCACCGGCCATGCCTCCGTGGCTGGGCCGGTTGAAGATCAGGGCCACGACGCTGCCGTCGGGCAGGAGCGTCAGATTGGGCCATGCACAGACTCCCTTGATTGCGGGCGACTGGAAACGGATCACGAGACTGCCTCCTGCCTCCGGAGCGGCGGCTACGGGCCACGCGAAGAGAGACGCCGCCAGGAGGCATGGGAGCGACCCGGGCGCTCTTTGGAGAGTCATCTTCCGCCCCTCCATGATTGACGAGTGGATGCGCAGCGCGATAGTTCCGCGCGCGGGGAGGTGCGACCTGCGCGCAGCGGCCGTGGCGCGGGACGGCGGACGGCGCCGCTCGCCGAGCACATCCCAGGCCGTGGGCACACACTGTTGAGAACCTCCGTGCCTGCGGGACTCCAGGCCCGCCCTGCGGGAGCCGCTCAGGAAAGGGGTGAACGGCGACGGCGCGGCTCTGTAGGGCGCGGGCCTGTACCGCGCCGAAGGGGTCATCCAACACCAACGACGAACGGCGGCGGCGCACAGGTCGCCGCCCTACAACCGCTAACGGCCAACGGCAACGGCACTGATGATGCCTCACCCCCTCCCCCCTCCTTCGCGAGACGGCTGCTCAGGAGAGGGGTGAACGGCAACGGCCGTGGCGCGTGGGACGTTTCCGTTGTCCCCTCCTCCCGTCGCCCGCGCCGTTTGCGGGCGTAAGGGAGAGGGGACAGCGGCCGCTTGCGGTCGCAGGGGTGAGGCGCCGTCGACGTCGGCACGAGTCGCCGAACGGCCAACGACGCTTCTCCCTGCGGGTCTGTCGAACCACGTTGCCTCTGCTTCGTCGCGCCCTGCGGGAGCCGCTCAGAAGAGGGATAAGGCGAACCGTAGACGGCCGTGGCGCGGGACGGCGGACGGCGCCGCTCGCCGAGCACATCCCAGGCCGTGGGCACACACTGTTGAGAACCTCCGTGCCTGCGGGACTCCAGGCCCGCCCTGCGGGAGCCGCTCAGGAAAGGGGTGAACGGCGACGGCGCGGCTCTGTAGGGCGCGGGCCTGTACCGCGCCGAAGGGGTCATCCAACACCAACGACGAACGGCGGCGGCGCACAGGTCGCCGCCCTACAACCGCTAACGGCCAACGGCAACGGCACTGATGATGCCTCACCCCCTCCCCCCTCCTTCGCGAGACGGCTGCTCAGGAGAGGGGTGAACGGCAACGGCCGTGGCGCGTGGGACGTTTCCGTTGTCCCCTCCTCCCGTCGCCCGCGCCGTTTGCGGGCGTAAGGGAGAGGGGACAGCGGCCGCTTGCGGTCGCAGGGGTGGGGCGCCGTCGACGTCGGCACGAGTCGCAGAACTGCCCCCGGCCGTGGCGCACCACGATAGGACCTCCGCATCGCCTCAGGGCAGGAGCGCCACGGGCCGCGGGCGAAAAGGACATGCGGACCTTACACCATGCAACCGCCGGCGGGAGGCCCACGATGGTTATGATGGCACTGCTTGTGGCCGGAGCCGCCCTGGCTCAGGAGCCGATGCTCCCTTTGAACCCGGGCTTCGAGATGCTGGACCCAACCGGCTGGGCGCTGGAGTGGGAGCGCTGGCCGACGGCGCCTCCCGAAGCCGGAGCCGTCGGCATCGACCCCGCCGTGTCCCACAGCGGCCAGCGCTCCCTGCGCCTGCACCACGACAAGCCCACCAGCTACACCCGCGGCCAGCAGGCCGTCGTCGTCAAGCCCAATCGGCGCTACTACTTCCGGGCGTGGATCAGGGGCGAGGAGATCACCCCCGCAGCGGGTGGTGGAAGCATGGGGGCGCGGCTGTACATCGAGGGGATCGGCGGTCGCGACCGGGCCACCGAGCGGGAGACGGGCACCTTCGGCTGGAAGGAGGTCACACTCGGGCCGTTGGATTCGGGGGCCGGCGGCAAGATCACCATCATGTGCTACCTGCACCAGGCCACCGGAACGGTGTGGTTTGACGATGTGGAGGTGATCGAGGCGACCCCGGATTTCGAGAAGCGGCTGCGGCAGCAGCACCTGCGCCGGCGTTTCGCCCGCGATCTTGAGACGGCGGCAGCGGCCGCCGAGGCCGCCGACGATGGCGCGGCCCTGGAGCAGTTGGCAGCCCTGGCCGCGCGCATCGAGACCACCGATGATCTTCCGGATCGTGTGGACTATCGCAGGGGGCCGCCGTACTTCCCCCTCCATGCGGACCTGTTCCGGGTGCTGGCCGAGGTCAACGCCCGGCGTCTGGAGGGAGCGGTGCCGGTGGCCGCCTGGAGCCAGGACCCCTTCTCCGAGCTGCCGGTGCTCGGGCTGGTGCCGCAGGACGCGCCCGGCCGGGCCGCGGCACTGATGGGCACCGACGAGCGCGAGCAGGTGGCGATCACACTGTGCAATCTGACCCGGGAGTCTGTGGAGCTCGCGGTGTCCGTGGAGGGGCTGGAGGGCCCCGGCGCACCGGGGGTCACCCTGCGCGAGGCGGTTCACATCGAGGACGGCACGGGTGGCCTGCTGGCCGACCCCCTGCCGCGGCTGACACTGCGGGAGGGCAGGCCCCGTATGCACCTGCCGCCGGGAGTGTTCAGGCAACTGTGGCTGGACGTCTCGAGCCGGGGCGCCACGCCGGGGAAGTACCGGGCGGAGTTGGTGCTGGCCGACGAACGGTTTGCTCTGAGCGTTCCGTTTTCGCTGGAGGTGCTGCCCGTCCGCCTGCCGCAGGAGTTGCCCATCGCCACCTGGAGCTACTCGTACCAGCACGAGCCGCTGCTCAGGGACCGCTGGGAGCAGGCCCGGGCCGATCTGCTCGCCCACCACACCAACGCCTACTGCTGGCCCTCGGGGCTCATCCCCTTCCCGAGCTTCGACGAGGAGGGGAAGCTGCTGCCTTTGGACTGGACGAAGTTCGACGCCGCGCTGCAGGCCCACGACAATGCCCGCTGGCTGCTTCTGTGGCCGCAGTTTGAGTGGGAGACCAACCTCAAGCTGCGCCAGGAGCTGGAGGTGGGCTCTGCACTGTGGCAGGAGCGGTTCATCGCCTGGTTCCGGGCGCTGATCGCGGGGCTGGCAGAGCGAGGCTTGGGCTACGACCGCATCGTCTGGTACCCTGCGGATGAGCCCACCACCTCGACCCGGGTGGGGCAGCACGTGACCGCCGCCGCGGCCATGCGCAGGGCCGATCCCCAGGCGCTCATCCTGGCCAACCCCTACAGCGCCTGCACCAGGGCCCTGCTCCAGCAGATGGCGCCGGTGATCGACGTCTGGTGCCCGGAGCTGACCTGGGGCACAGGGGAGCTTCTGCCCTTCTTCCGGGAGAACTCGAAGCTGTTTTGGTCCTACCAGGTCCTGGGGTTCGCGGCGCCGGCATTTGAGCGCTATCGGCTGTCGTTCTGGAGATGCTGGCGCGAGGGCATAACCGGGCAGGGCTTCTGGGCCTATGCCGACTGCGGGGGGAGTAACTGGGACCGCTGGGACGAAGCACGCCGTGACTATGCGGTGATCTACGACGGAGATGCCGAGGAGCTGATTCCCGGCAAGAGATGGGAGGCCTGGAGGGAGGGGATCGAGGACTACAGCTATCTGTGGCAACTGGGACAGCAGGAGGCGGCCCGCGATGAGCTGCAGGAGCGGGTGGATGAGCTCCTGGCCGCTCCGACGCCCGAGGGCCTCGCCATCGTGCGGGAGCGGGTGCTCAGGGCGCTGGCGGAAGCCGGATAGGACAGCGCGCGCGGCCGTGGATGGGCGGCCGCCCGGGGTCCGCCACCCCTTAGCACGCTCGCGGCCGCGGTCTACACGGCGGGGATAACAGGTGCCTGCGGGGCGGGGCGAGGGCGCCCGCTCGCGACGGACCCGAAACAACGCAGGGGGAGAGCCTTGGGCCTGAACATGCTGGGTTGGGATGCAGGATACGAAGAGAGTCTGGAAGCTCTTGGTGACGAGAGACTGCGACCGGCGCGTGTCATCGTGGCACACCGGGAGCACTATACGATCGGCGACGGCGAGCAGGAGGCCGCGGCCTCTTTGGCCGGCCGGCTGCGCCACCATACGCTGCCGATGGAGGGGTTCCCCGTGGTCGGCGACTGGGTCGCCGTCACGGAGCCCCCGGGCGCCGGCACCTTCTTGATCCACGCCGTACTGCCCCGCAGGAGCCACTTCTCCCGCAATGCCGCCGGCCAGGAGACCCGGCGGCAGGTGCTGGCGGCCAATGTCGACACCGTGCTTATCATGACCGCTCTCGACCACGAGTTCAACCCCCGACGGCTGGAGCGCTACGCGGCGATGGCCTGGGGCAGCGGGGCCCAGCCGGTGATCCTGCTCACCAAGGCCGACGGCTGCCCGGACCTCACACAGTTCTTGGCCGAGGCGCGAGAAGCCGCTCCGGGCATGCCGGTACACGCGGTGAGCGCCGTCTCCGGTCAGGGCCTCGAGGCCCTGGAGGTCTACCTGCGGCCGGCGGCCACGGTGGCCCTGCTGGGATCCTCCGGTGTGGGCAAGTCAACCTTGCTCAACAGGCTTCTGGGGCGCGAGGTGCAGCGTACCTTGGCCGTGCGACAGTCCGACGCCCGCGGGCGCCATGCCACCACCCACCGCGAGCTGTTCTTCCTCCCCGGCGGGGCCATGGTCATCGACACCCCGGGGCTGCGCGAGCTGCAATTGTGGGACCCGGGTGAGGGCGTGGCGGCGACCTTCGAGGATATCGAGGCGCTGGCGGAGGACTGTCGCTTCCGGGACTGCACCCACTGCGGCGAGCCGGGCTGCGCCGTGGCGGTGGCCCTCGACAGCGGCGAGCTGTCCGAGGCGCGTCTCAAGAGCTATCGCGCCCTGCAGCGGGAGCAGGACTATGCGGCCCGGCGGCTGGACGAGCGCCTGGAAAGAGAGCACGAGGAACGCTGGAAGAGCATCGCCAAGTGGAACAAGAAGTACAACACGAACAGGTAGCGCATCGGCGGCGGGAGGTTGGACCGGGTGGGCGGACGAAGGGAGGCCGGGCGACGTTCTCTTCGCCACCACCACGGGAGGCCCGGTATGAGCCAGCTCGCCCTGCTCGGGGGACCCAAGGCCGTTGCGACGCCACCTGCGGAACGCTGGGTGCAGGTGGATGATGCGGTGAAGGCCGCGGTGATGGACCTGCTTGGGCAGGGCACGGTGAGCATCAGCGGGCCGACCGGCGTCATCGGCGAGTTCGAGGCCGCCTTCAGCGCCCTCACCGGCAGCCGCTACGCCCTGTGCATGAACAGCGGCACCGCCACCTTGCACAGCGCCTACTTCGCCGTGGGCGTGGGGCCGGGTGACGAGGTCCTCATGCCCAGCTACACCTGGCACGCCACGGCCACTCCGGCGCTCCACTGCGCCGCCACCCCCGTCTTTTGCGACATCCGACCCGAGACGCTGACCATCGACCCCGACGATATCGAGCTCCGCATCACCCCGCGCACCAAGGCCCTGTGCGTGGTGCACGTGTTCGGCAACGTCTGCGACATGGACCGCATCTGCGACATCGCCGACCGGCACAACCTCGCCCTGATCGAGGACGCCAGCCACGCCCACGGCGCAATGTGGAAAGGCAGGCCCGTGGGCGGCTTCGGCCGGATCGGCTGCTTCTCGATGCAGGGGAGCAAGGCCGTCAGCGGCGGCGAGGCGGGGGTGGCCGTCACCGATGACCCGGTGCTGCTGGACCGCATGATCCTGCTGGGCCACTTCGGCCGCCCACGAACTGGCGCGGTGGAGGTGGTCAACCAGATCGGCGACATGAGCCTGGGGATCAAGTACAGGGCACATCCGTGGGCCATCGCCATGGCGAAGGTCGGTCTGGAGCGCCTCCCGGAGCTCAACGCCAGGCGTAGCGAGAACTACGAGTACCTCAACGAGCAGTTGCGGGGCTGTCCGGGGCTGGAGGTCATCGACGCTCTGCCCGGGGCCACCCGGGGCGGGTATCTGGAGTACAAGTTCAAGCTCACCCCGGAAGCGCTGGGCGTCGCAAGCCGGGAGCGCATCGTGGCTGCGATGGCGGCCGAGGGCGCCCCGGTCACCGCCGACCGCTACTCGGACATCAACTTCACCTACGGCCTGCTCCACGCGGCGCCGCTGTTCACCACCGTCGACCGCCGAGAGCTGCCCGGCTGCTTCTTCGACCCTACGCGCACGGATGCGCCGCCGAGCCCCTCCCTGCCGGTGGCTGAGGACCTCAACCGGCGCTTGATCTCGCTCCCGGGGTTCATCGACGTGAGCCGGCAGTCCCTGACGGACGTGGCCGCCGCGATGCGGAAAGTCATGGAGCGGGTAGAGGAGCTCAGGCAGTAGGCGAACGGCGGCAACGGCCGTGGCGTGTGGCGGGAAACGGCGGGGACGGCGCCTGTCGTTCCTGGGACCGCGGGTCACCGCGAGGCGGGACCCGCACTGCCGTTCGCCGTTTGCCGTCCGCCGTTGCCGTAGCCCTCTCCTGAGCGGCCGCATCGCGAAGGAGAGGGAAAGCGGGTCCACAGACCCGCAGGGAGCGGCGCCGTCGCCGTAGCCCTCTTCTGAGCGGCCGCAGCGCCAAGCAGAGGGAAAGCGCGTCCACAGACCCGCAGGGAGCGGCGCCGTTGCCGTTGCCCTCCCCTGAGCGGCCCCATCGCGAAGGAGAGGGAAAGCGGGTCGACAGACCCGCAGGGAGCGGCGCCGTTGCCGTTGCCCTCTCCTGAGCGGCCCCATCGCGAAAGAGAGGGAAAGCGGGTCCACAGACCGGCAGGGAGCGGCGCCGTTGCCGTTCCGCGCCGTTCGCCCGCCCCGCCAACGGTCGTCGCCCTCTCACGCCACGCGCCACGAACCACGCGCCACGGCCGTTAACCGCCCGGACCGGCTTGACGCTACATTCCCGCGCTGCTACAATCCCTCGCATGTCCCGCCGGCCCCGCCATTCCCCGCCGTACCCCCCGCGGGAGCTTCCGGAAACTACCGCCCTGTTCGCGCCGGGCCCTGTGTGAGATGAGGTTGCCCGCCCTATGCATCTCGACCGTCCCCTGACCGTACAAAGCGATGCCACCGTACTTCTCGAGGTCGCAAGCCCCTGCGCCACAGTGGCCCGCGACGCCCTGGTGCGCTTCGCCGAGCTGGAAAAGTCCCCCGAGCATGTGCATACGTACCGCATCACCCCGCTGTCCCTGTGGAACGCCGCCGCCTCCGGGCTCTCCGCGGAGGACATCGTGGCGGCGCTGTCCGACTACAGCCGGTACGAGCTTCCGGCCAATGTGGTTCGCGACATCGCCGAGTACGTCTCGCGTTACGGACGCGTCCGGCTGCTCAGGCGTGGGGACGAGCTGCTCCTGGTCAGCGACGACCGCGCCCTGATCGCCGAAATCGCCACTCATCCCGCCACGCGTCCCTGCCTGGCGGAGGGCCTGTCGGACACGGAGTTGCCGATTCGTCCGGGGATGCGCGGGCATGTGAAGCAGGCCCTGCTGCGCGTGGGGTATCCGGCCGAGGACCTCGCCGGCTACGTGCGGGGCGAGGATCTGCAACTGAGCCTGCGCACCGTGACCCTGGGTAGCGCGACGCTGAGGCTGCGGGATTACCAGATGGAAGCCGCGGAGGTGTTCCATGCCGGCGGCACGGCGCGGGGCGGCAGCGGCACCATCGTCTTGCCCTGCGGCGCCGGAAAGACGCTGGTGGGGATGGCCGTGATGGCCGCCACCGAGTGCTCCACCCTGATCCTCACTCCCAACACCGTGGCCGTCCGGCAGTGGATCGACGAGCTTTTGGACAAGACAACCCTGGAGCCCGAGCAGATCGGTGAGTACACGGGCCTTGCCAAGGACATCCGGCCGGTGACGGTGAGCACCTACCAGATCCTGACCCACCGCAAGAGCAGGGCTCCGGAGGCGGAGTTCACGCACTTCTCGCTCTTCGACGCCCGCGACTGGGGTCTTGTGATCTACGACGAGGTACACCTCTTGCCGGCCCCGATCTTCCGCATCACGGCGGACCTGCAGGCCCGCCGGCGGCTGGGGCTGACGGCAACGCTGGTGCGGGAGGACGGCAGAGAGGGGGATGTGTTCTCCCTCATCGGCCCCAAGAAGTACGATGTACCGTGGAAGGACCTGGAGCGTCAGGGCTGGATCGCCACGGCCTGCTGCCACGAAGTCCGCATCCCGCTTCCCGACGATCTCCGGATGGAATACGCCACCGCCCAGAGGCGGCACCAATACGCTGTGGCCGCCCACAACCCCGCCAAGCTCGAGGTGCTCAAGGCGCTCCTGGGGCGGCACAATGGGGCGAACACGCTGGTGATCGGCACCTACCTGGACCAGCTCGAGCGGGTGGCCGAGGAGCTGGGGGCGCCCCTGATCACCGGCAAGACTCCCGTGGCCAGGCGGCGGGAGCTCTTCGAGCAGTTCCGGCGGCAGGAGGTGCGCCTGCTGGTGCTGTCCAAGGTCGGCAACTTCAGCATCGACCTGCCCGATGCCAATGTGGCCATCGAGATCTCGGGCACCTTCGGCAGCCGCCAGGAGGAGGCCCAGCGCCTGGGGCGGATTGTGCGCCCGAAGAAAGACGGGAGCCAGGCCCACTTCTACACCCTGGTGACCCGCGATACCGTGGACCAGACCTTCGCCGCCAACCGGCAGAGGTTCTTGACCGAGCAGGGCTACGCTTACGAGATACTGTACGGCGACGAGGTGCTGCAGCATGCGCAAACCCTCTGACGGCGCGGACGAACCTGTGAGTGTCCCGACACTGCACTGCGGCGTTCAGCTTCTGGAGACGGCGGACAAGATGCTGATGGATACGCTCCAGGGCGACAAGCGGACGGCACCCTACATCCTCAGCAGGCTTTCCCCCACCATCGCCGTCGTGAGCCCGGGTGGTGTGGACAAGCTGGTGGCGGCCCTGGAGAAGGCGGGGCATCTGGCCAGGATAGTCCCGATCTCCACATTCAGTGACTGGCACAATCAGCTCAGATATGACGCGGACCTAGAGGATGACGAAGAGTACTCCTGGTATGATGAGCCGGAGCCCGAAAGCGAGGATGACGAGGACTGGGACGATGACGAGGACTGGGATGATGACGACGATGACGACGAGTAGGCGAACGGCACCTGCCGTTCGTGCGACCGCGGGTCGCCGCTGAGCGGGACCCGCATTGCCGTTCGCCGTTGAGGTCCGGCCCGTAGGGCGAAGGGCACTCAGATCGCCTCACCCCGGCCGCTCGGGCCAGGGGAGAACGGCGACGGCGGGACGCCTACCCCAAGACGGTGAGAATGGCGGCGACGGCGGGACGCCTGCGGTCCCGCCCGTGCTCTGTGAAGGAGAGCCCCCCCGGCGATGAACATCCTCGATGAAGCCACCAACGACTGGACGGAGATCCTGCCGGACCTCCCCGCCGATCGACTCCACGCCATTGCCGCGACCTATGGCGGGAAGCGGTGCCGCACTCGCGACGAGTGCCTGCGGCACATGCTTGGCCTGCTGGCCGACCCGGAGGCGATGAGGAAGGTGGTGGAGGGGCTCCCGCTTCGTGACCGGCAGGTCCTGCAGAACTTCTCTCGTTTCCGGGGCCTGGCCGGCCCGCTCGAGGTGGCCCTGACGATTGCGGCGTGCGGTCTGCACGATGGGTCTGACGTGCGGGGGCCGAATACCGCGATGCGGTACATGGCGAGCCTGGTGGAGCGTGGGCTGGTGCTGGAGTGCGATCCACTACGCCGTACGAAGTACCGTTCGCCCTCTGCGCCGCTGTGCGTGGACCCTCGGGTCATGCAGTGGGCCGGCGACGACCCATTTGTCCCCATCGAGCTGGAGACCGTCACCCCCCCGGCCGTCACGCACTATCGGCGCCCCCATGAAGTGTTGTTCATGCTGGAGGATTTTCACAGGCAGGTGTCGCGTCAGGGCGGTCTGGCTCTGACCCAGACCCAGCGAGTGCGCGCCGCCGACCGCGCGAAGCTGGCCCGGGCACTGGGCTGGGACGATCTTGAGACCCTGGGCGCCCTGCCCTTCCCCTACCTGCTGGACGAAATGGTGTATGCCCTGTGGCGGGCCGGGGTCCTGCAGGTAGTGGACGGCCGCCTGCGAGCGTCCGGCTCCCAAGGTCATCTCTCGGTGGTGCAGTGGGCGGAACGGGCGATATTGGGGTTCTTGACGGCCGAGGAATGGCTTGCGTGTGAGCAGCAGGGCCCGCGGATGGCGGCCCTGGGCCGATGGATGATCCCGCCGCCAATCAGCAGGCTGGCCTTGATGGTGGGCATCGGTGCCCTGGACAACCCCTGCGAGTTCCACTCAGTCGGCGATCTCAGCCGGGCGCTGTTCGCGCGCATCGGCCCCGACTACCTCGAGAGCTACCTCGGGACGCAGGCGAGGTTGCTATCGCGTCCCCCCGTCGGAAAGGAGCGCGAGAAACTGCTGCAGGACGGCTGGGCCCGGCGCGAGCACGTCCTGCTGGAGCATATGCTGGGCACGTGGCTGCACGCTCTGGGGGCGGTGGAGGTTGGGCTGCGAGACGGACATGTCGAGGCCTTCCGCCTCACCGAGACCGGCGTGGCGATCACGACCGGCGCATTCGGGGGGGAGGAGGCCACCGGCCGCCGAGACGCCTGGGTGGTGCAGCCGAACCTGGAGATCATCGCCTGGCTGGACCGGATCGCAGCCGATGATCTCGCGGTCCTGGAGTGCTTTGGCGAGCGCACACAGGTGCGCGACCACACAGTGCACTACTCCCTTAGCCGGCAGTCGGTACACGCGGGGCTCGAGCGTGGCGGGACCACGGACGAGCTGCTGGAGAAACTGGCCGCCGGGTCGCAGGCGCCGCTGCCGCAGAATGTGGTGGCCGAGATCAACGAGTGGGCGCAAGCGCGCCAGCGTCTGGTCCTGCGCAGAGGAGCGCATGTGCTGGAGTTCGCGAGCCGGGAGGAACGTGACGCGGCCCTGGCCGCGGGCCTCCCCGGCAGGCCCCTGGGCACACTGCTCCTGCTCCTGCCCGACACACCGCCCCAGCTCAAGACCATCGCCACAGCGCTGAAGACCGAGGCAATGTGCTTCACCCTCTACAACGACAAACCGGCGCGCTCCGTCTCGCTACGACCCGACGGCGTGATAAGCGTCAACAGATCCGGGCTGGACCTACAGACCGCGGGACTCCTGGACCGCTGGTGCGAGCGCCACGAGGACGGCGCCCGGAAGTTGACGGAGGCTTCGGTGAAACGCGCCGTCAAAGCCGGTGCTCTCGCCTCGGAGCTGGACGCCTTCCTGCGTGAGCGCACCACCGGCAGGGTGCCGGGGCTCCTGCAGATCGCCGTGCGGGGCTGGTCGGGCCGCAAGTCCCAGATGATCCTGGAGCCCGGTACCCTGGTCCGGTGCAAGGATGCGCGGCAGCGCGCGGTGCTCTTGGACGACAGAACCATCAGGGAGGCCGCCATCGCGCCGGTCGGGGACGACGCGCTCCTGGTCGCCCAGGCGGACCTACCGCGCTTGATGGAGCGCCTGAAGTGGGCGGGGGTTGAGGCGGTCACGCCGGAGGGGACGGTGGCCAAAAGCAAGCGGCGTTGACGGCGGCAACGGCCGTGGCGCGTGGTTCGTGGCGCGGAACGGCCAATGGACAACGCCGGCGTTCCTCACCTCTCCCAGCGAGCGTCCGGGAGAGGTCGGCAGACCGGCCCGCTCCGCGGGTCCGGTCTGGCGGGTGAGGGGCGCACTGCCGAGAGCCACCACCCGCCTTGTCATCCGCCGACCTCGTGCGGCCCATGCCGGTACCACACCGGGAGATGCCATAGCCTGCGAACGTATGGCGGTGCTCCAACGCGGGCGGCAATCCGCCCCAGGCCGGCCCCTCACTCGCAAGCGGTCCGGAGGACCGCCTGACGCTCCCGGACGCCCCTGCCCCGGAGCGCCCAATGGCTCCGGCGCCCACATCATAGGCG
>CAZXDD010000010.1:12950-31758 GCA_964639415.1 uncultured Armatimonadia bacterium
TTGCTCTCCAACCTCCTGCGGCCCATGTCGGTACCACACCGGCAGAGGCCATCGACTGCGGACGTTCTGCGGTGTTCTGCGGCGGCGGTGGCTCGCCCCAGGCCCGCTCCTGCGCCGTTCCAACCTCTCCCAGCCCGCGCAGCGGGCGCCCGGGAGAGGTTGGCCAAACGGCCCGGGCTGCCGGTCAGACACGGCTGCGGTCCCCCGGCGGTCACCGCACGTACCCGAGCAAGGAGAGGTTCGCCGCACCGGGAACGGCTCCTTCCGGGGCATGCCGCAATCGCACGCGAGCAGCCAAGAGGGCCCGTGGGAAGGTGGCCCTGCGGCCGTCGGTTGCCCCGCACATCGCCGGAGCCAGGTCGGCGATCAGGGATGGAAGCTGAGGAACTTGCTGTACAGGGGCGTCGTCCTCACCCGCCGCTGCTCGCCCCGGGGCGGATCCTCGGTCGGGCGCTCGACGAGGCCGAACCAGCTCAGGGGCACGAGGATGACGCTGTCCACCGCGCGTCCGGGCGTCCAGTACGGCGCGTTCTGAAGATCCTGCTTGATCGCCCGAGGGAGCGCGGCTTCGCCGATGCCCTCCACGCCCAACCAGGACTCGGGATACAGGGAGAGCACGAAGAGCACAAGCCCGGCGCCCGGCTGCAGGCTTTTGTGCAGACCCGGGCTGCGGTAGTACAGATACGCCCAGTTGAGCTCGCGGAAGTACGTGCGGAAGAGCGTCTCGTAAAGCTCGCCGGCCCTGTCGTCGTCGAGGAGGGTCTGGCCGCGTTTCGTGACCCTGAACTCCCCCTTGCGAAACGCGACGAGGCGCGCAATCTGACAGAGAACTCGCAGGCGCCGGAGCTCGAAGACGTCGGCTTCGTTGATGACCCTGCAGAGCGCTCGGATGCCGGCGCGCTGCTCCGGTGCCATCTCGAGGGCCTCCAGCATCTGTGCGGAGAAGGCGCGATTGAGGTTCTTGGCGGCCGTGGCTTTGACCGTCCCGGCTTCCGCCATGGCCCGCAGGAGGGTGCGGGCATTGCGGAACTCCTGCGAGCCCTCGACGTCCTGCAGGGCCAGGTTCGGGTTGGTGCGAACCGCGGCGTCTTCTCCCTCCCAGTCGTACATCAGGCGAGAGATCGTCTGGGGCGCCAGCGTGATCCGCTCAAGGCCAACAACGGGTGGCGGGGAGGAGGGCCGATTGAGTGCGGCATCACGCATGGCCGCGATCCGCGCATAGAGGCACTGCAGGCGCTTTCCGGCCTCCCGGTTCGCAGCGTGGTTGAGCGCGGACGCCAGGTGCTCGGCGAGCTCCTCCAACTCCTCACCGGAGAGCAGCACGATGATCTCATTACCACGGAGCAGGCCGAGTGATAGCCTCTTGGCGAGGTCACCCACCACCCAGAACAGCTCCTCATCGATCAGTCGGCGCTCGTCCTCACTCAGCGCCAGCTCGAACGGGACTTGCTCGCGGTTGTCGTCATGGTACACGGCTGCATCCTCCATCGGCCGCCCGCGATACCGAGCGGGCAAAGTTCCTCGCGGTATTCGCTCTTCGTGCGCCAAACCCCTCTTCGTGCATCGCCGGTCCTCGGGGGCAGGCCGGCCACGGCCGGCACCGGGGGGAGCGGTCTGCAGTCCCGCGAGCGCGCCACGGCCGCATCCCAGGAGGATACCGCGGGCGCCTGTGGAATATCTGTCGATGTCCTGGGGCGATGCCGGACGGCCTGGCGGCCGTGCGCTCGTGGTACCGGCTCCACAGTCCGCCGATGCTTATCCCGATGGCGACGGTTGAGGTCAGCGGCGGCCATCGCTCTTCGGACCGGGCCACCCGCAAAGGCCACCAACACCTACCGCTTCGGCGCCTCGACCGGAGCGGGACCCACCGACGAAAGGAAGACCCAGCGATGTCTGAGGATAAGAAGCACGTCTGCGCTACCTGCGGCGAGGCCACCTGCGAGGCCGGCCACATGTGTACCCCCATCGATCACGACGATGAGGCCTGCGAGTGGTGCGGGGCCATGATCGTGAATCAGCGCCACATGTGCTCGGGCAAGCTGCCCGAGGTGGCCTACATCTGCAACTCCTGCGGCCGCACGGCGGTCTCCCCGGAGTACCTGTGCAAGCCGGAGAAGATCAAGTGACGGGTGGGCCTTGAGCGGGCCGAGCCCCCGTGGGCAGGCGTGGCCCGCTCCGGATGAGACCGAGGCCCCTGCCGTCGCGAGGCCTGGGGGCACCGCCAAGACGCCCTTGAGGCTCAGACTATGCGGGCTGCCGGTAGGCCCGGTGTCACGTCGCCTCCCTCCCCCGCCTCTCGGCGTCTCTTCGGGCCGCCTGCACTCCGTCTCGCAGGGCGGCACCGGCGGAGACCAAAGGAGGGGGGAGAAGGGTCGCGCCAAGCGGGAGCGAGCGTTCCGGGCGCGACTGCGAACAGATGTGGCTGCAATGCGTTTGGGCCTGGGGTGAGTTGGGGGTCTGTCGGCCCGGGGCCGCACGTGTTGGGACACAGTGATGTCGGCCGGATGTGGCCGGCCCGACCAAGGAGACAGCTTGCATGATCCTGGAGCCCGGCGGCTACCCGCGACTGATCGACAGGGTCGGCGACAGCGCCCGGACCGTGATTCCCCTGCACTTCCTGCTCACCGGGCAGGCCACCGTACTGGTGGACGACCCGGAAGGCCTGGGGAACGTGGTGATCCGCGCCGACTCACAGCACCCCATGGTCTTCGCCTACGGTGATGACATGGGCAAGCTCCTGCCGATGCTGCAAGAGGCCGGCCCGACCCGACAGCTCTGGGCGCCGGCAGAGATCGCGGACGACATCCTGGCCACGGCGCAGGAGGCCTATGGGGCGTCTTTGGGCATGCACCGGGTGGAGCAAAAGACCGTCTCACGGGCACCCTCCGTGCCGCAGCCGGAAGAGGGCATCCAGGTGCGACGGCTGGGCGTTGAGGACGCCGCCCTGATGCGCAAGGCCCCCGAGGAGCTGCAATGGCTCCGGGAGGGCTGGGGAACCTGGGAGCGCCAGCTTCGGGAGGGCATCATCGTCGCCGCCGTGCGGGGGCTCGAGGTGGCCTCGGCGGCGGTGACGTTCGGCCGGTCCCTGCGACACGACGACATTGGTGTGGCCACATCCTCCGACAGCCGGAGCATGGGCCTGTGCACGGCCTGCGGGGCCGGGGTTGTCTCCGCGATCCTCTCGGAGGGCCGGGTGCCGGTGTGGACGGTGGCGGTGGATAACCACGCGTCGTTCCGGGTGTCTGAGAAGCTGGGGTTCTCTACGGAGTACCACGCCGTGGGCATCTGCCCGGAGGCTTCGGCGCAGTAGTGGCTGCCCGGTGGCGTGATCCGGGCACGGGCTCTCGGAGCGTTGTGGGGCGCGCGCGGGCTTGACTCGCCGTTTGCTTTGCACTACTGTGTCCGAGATTCATTTCGCCGCCATCTGCGTTTTCGGCCTGCACCGGAGTGGCCGAAAAAGTTCTGACGAGGCTTGGGGCCCCGCGGCCATTCACCTTGGGTGCCGCGCTGTCGGCGGCCGGGGTCCTCACCCGGAGCGGGGTCGGCATGCCTCATGCCGACGCGCGCTGCGAGCGGCTCCGGGGCCGCCCGTCGATTCCCGTCGGGCCAAAGAGCGCCGGAGCCGGCAGGCAGATGGCCAGGAGGCTACTGTAACTTGTCACTCGATCGACCGCGTGGGCTTTTCGGTTCTTGTGGTGTGCGCGGCATCGTGGGTGAGACGATCACCGACGAGGTCGTGGAGCGCTTGGCCCAGGCCTTCGCGCAGACGCTTGGCCCGGGCCGACGCGTCTGTGTCGGCCGGGACACCCGCCGCAGTGGGCCGATGCTGGAGGAGAAGCTGGTGCAGGAGCTGGTACGCTACGGCCTGCACGTGGTCCGCCTCGGCGTCCTGTCTACCCCCGGCGTCTACTTCCTCACCCGAGAGCTGGGCTTCGATGCAGGAGTGGCAGTGACCGCCAGTCACAATCCCCCGGAGTACAACGGGTTCAAGCTCTGCAACCATCTGGGGATGTGGGTGGACCAGGAGCCCGTGGAGCGGGCCTTCTTCGGGCCGGTTGTCCTGCCCGGTGGTCCTCGCGGGACGGCGGAGTTCGTGGATGGCGCGGAGACCTACTACTCGAGGCTGGAAGCACTGTGCCCGCCTCCTTTGCGGCCGCTGAGACTGGTGGTCGACTGCGCCTGCGGCCCCCACTCCCTGCACATGCCCGACATCCTGCGCCGTCAGGGGCATGAGGTCATCTCGCACAACTGCGTGCCGGATATCGAGAAGTGCGACCGCGACCCCGAACCGATGGCGCGCACACTGGCACGCACCATCGCTCTGGTGCGCGACAGGGACGCCGACGGCGGCGTGTGTTACGACGGCGACAACGACCGCGTGGTGTTCCTGGACCGGGATGGCTTCATCGGCCTGCAGCAGGCGAATGCTGCCATGGCGATGACTGTGCTGTCGACGGCGGTCAAGAAGGTCGCCGTGGGGTCGGTGGAGACCGGCCGCTTCGTGGAGGATGCCGTGAAGAGAGTGGGCGGCACGCTGATCCGCACGGTGGTGGGCGACATCCACGTGGCGGAGACCGTCCGCCGGCACTCCGCCGCTCTGGGCCTGGAGGAGTGCGGGCACTACATCATCGCCCGTCTCGGCTACTTCTCCGAGACCGTCTATCCCACATCGTTGATGCTGGCCAGCCACGACCTGCCCCGGGTGCGCCAGGAGCTGGCGGATATGCCCACCTTCCACGCCCGCGAGGTGCGCCTGGACTGCGCGGAGGCGGACAAGCCGCGGGTCATGGAGTTCGTCTCGGAACGCCTGGCGACGGTGGATGCCGAGGTCAATGACATCGACGGCATTCGCGTGGATTGGGAAGACGGCTGGCTGCTGGTCCGCCCCAGCGGCACATCGCCCTATATGAAGGTGAACGCCGAGGCAGTTACGGAGGATCGGCTGGAGGAACTGATCGCCATGGGTACCAGTCTGGTTCAGGAGGCGCCGCGATGAAAGCAGTCATACTCGCAGCAGGCAGCGGCAAGCGAGTCTTCCCGCTGGCGGTCAATAAGCCCAAGCCGATGTTCAAGCTCCTGGGCCGGCCTCTGATGGAGTACGTGATCATGGAACTGGCGGCGGCCGAGGTGATGGAGGCGGTCTGCGTGGTGGCCCCGGGGCAGGACGCCGAGCAGATCCAGGGTTACTTCGGTGTCGAGAACCACGGGGTGGCCATGTCTTACGTCACCCAGACCGAGGCCAAGGGCATGGCCGATGCTCTGCTGTCCACCGAGAGTGTGGTCAACGGCGGCAAGTTCCTGGTGGTCAACGGGGACGACGTGTTCGACCCCGGGCTTGTGAAGAAGATGCTTCCCGTGGCGGTCAACTCCGAGATCGTCTTCGCCTGCCAGCCGGTGGAGGAGACCTGGAAGTTCGGGATTCTCAGCCTCGAGGGCGACCGCGTTACCGGCATCGTCGAGAAGCCGGATAAGGGCTGTGAACCCTCGAACAACGCGGTCATCGGTGTGTACATGCTCTCTCCGGATGTGTTCGAGTACATCCGCCGCCAGCCGCCCGGCGATTCGCAGTACGAGCAGGCCGTGCACGCGATGATCCAGGACCAAAAGGACGTGCGTGCCGTCACCTACGAGGGATTCTTCGGCTCCTACAAGCTCCCGTGGGACCTGCTGAAGCTCAACGAGCACTTCCTTGCCAACCAGGAGAGCTACATCGACCCCTCGGCCCAGATCTCGGAGCACTCGGTGATCAAGGGCGAGCACGTGTACATCGGCCCCGACGTCCGGGTGTTCGAGCATTCGGTGGTCCAGGGCCCGTGCTACATCGGTGAGGGTGCGGTGATCGGCAACAACACGCTGATTCGGAACTGCACCTCCATCGGCGCCGGCTCGGTGATCGGCTACGGGACCGAGATCAAGAACAGCGTGATCGGCGACAACTGCTGGACCCACTCGGCCTACGTGGGCGATTCGGTCATCGGCGACAACTGCTCGCTGGGGGCGGGCACGGTTACGGCCAATCTGCGCTTCGATGAGCGGAACATCAAGGTGGAGGTGCTTGGGAAGGGCAAGATGGACTCGGGCACCAACAAGCTCGGGGCCATCATGGCCGACAACTGTCGCACCGGGAGCAATGCCACGCTCATGCCGGGGGTGAAGCTGGGGCCACACTCCTTCGTCGGACCGGGCGTCCTGCTGGCCGAGGATCTGGCCCCCAACAGGATCGCTCTTCAAGACAGGCAGATGGTGGAGGTCAGGGACAACCCGGTCTCCCTGTCTCCGGAGACCAGCGCGCGGCTCAAGGAGCGGCTGCTCAGGTACTCCGAGCCTGAGTAGCCGGGCGGCGCCGGCGCACGCCGTGGGCCCCGGGGGCTTACCCGGGGTCCGCGAAGCCCACGAAGGTTCCCCGCCGCACCCGTCCACGCGCCCCACACGCCTCTCGGCAAGGAGGACAGACGTCCCCCCGGCACGAAGGTCACCCTCAAAGCCAGCGCAGAGGTACCAAGAGTATGCAGCTCCCCCGGTACGCTCGACACCATGTGCCCGTCGGTACGCGACAGCGACTTCGGCTGCTCGCGCCGAGCCGGCCGCCCTTCCCGGCGGTCTTCATCATCCTGGCCCTGCTGACGGCGACCTCCTGCCCGGCCCAGCCGCATGCGGACGAGAGCGGAGCGTCCAAGTCCGCTCCGGCGGCTCCCGGGTCGCACTCGGCCCCGTCCCAGGGCAAGGCGGATGCCGGCGAGGGCAAGGCGGCCCTGCCCAGGTCGGAAGGCGCCTCTCGCGAGCGTCCGAAGGCCGAGTCGGGCGAGGGAAAGGGGAGTGGCACCAAGGCCACGGGTCCGGGCCCGGCCGCGAGGGCGGAGAGCTCGTCCGACGCCGCGCGGTCCGAGGCGCCGGCCAGGCAACCGGCCGCCGAGAAGGCTCCGGGTCCCGCCGCCCGCGAGCGCCGGGAGAGGCCAAAGACGTCCGCCGCCGCCGAGTCGCCGCCGGACGGCGAGACCGAAAGCGTCTCAACCGAGGCCACGGCTGAGGAGATGCCGGCGGGGGTGACGGAGCCGATGTCGTCGCTGGTGCCGCTGGCGGTGGGCGCCGGTGCCGGAGCCGTGGTCTCCGGTGCCGCGGAGTCCGAGGTGGCGGCCCAGGGCGCGGGCCCGGAGGGCGAGGCGGCCGCGGGGGAGACGGCGGTGGGCCCGGGGGCCCGCGGCGGTTCCGAGGCGCCGGGTGGAAGCCTGCGAGGCCCGCAGGTCTCACCGGCGGCCGCGGCGGCCAGTCGGCTGGCCCGAGACGTCCAGGTCACCGAGTCATTGGAGCAACTGACCTCCGAGCAGCCCGACCGGCCACTGACGGCCGCCGACCGCCTGGCTCTTGTGGCCACGCTGTCGCGTCAGGCGCGCATGCAGGCCGCGGCCATGCTGGCCGAGCGGGCCCGCTATCAGAAGCACCTGGATGACGCGGTGAGGCTGGCGGCGGAGCTGGGCAAGCAGGAGCATCGCCTGCCGGGTCTGCTCATGACCGGCGGCCTGCCGCTGGCCTTCGTGGCGGAAGCCCGCGACCGCGCGGATGAGACCGTGGCACAGATGGGCGCCCTGTTCGATGAGGCGCTGGCGCGCCGAGCGGAACTGACCCGCGAGCTGGCCGGGTACCGGCAGGACTCCATCGCCGCCCGCACCGCCTCGGGCACCTGGAAGACCGGCGACCTGGCGGCCGCGATGCAGAGCGCCGTGGGTGTCCTGGAGAATCGGGCCGCCGTCGCCGAGGAGCTGGAGAGGCTGCTGGATGACACCATCGCCCAGACGGTCCGAGTGAGCGAGGCCGCCGCGAGCCTGTCACTGAACCTGACCGCCGGCCTGCGCACCCGACGCTCGCGCAGCCTGATGGCCCGCACCACCGAGCCGCTGACGGCGGCCACCGCCGGGGACATCGGCGGTGAGATGAGCTCGCTGGCGCAACGGATCAGCCGGGCGCTCTCGCAGGCGGGGGCGGGCATTGCCGGCGTGAATCTGTGGCTGGCGGCGGTCCTCAGCGTCCTGATGGCAGGCGCACTGGTGGCGCTGTGGTGGCTGCTGCCGCGGCTGACCGAGGGGTTCGCCCAGGACGCCCGGGACAGAGGGCTTGCCCAGGGGATCACGCGGCTGTCCCGCGTGATGGTGCCGGGCGGCCGCGCTCTGCTGTTGATGGGCTTTGTCAGCCTCATGGCCCGTACCTGGCACCTCCCTGATGACTGGGAGGTGGCCGCTGTGGCCTACATCGGGGCGTGGATGCTGTACGTTATCTTGCTCCACGTGCTGCGCGAGCTCCTGGCCCCCAATACGCCTGAGCGCAGAGTGCTGCCGCTGAGCGACGAGGCCGCCGGCGCCCTGTTCCGCGTGCTACGGGCCGCGGCGTTGTACACCGTGGTGCTGTACCCGGTGATCGTGCTGCTGGGGCAGGGACCGGAGCCGCCGGCCGAGACACTGCGGGCACTGCAGTTCGTCTTCCCTGTGGGCCTCCTGGCCCTGCTGCCGGTCATGACCCGGCGCTCCGGCGGCCTGACGGCGGTGCTACCCGCTCCCGATACGCCGCAGGGGATGGCCATGCAGCGGATGGGCAGGATCGTCGTTCCCGTGGCCGCGCTGGGCATCGCCGCCAGCGCCGTGGCGGCGGCGGGTGGCTACACCAATCTCGCGGCCCACATCAGCCGCATCCTCAGCCTCGAGGTGGTGCTGCTGGCCTGCGCGGTGTTCGTCGACCACCTCATCCTCAGAGCGCCGGGGGTCTCCACATCGCAGTGGCAAAGGCATCTTGGCGCGGCCTTCTGGACCGGCATCGGCCTGGCGCAGATACCCATCTTCCGTCTCCACACCCATCACGCCGCCATCGCCTACGACCTGCTCAAGACGCCGTTCATCACCGTCCAGGGAGCCGAGGTCAGCGGCGCCAGTATCGTCAAGGCCCTGGCCCTGGTCGTGATGGCGTACGTCATCGCGCGCTTCGTGCGCACGCAGTTGCAGAGCTCGGACTACCTCTCCCGCCGCCTGCAGTCCGGCGCCGCCTACGCTCTGGCGAACCTGGCGTTCTACGTGGTGATCACCGTCGGCGCTCTGTGGAGCATTGTGGCCGCGGGGTTCCAGCTCAGCGTGCTCACCGTATTCGCGGGCATGGCGGGCATCGGTCTCGGCTTCGGGCTGCAGGACGTGGTGGGCAACTTCGTCAGCGGCCTGATCCTGCTCATCGAGCGCCCGGTGGCCGTGGGCGACTACGTGGAGGTCGATACACTCAGGGGCCACATCACCGCGATCAACCTGCGCAGCACGACGATTCGCACCCGGGACAACAACATCGTCTTGCTGCCCAACTCTGACCTGGCCGGATCGCGAGTGACGAACCTCACCCTCGGTGATCCCATGGTCCGTGTGAACGTGGCGGTGGGGGTCTCGTACTCCAGTGACATGGACCTGGTGCAGCGTGTTTTGCGGGGGTGCGTGGAGCAGGACGATCGCTTTCTCCCCGAGCCGGAGCCCAGGATCGTCATCGTCGGGTTCGGGAACAGCTCGGTTGACTGGGAGGTCTGGGCCTCTGTGGCCACGCCGGAGGAGGGCATCCGCGCAGCTCCGGACCTGCGGAAGCGCATCTGGGATGCCTTCGCCGAGAACGGCATCGAGATTCCGTTCCCACAGACCGACCTGCACATCCGCTCGTCGGACATCCCGCTGCCGTACGGCGCGGCACAGGACGGCGAGAGGCCACCGGCGGGGTAGGTCGGGGGGAGGCTTTGCGTACCGCCCGCGCAGGGCCTGTCGCGGGGTGGCGGGAGCGGGCTCCGGGCGGCGGAGTCCGGTGTCCCGGGAAGAGGTGGCGTTTCCTGCGGCGCGGAACCTCTGCGCGTCCGCGTGCAACCCCGCCTTGCGTCCGGGAGGTCCTCGCATGTCCCGCAGCCTGCCTTGCCCCGACGGTCTGCTTCCGCTTGCGCTCTGTCTGGTGATGCTGTCGGCCGGCCTATCGCCTTCAGTGGCGGCGCTGCGGGTGTGCATCCCCGCCACCGTGCAGGTCGCTCCGACACCCGCCGACCTCGACGGCCCGGCGCCCGGGGCCCTGCTGACCCCGTTCGTGAATGGGAGCAGCGGCGCGGAGGCCGAGGTGCAGACTTTGGCCGCGGCGTTTCGGGACGGGCGGCGGCTCTACCTGGTGGTGCGCTGCCTGGAGCCCGAGATGGCGGGCCTGGTTGCGCGGTGCGTGGAGACCGACAGCAGCGGCGTCTTCGCCGATGACTGCGTCGAGGTCTTCATCAGCCCCGAGGGGCGCGCCGACCACTACTATCACCTGGCGGCCAACTCGCTGGGCACCCGGTACGATGAGATCGGGCACGACAAGTCCTGGAACGGCGACTGGGAGGTGGCGGCCGAGAGAGAAGACGGGGCATGGAGCCTGGTCTTCAGCATCCCCTTCAGCGCGGTAGGGGGCCTGCCTGAGGAGGGTGCGATCTGGTGGCTGAATGTGGACCGTCAGAGGCAGGTTGGCGGCGAGCTCGCCCTCAGCTCGTGGTCGCCCACGGGCCGGGACTTCCACAACATCTCCAACTGCGGCCGGCTTGTGCTGTGCGACGACTACGCCGCCTGTCTGCGCCGCGGCATCCTTGCGCCGTGGCAGGAGCGGTCGGGGCTCTTGGCGCAGCGGGCCGCGGTGGACGGCGAGCTGGCCCGCAGGGCGGAGGGCCTGGTGGCCGATCTGGGCGCCGAGCTGGCGCCGGTAGTGCAGGCGGCGCAGGGCACGCCCGGGGCCGCCGAGTTGTCGGCGCTCCTGGACCGCGGGTACGGCGTCCTGGCGAGCCTGGAGCGGGAGAGCGGCCTTCTTTCGGAGGCCATCGCTCGGGTCGAGAACCGGCGGGCCATGCGTGACCTCGCCGGTCCGGGGCGGCGGGCGCTGCTGTGGGCGATGCAGGCCATCACCGATGAGCAGGTGCTACCGACGCCGCGGCCGCCCGAGGCCGTGTCCGACGAGATGACGATCCAGGCTTGTCGCGGCGAGTACGAGCCGGCGTCCTTCGTCGTCTATGCACTGGAGGAGGCCCTGGACCTGGAGTGCACCGTGGGCGACCTCACCGGCGAGGCGGGCACGATCCCCGCCGCCGCGGTGGACCTGCGCTCGGTCAAGTGCTGGTACCAAAGTGGCCCTCCGGGCCGGTTCCCGCTGAACAAGGGCATGCACCTGCTGACCCCGGAGCTGCTGCTTAAGGACGACACGCTCGTGGGGGTCGATGAGGAGGCGCGCGGGAACTACGTGCGGCTGAGCTTCCCCAACGGGAGCCGAAGGTGGCTGTGGATCAGCAGCCCGGAGCCGTTACCGGAGGAGAGGGACACCTCGGTGGAGGCCATGCCGATCCGGGATGCCGAGACGCTGCAGCCGATCCCGATCGCGGCCGAGACGGCCAAGCGGGTGTGGGTGACGGTACATGTCCCGGCCGAGGCCGCTTCCGGGGAGTACGTGGGCGAGATTCTGCTGTCCTCCGCGGGCCGGGAGCTAGGCCGCATGCGGCTGCGGCTGACGGTCCTGCCCTTCGACCTGGAGCCCAATTGCCTGGAATCGAGCATCTACTTCCACTGGGGCATCGACCTGGATCTCGAGGGGCAAGGGACGGTGGCGCACTCGAGGCGCAGTCTCGCCCAGTACAAGGCGGAGCTGCGCAACCTGCTGCAGCACGGGGTGGACAACCCGACGGTGGGGGTGCGTTACGATACGGGGCTCTTGCGTACCGTGCTGGAGGCCCGGCGCGAGGTGGGCATGCGCAATGACCACCTGTATTATCTGGTAGCGGGCACCGGCACCCCGTCCGCGAAGATCCGGGAGATCATCGAGATCGGCAAGGAGTTCGGGTTCGAGGATGTCTACTTCTACGGCCGGGACGAGGCCCAGGAGGATGCGCTCACGGCCCAGCGGGAGGAGTGGCAGAGGGTGCATCAGGCCGGGGGCAGGGTATTCGTCGCGGGGTCTCAGGGCCAGAACTTCCCGCTGGTAGGAGACCTGCAGGACCTGCTGGTGTGCTATGGGGACCCGTCGAAGGAGGAGGCCGCCCGCTGGCACGGCAATGGGCATAAGATCTTCTCGTACGCCAATCCGCAGTCGGGGAGCGAGGTGCCCGAGACATACCGGCGTAACTTCGGCCTGTTGCTGGCGGCCAACGACTACGACGGCTCGATGACCTACATCTACTACCACGGCTGGAACGACTTCAGCGGAAAGACCTACCGGCAGCACAACTTCATCTACCCCACCGCCGACGGCTGCATCGACACGATCCAGTGGGAGGGTTACCGCGAGGGCCAAGACGACCTGCGCTATCTGGCCACGCTGCGGAAGGCCATCTCGCAGGCCGCAGAGCGGGGCGGCCGGGCGGCCGAGACGGCCGCTGAGGCACAGGCCTTCGTCGACGGGATGGACGTGAGCGGCGATCTGGACGCGCTGCGACGGGAGATGGTGGACTGGACCCTCAGGCTGATGGCCAAGTAGCGGACCGGGGGCAGCCAGGGTGGCCACCTCGGACCAATGGGACATGGACCGGCGAGAGCGGCCGGAGATGGGCGGGGCGCCGGCCCCGCCTTCTCCGCCGCTCTCTTTGCTTCTCGCAGTCTTTGGGCTTCTCCGTGCAGGGCCCCGGCCATCCGGTCCCCGTCGCTGCCTCTGCCCTACCCGCCGCTCTTGAGGGCGTCGGCAATCCTCGCCACGCGCTCCCCGAAGGCCCTGCAGACGGCCAGCTCCGTCGCGTCCACCGGGATGTCGGAGTTGCCGCCCGCCACGTGAGAGGGCCCGTAGGGGCCGCCGCCCGTGGTCGTCGTGAGCAGCTCCTGCACCGAGTAGGGCACCCCCACGATCACCATGCCCAGATGGGCCAGCACGGGCCATGCGGTGTAGCAGGTGACCTCCTGGCCGCCGTGCAGCGTAGCCGTGGAGGTGAAGAACCCCGCGGGCTTGCCGATGACGGTTCCGGCGGCCCACAGGCCGCCCATCCGGTCGAGAAAGCCCTTCATCTGCGCGACCATGACACCGAAACGGGTGGGGGCGCCGAGGCAGGCGCCGTCGGCGGCGCCGAAGTCCTCCACCGTGGCGATGGGGTACTCGGCGGTCAGACGCTCGTGGGTCGCTTTCCAGCGTTCATCGGCATTGATGACTTCCGGCGGGGTCATGACGTCACCGACAAAGGCCAGAGTCGGCTCGGAGCCGGCCTGCCGCACTCCCTCCGCAACGCCCCTGGCCAGGGCTTCGACATTGCCGTAGCGGCTATAGAAGGGGATGTAGATGTGTGCCATCTTTGGTATCTCCTTGTGTGTCGACATGTTCCGGATGTGGCGTGTGAAACCAGTTCGCCGGGGGCCATTGCCATCCTTTCGGCGGACGGTTCCCACCAGGAGCCGGTGAGCGCCACGGGCGGCGTGGCAGCCCGCGTCCGGCGAAGCTTCATCTGAGACGACGAGCAAGGCGCGGAGGTTCGCCTCGGGTCGGTGTCACGGCCGGGCGGCGAGCATCAGGGGGACGGCCGGACACAGAGACGCAGAGATGGGGAGAGCACAGAGACAGGCGGAGCAGGGCCTACGAGGACCGGGAGCGGATGGACGTGCGCCGCCGTCATCCCGCCGTTCCCCGGCCGTCTTGCCCGTAGTACGCGTCGGCTCCGTGCTTGCGCAGGAAGTGCTTGTCCAGTAGCTGCCTGGCGATGGGCACGGCTCCGGGCCACAGCACCTCGGTCATGAGTGCCGAGCGCGCGACCTCTTCGAGAATCACGGAGCTCTCCACGGCGGCGGCGGGGGTGGGCCCCCAGGTGAAGGGGCCGTGGGAGGCCACGAGCACCGCCGGCATGTCGGCCGGGGCCTTTTCCTCGAAGGCGTGCACGATGGCCTCACCCGTCGCGGCCTCGTAATCGCCGGCGACGGCCTCGGCACTGAGTTCGGTGGTGACGGGGACCTCGCCCCAGAAGGCATCGGCATGAGTGGTGCCATAGCAGGGCAACGCGCGCTTGGCCTGGGCCCAGGCGGTGGCATGGGTGGAGTGCGTATGGGCCACACCGCCGATGGACTCGAAGGCGCGGTACAGGACGAGGTGGGTGGGGGTGTCGGAGGAGGGGCGCAGGTCGCCCTCGATCACCTTGCCGTCAAGGTCGACGACGACCATCGTGTCGGGGGTCATCTGGGCGTAGCTCACGCCGCTGGGCTTGATCACGACCAGACCGGCGTCCCAGTCGATGCCGCTCACGTTGCCCCAGGTGAGCAGGACGAGGCCGGACCTTTGCAGGTCCAGATTGGCCTCACAGACGCGCGTCCTGAGTTCCTCGAGCATTGCCTACTCCCGGGAAGAGGATCGCCACGGGCCGTGGCCACGGCCGGCCGGCGATCCCGCAGGGCGGGACGACGGCCAACGGCAGACGGCGAACGGCACGAAGTCGGGCTGGAAACTCACATGATGCATGAACGCACTGGGGCCACATTTCGCCATTTCCACGTCCGGAACGGTCGAAGTACTGCCGTTCTCCCCCCTCCTCCCGTCTCCGCCGGCCGTTTGGCGGAGTAAGGGAGGGGGGCTGGGGGGTGAGGCGACGTGAATCGGCGCCTGCCCGGAACCTGCATGATCTGAGTGGAAAGCCCGATCTCGCAGGGCGGGACGACGACCAACGGCAGACGGCACGAAGCCGGGCTGGAAAGCCCGCTCTCGCAGAGCGGGACGGTGGCCGACGACAGGGCCGGTGCCGCGCCGGCACGGGCCATGATCTCGAGGCGGCGACATTGAGCTATCCGCTGCGCTGCTTGATCTCCAGGAGCTTTTTCATCACATCGTGCAGGCCGTCCTGGTGGCCTCTGACACCGAAACTGTCGTGCAGGCGCTTGTACAGTGCATGAAGCTCGGAGTAGATCGCGTGCGCCCGCGGATTGGGCTTGTAGGAGGCTTGGCGGACGCCGGCCATGGCGGCCTGGGCTTCGGTGGTGGTGTCGTAGCCTCCGGCGGCGGCCCCGGCCACGACGGCGCCGAAGATCGCCGAGCCCAGGGCACAGGTCTGCCCGGAGCGGGCGACCTCGATCTCCTGCCCCGTGACATCGGCGTAGATCTGCATGACCATGGCGTTCTTCTCGGCGATGCCGCCGCAGGCCACGATGCGGTCCACGGGTACGCCGTACTCCTTGATGCGGTTGTGGATGGTCAGCGCCCCGAAAGCCGTGGCCTCGATGAGGGCGCGGTAGATCTCGGCCCGGGTGGTGTGCAGCGTGTGGCCCAGGAGGAGTCCCGTGAGCCTGGCGTCCACCAGGATCGTGCGGTTTCCGTTGTTCCAGTCGAGCGCCAGGAGGCCGCTTTGGCCCGGGGCCAGCCCGGCGGCCTGCTCGGTGAGCTCGGCGTGCAGGCCGCCTTGGCCCTCGCAGACTTCGCTGACGAACCAGTTGAAGATATCGCCCACCGCCGACTGTCCGGCTTCGATGCCGAGATAGCCGGGGAGCACCGAGCCATCCACGATGCCGCATACGCCCGGGATCTCCGCGGCCCGGCCGTCCTTGGCCGCCACGGTGATGTCACACGTCGAGGTCCCCATGATCTTGACCAGCGTGCCGATCGCCACCCCGGAGCCGACCGCGCCGAAGTGGGCATCGAAGGCACCTACGGCGATGGGTATGCCCGCGGGGAGGGCGAGCTTGCCGGCCCACTCGGCGCACAGAGCGCCGGCAGGCACATCCGCGGGGTAGGCGCTGGAGAACAGCCGTGGACGAAGCTCGCCCATGCGGCTATCCAGCATGGCCAGGAACTCGGCGTCCGGCAGGCCGCCCCAGTCCTCGCAGTACATGGCCTTGTGCCCGGCGGCACAGACGCTGCGCTTGATCCTGTCCGGCCGGGTATCTCCGGCCAGCATCGCGGTCACATAGTCGCAGCACTCCACCCAGCTATGGGCGGCGGCGAAGACCTTCGGGTCGGCATTGAGGCAGTGCCAGATCTTGGAGAAGAACCACTCCGAGGAGTAGGTGCCGCCGGACTTGGCCAGATACCGCGGGCGGTGCTCGGCGGCCAGGGCCGTGATCTTCTCGGCCTCCTCCATGGACGAATGGTCCTTCCACAGCCACGCCAGTGCATTGCGGTTGCCCTCGAACTCGGGGGCGAAGGCCAGGGGCACTCCCGCCTCATCCACCGGCAGAGGGGTGGAGCCGGTGGTGTCCACTCCGAGGCCGATCACGCCGTCCGGCGAGAAGCCCGGGGTGTCCGCCGCCATCCTCAGCGCCTCGGCCACACACCCGACGAGGCTGTCTGCGTAGTCGGCGGGGTGCTGGCGGGCCACATGGGGATTGCGCGGGTCGGTGATGATGCCCTGCTCGCCCCGTCGGTAGTCCGAGACGGCGGTGGCAATCTCTTCGCCCGTGCGGACATCCACGATGACCGCGCGGGCGGAGTTCGTCCCGAAGTCCAGCCCGATCGTGTAGCGGCCGTCTGCCACGGTGGCTCACTCCCTCGCAATGGCGTGCACGGCAACGGCCCGCAGGGCGGAAGCGTCCTCATCGCCGGCCCCTCTTCCCGCAGGGCGGGACCGGGAGAGGGGTCAACGGCACGGCGAACGCCCTCGCGGGCGTACCAACCGCGCGGCTCCCGTCCGCCCGGACTGAAGTCCGCGCCTGAGAGACGCCGCTGCGCGGCGCCGCACGGTCCTTCGGACCTGACGGCCTGCCGCCGCCCAACCAACAGGGGACAGCGATAGACACATACCCCGCAGGGCGGAAGCGTCCTCACCCTCCGGCCCCTCGGACCGCCTGGCCAACGCCATTCCGCCCGATGGTATGCGGAATAGTGCCGCTATTCCGTCTCCAGGGCGAAGCGCTGGATCTTGCCGTCGGCCGAGGCCGTGTAGCGCAAAGTCCCCGCCTCGTCGAAGGCCGGGGCCTCCTGAGGCGCCCAGTCGAGCGCCAATCTCTCCTCACCATCCAGCACGAGGACGACCTGGATGTCTCTCATGGCCAGGTAGGCCACGTGGGCGCCGTCGGCGCTGAAGACCGGCGGCCGCACCCAGTCGTATGCCGGGCCCGGGCGCCCGTCGATGACCACGCGCTGCCGGGGTTGGGCCGGAGGCACGGCCACCGCGGCGCAGTAGGCCACGCGGGAGCCGCCGGGCGCAAGCTGCAGATCGGTGATGTCCACGTAGCTGCTTCCCCGGGCGCCGCCGACGACCACCGTCGCTCCCGCCGCTTCCCGGGCCACATATGCGGTGCGCCCGTTATCCATGCAGAGCACCGGGGCGTCGATGGCCGCGTAGCCCGGGCCGACCTGACCGTCCACCACCGGATGCCAGCGGTCGTCGGACTTGGCGGCGAAGGCCAGGTGTGAGCTGTCGGGGCTGTAGCTCAGACTGCCCTCACCCACGAACTGGTACCGCGCCGAGGCGTTACCGTCTCGGATCACCGACCAGGCGTCACCGACCCTTGCGGCATAGGCCACGTGCTCCGAATCGGGGCTGAAGGTGAGCGAGTGCATGTCCAGATAGGGCCTGTGCTCGCTGCCGTCGACGACGGCGAACACCACATCGCCGCGCCGCGCCCGGTACCCGAGGTGTGCGCTATTGGCGCTGAACACCGGAAGGCTCACGCCGTCGTAGGCCGGTCCCTCGCGGCCATCGACGACGACGAACCACTTCCCCGCCCGGCGGGCGGCGTAGGCATAGCGCTTGCCGTTGGGCGAGAACTGCACGGTCTTGCTGACGATCATCTCGTAGGGGCGACCTTCCACACCATTGACCACCGAGAAGAACATCAGGTTGCGCTCGGCGAAGTACGCCAGCCTGGTGCCGCCGGGGCTGTACTGCAGCGACCAGGGGAGCACCTCCTGATAGGCCGGTCCCAGGCGGCCGTCGCGCACGACGAAGAACGTCTCGCCCTGCTGGGCGATGTAGGCCATGTTCCTGCCGCCGGGGGCCACGGCAAGGCTGCGGATGCGGTCGTAGCGTGGGCCGATCCTGCCGTTGAACCAGACCGCCTCGCCATCGCCGCTGCGCACGGCCATGGCCAGGTTGCCGCCATCGGGCGCGGCGGCCACGCCGTGGTAGCCGCCGGGGTCCTTGGCGATGATCTCCGCCGCATCGGGCGAGAGACGGATGGCCGCCGGCGCGGCGGGCGGCTCGGCGGTGTCGACGCCGGGAGCGGCCGGCGCGGTGGAGGGCGGCACAGTGGGGGCGGCCGGAGCGACCTCCGTCGGCGTGACCTCCGTCGGAGCGGTCTGCGGCGGCGTGACCTCCCTCGGCGTGACCTCTGTCGGAGCGGTCTGCGCCGGCGTGGGTGGGGCCTCATACGCCGGTGCGGTGACGGGCTCTGTGCGCAGGCGCGCCGGGGGCGTGGTGACCAGCGCCACTCGGCGCTCGGGGTCCCATTCCAGGTCGGCGCCGCACAGGTCGGTGAGCCTGCGCAGCGCCACCAGCGTGGCCTCGCTGGTGACGACGAGCTGGCTGCGGCGCAGGGTCAGGGTACGCTGCCCGTGGGTGAGCTGCACCACGCCCCTGTCGGGCAGCCAGTGGCTGGTGATGCCCAGGGCCTCAGCGACGGGGCGGAGGGGAACGAAGAGCTGGCCGTCCACCACACGAGGGCGCGGGATGAGGTCTTGGACCTTGCCGTCGACGTACACGAAGGCCCCGGCGTCCAGGGCCAGTGGCCCGGTGGTCTCGGGCGCTGCGGCGCCGGTGCCGCCCTCCGGAGCCGCGACGGCGGCGGTACAGACTGCGATGACGGCCAGGCCGACGATGAGATACCGCATTGGTAAGCCTCCCGGGGACTGCGACAGAAGCTACAGATCGGAAGAGCGTCGTGTAGGGAAAGAGTGTAGGATAGGGTGT
>CAZXDD010000011.1:0-22117 GCA_964639415.1 uncultured Armatimonadia bacterium
AGATCTACACCCTATCCTACACTCTTTCCTACACGACGCTCTTCCGATCTGTGGCAGCCTGGCGTCCGGTGTCGGGCCATCCATCCGTTGGCTGCAGGTGTCTCTGCCCCTCGCACACTCGGCGCCCCCGCGGGCGCACAGACGTGTGCCGACCCGAGTCCACGAGCCGAAGCGCGCCGCCGCACAGTCTTGGGGCCCCGACGGCAGGCGGCCCCCCCCCGTTGCCCTCCCTGCCCAGCTCCGAGCCGGGTGATACCCCCGACCCTCGCGCGGTCGCGCCGGACGCCGGAGCGCGCGAACGAGAGGGACAAGGAAACGGGGCCGGGGCCCGGCCCCCGGCGGCCCGGCGCCCGCAGGGCGAGCATCCCCCTCAGTCCCCTCGCAAGCGGGGGAGGCCCTCTCCTCGCCGCCCGGCGGTTGCACAGCGCCTGCCGGGCGAGGGCCTGCTCGGTTGCGGGGCACCATTGCGGCCGCCCCGGCCGGCAGGAAATCCGCCGCCGTGGCGGAAGTATACAGATAGACGTTCGTCATGATCGCGAAGGGGTCTCGGCAGGACCCCTCAAGGGGAATGTGGCCGGTGGATGATGTCTCGGAGGACCGCGAGAAGAGGCTCTTGGCTCTGCAGCTTCTGGAGCGCGCGCAGAGGAGGCGCAATCTGTACTTGGCCGTGGTGGTCGGCCTGGCCGTGGTGGCCTTCGGGGCTCTGGTGGCCTTCAGCAAGCAGTACACGCTGTACCGGGAGCACTACCAGTTCCAGCGTTTCGTCAGGCCGGGTGTGAGTCAGGAGCAGATCGAGCAGCGTTTCGGGCTGCCCTACCGCACGTACTGGACCAAGTCGGCTCTGGAGCCGGTACTGCAGGGCCGGGGAGCCTACCGGCACTTCAACCCGGATCCGGGCGATTCGGACCGCGTACCCCGTGAGTTTGCCAAGGTGCTGCATTACCGCACCACCGCCGAGCACGGTGAGTTCGTGTACATCGGCCCGGACGGCCGGGTCATCCAGGTGTTGACGGCTCGGCCCTGAAGACCGGTAGGCCGGAACCATCCGGGACAAGAGGAGTGACGGGCCCATGAGTTACGAGTACGAGGAGTTGCTTGACAGGTTCGTCGACCCGCCCGCGGCGTACCGACCGATGATGTTTTGGATCTGGAACGGCGCGTTGGATCGCGAGCGCATCGTGCAGCAGGTCCAGGACATCGCCGACGCCGGCTGTGGGGGCTTCTTCATCCACCCGATGGGCGAGAGCTTCAGGCTGCACGACTTCATCCGCGGCATCTCGCCCGGGTATCTGACGGAGGGCTACTTCGAGGCGGTCAGATGGGCGGTGGAGGCGGCCGACGAGGCCGGAATCTATGCGTGGCTGTATGACGAGGGCGGCTGGCCCAGCGGCACGGCGCAGGGCGCCGTCCTGGACGGGCATCCTGAGTACTCGGCCGGGGTACTCAGCCAAAGAACGCTCCGCGCCGCCGGCGGGGCCAGGGTGGCCGTGCCGCAGGGAAGCGTGGCCGCCGTGGCCCGCTTCGCGGACCGGGCACCGATGGCGGTGGAGCTCACCGCCGGCGAGGTGGAGGCGCCGACGGATGCCGTGGCTCTGAGCTTCTACATCGTGGGGGCCATCGAGGGCCGAGTCGACCTGATGAACCCGGCCGCGGTGCGGCGGTTCATTGATGTGACTCACGAGAGGTACGCCGAGGCCGTGGGAGACTACTTTGGCGACGTGGTGCCCGGCATATTCACGGACGAGCCGGCCCTGCCGGGCCGCGTGGGCAGCGGACAGATACCGTGGACCGAAGCCCTGCCGGGCCAGTTCGAGGCCCGCCGCGGCTACGACCTGCGCCCCTATCTGCCGGCCCTGTTTCCCGAGGACCCCGAGATCGAGGCCGGGGAGTTCCAGTTTGCCCCAACCGTGGCGGCTCAGGTGCGCTGCGAGTTCTGCGACCTGTGGACCGACCTGTACAAGGAGGCCTACTGGGAGCAGATCAACGACTGGTGTGAGGAGCACGACCTCATCCACACCGGCCATGTGGGCGGGGAAGACAACCTGCTGGACCACGGCCGCCACGGTTTTGGGCATTACTTCAGGACCGCCGGTGCCCTGCATGCCCCCGGCGTGGACGCCATCTGGCGCCAACTGCACTGGGACAAAGACAACTTCGACTTCACGCAGCTCGCCGCCTCCGCCGCGCGCCAGAAGCCCATGGGAACGGTACCCGAGGGCGCCGAGGGCGAGTTTGGCAATCTGACCGTGTCGGAGACCAACGGCGTGTACGGCCTGGGTCTGACCTTCGAGCAGATGCGCTGGCTGGTGGACTATCACTGCATGGGCGGGATCACCATGATCTGCCCGATGTCCTACACCTACGAGACCGGCGGCGGCGGCCTGTTCCGGACCCAGGACCATATCGGGCCCAATACGCCCCAGTGGGAGATGTACGACGGGTTTTCGGAGTACGTGGGCCGGCTGTGCGCCGTGATGCGGTCCGGCGTCGGATTGGCCGATGTAGCGGTGTACTATCCTATCGAGGCCGTCTGGGCCGATTCCGATGGCGAGGCCGCCGAAGCCGCCTGGCATTCCCTGAAGCAGGTGACACAGGCCCTGCGCGAGGAGCAGGTGGCCTTCGACTACCTCGACGCGGACACCATCCGAGACGCCACCGTCTCCGAGGGGATCCTCGAGACCACCGGGGAGTTCTACGGCACCGTGATCGTCCCGATCACACCGTGTCTGCCCGCCGATGTGCTCAACCAACTGGCGGCCCTGTATGAGAGTGGGGGGCGCGTGGCGTTCTGCCGGGGCGTGCCGGGCTTCGCGTCGGAGCTCGAAGGCGGCCCAAGATGCGCCGAGGCCCTGGCCCTGCTGCGGGACAGCGCCGTGACAATGGACGCCGAGGCCGAAGCGGACTTGCCCTCGGGCGATGAGCTGCGCGACGGCATCGACGAGCAGGCCCGCTTCGACGGCCTGACGGCGGGCTTCGGCATTCCCCGGGACACCGATCGGTTCGCGGCGGCCGTGTGGGCCGAGAAGGCCGTGCTGGTGGTGCCGCGGGAGGAAGTGGGACGTCTGGGGCGACTCATGGCCCTGCGCACGGGGCGATTCGGCATCCAGCCCAGTGGAGTCATCCCGCACCTGCGCATGACCGTGCGCGACCTGGCGCCAATGCAGGTGGCTCTGCTGATGAACGACGGCTCCGAGCCGCTGACCTTCGAGTTGGATGTCATCTCCGACCGGCCGGGCCTGCTGGAGCGCTGGGACCCGGCGGACGGCAAGACGCTGTTGCTGGCACTGCATCGCGAAGTCAGCGAGATGACGCGGGTCCGTATGCACCTGCGGGGAAACGAGAGCGCTCTTGTGGTGCTGCGGTCGGCCGAGGAAGAGACGGTCCGCCCCCCCGCGGCCGTGGCACCCGGGGGCAGCATCGTCCTGGCCGATCTGCACACACCCGACAGCGTCGAGGTGGTTGCCTCCTATGAGATCGTCGACGGCGATCTCACCGTCACTCAGTCGCCACGGTTTGCCCAGGTGCCCTGCAGACTCGGGGAGTGGGGCGAGCTGGGGCTGGCCGATCTGTCCGGGGCCATCGCCTACGAGTTCGGTTTCGTGGTGGCTGAGGAGTACCTGAGCGCCGAAGTCATGCTCGACCTGGGCGAGGTCTGCTACGCGGCCAGGGTGCTGCTCAACGAGGAGGAGCTGCCCTCGTGCCTGTGGCCCCCATACGCGGTGGACGTGAGCGGCCTGCTGGTGGCGGGGGCGAACCGATTGCGCATCACGGTGGCCAACACGATGGCCAATCAGGCGGCCAGCGAGAGGGTCGTCGCCGAGGCCAGGAGCCGCGGCTGGTTCAACGGGTACTACGAGCGGGCCCTGCCGATGATGCAGGAGACGCTGCGCTCGGGCCTGATCGGCCCTGTCCGCCTGCTGCTGGCGCGGTGACGGGTCGACCGATGGCGGTGCAGGCGGGTGAGGCGACGTCTGACGGCCATGGCGCACGGCGCTGCGAACGGGCCCTTCCACAGGGCGCACCGCCCGCGGCTCCGACCGTCCGGCGGGCGGAGCGGTTGCCCACGAAAGGGGCTGAGATGTCCGATGGCGCTGATACCGGTGATGAAGTTCGGCGGGCTGACCTTGCAGGGCAAGAGCCGCTTCGGCCCCAATGAAGACCGGCTCTTGGACGAGTGTCATCGGGCTCAGGACCTCAACGAGATCTACCGGGCTCTGGCGGCGCGGCGCAACATGGCTCGGGCCCAGCGTCTGCGCGAGGTGGCGCGCGACTTCATCCTGCCCGCCTGGAAGCAGGGCATCTGGCCGGTGGTGGTGGTCTCGGCCTTCGACTGGGCCACGGACAAGCTCGAACACCTGCTGGCCTGTATCGACGCCGACCCATCCCCGCGAGAGAGCGCCCGGCTGCTGATGTCGGGCGAGTTGAGGGCCAACGCGGCACTGGCGATTGCCCTCTCGGCCGTGGGGTGCCCGGCGTGCTCGATGACCGGCCGTGAAGCGGGGATCATCACGTCCGCCAGGGCGGTCGGGGCGCGGATCGAGCAGGTGGACACCGAGTACGTCCGGTCTCTGCTGAGCCTGCGGGTGATTCCGGTGGTCGCGGGCTTCCAGGGGTACTATCACGATCCGCAGACGGGTCGGGACGAGGTCTCGATCCTGGGGCGGGGCGGGTCCAACCTCACCGCGGTCGCCCTGGCCGATGCCCTGGACCAGCCCTCGTGCACCATGTTCTCCGACGTGGACGGTCTGTACGACAGGGATCCACGGCGCTACCAGGAGGCCCGCAAGGTGCCTGAGATCTCCGGGCCGGAACTGCTGGAATGGGAGAGTTTTCCGCAGGTGATTCAGAGGGAGGCCGTTGAGTACGCGGTGGCGAAGGGGGTCGACATCTGGTTGCGCAGCGGGTTCGAGCCGGATGCTCCCGGCTCGCGGATCATCTGTCGCAGACAAGGCTGACGGCGGCCGGCGGCGGGCCTGGTTTCGCCCCGGAGCCGGTGGGGTATGAACATATAGGAGTGTCTCCAGGCGATCGCCACCGAGGGCCGATCACGAGCACGAACGCTGTCCCCGCCCTCGTTGTGACCGGCTTTACCTTCAGCGCGCGCCGCGCCCATGCCCATCTGCACCATGACGAACCCATCGCGGAAGAAGTGGAAGAAGTCATTGAAGGTAGCAAGTGACCCGGCAACGAATAGTCCCGCCATCGCCGGCCCAGGGCGAGCCCGGAATCACCGGGCCGCCCGGTGCTGTGTGTCCGCCGAAAGGCCGCTGTGTCAGGGGCTCCCACAGTCGTTGGCGCCGCGGCCGTGACGGCTCCTGTCCGTCCCCGGACCGTTCCCATTTCCGGGGTATCGGGGGCACCGGCGCCCCCCCGGGGCTACGATGAGCCCGTGGCGGGTGGGGCGTGGCAGGACGCAGGACGCGGTGCGGCGCCGCCGCTTGGAGCAGCCGGAGGTCGGGGCTGCTCTGGGTGTCTCGTCAGCTTGCCAACGTTTCAAATGCTGTGCTATAATCGCCGGGTTCCGGCACAAGGCCTTTAGCTGGCGCGGCGAGGCACCCCGGTTGGAACGGTTCTCTCTGTGGTTCGTTCAGCAACAATGCGCGTCCCGCACGGGCGGGAGACGTGCTTGGTCCCGAGGCTGGTGCCGGCGAGGCTGAAGCGGGGAGCGGCGGTCGCTGTCCCAGCGAACACATCGCGCTCAATGCGCTATCCGTGCCACCCGTCAAGGGAGTGATCGTGTTGCAGAAGGGCCACGCCCCTCAGTCGGGGATCTCGCTACTGGTCACCTTGGCCATCGCCACCATCGGCCTATCCCTTTGCGCGCAGGCCTTCTCTGCGGGAAGAATGCCGATCGGGGGAGCATCGACGGTCACCTATGATGCTCTCGGCCGAACCACGACCCAGCGCTTCATCGGCCACGAACTCCCGCCCCTGCCCCGCCCCGTGGGCACCGGTCAGCTCACCAACCCGGATGTTGACCTGACGGCCAACGCGGTCAACATCGACCAGAAGGACCCCAATGGCGCCCCGGGGACCACCACCAACCGCGTGGTGTTCAGCAGCACCGGAGTGGATGAGGACGGGGACGGGTACATCGACCCCACCTACCCCGATGACCCCAACTTCGAGGCGAACTACAACCTGTGGATCATGCGCTCCGACGGCGCCGAACAGGTGCAGCTCACAGACCTCCCCGGCGACGAGGTGGAGCCCTGCTACGACCCGGGCGCCCGCCTGATCGCTTTCGCCTACGTGGACCGTACCACCGGCAACTCGGAGATCTACACCGTCGAGGTGCGCAATCCCGGAGTCATGAGCTGCCTGACGGACCGGCAGCCCGGCCTGAAGAAGCGGCACCCCACCTGGAGCCCGGACGGAACCTACATCGCCTACCAGTGTGATCTCACCGGCACCGGCGACTGGGCGATCTTCACCCTTCCCGCCACCGGCGCAGGCAACCAGGTGCAGCTCACCCAGCCCGCGGCCGAGATCGCCACCGACCCGGCGTGGGTCCCCACCGGCAACCGGCTGAGCCCCTCGGGCCAGGCCATCGCCTATACAGCCACGGTGGGCACGGCCAGCGTGGTCCGCTGGATCGATGTCCACACCGGCGAGGGCGGTGACCTCACCGACGGCAGCGGGCGCGACATGCAGCCGGCCTGGAGCCGCGACGGCGCCTATCTGGCCTTCGCCAGCGACCGCCTCACCGAGGGCGACGCAACCCGCAACTTCAACATCTGGCGTATCGCCACGCCCACCTCGAGCCAGGACCCGCCCGACCCGACACTGGTCTCCAACTGGGACGCCGCCAACACCTCCGACGACCTGAACCCGACGTTTTCGATGCCGCTGGAGCGCCAACCCCTGCGGATCTACTACGAGTCCTATCGGGCCGACGCGACCAATACCGCCCGAGACATCTGGGTCACGCGTTTTGCCGACACCACCAATCCCGTGCTCACCGACCTGCCCAGCACACACGACGCGGCCGGCAACCCCAAGCGCGTGTTCGCCGCCGGAGATGACGTGATCGTCCGCGTGCCCGTGTACGACGCGGACAGCGGCGTGGCTCGAGTCATGGCCCAGATCAAGGACCCGGACGTGAAGGTCTACAACCCGGTGATCTACTGGAGCGGTACCGGCGAGTGGGACTCGGGATTCCCCGGGTACCAGTACCTTGAGTGGGACTGCCAGCCCATCGGCCAGATAGAGCTCTTCGATGACGGTGACCCCGAGAACGGTGACGCCACCGCCGGCGACGGCATCTTCAGCGGGGTGTACACCATCCCCAACTCGCTGGTCAGCGACATGATCATCGACATCATCGCCCGCGACAACTCGGGCAATGAGCAGAACTACGACAGTGTATACGGCTTCACCAGCGAGACCTTCAGCCCCGCCGGCAACGTGCTGTTCGTGAACGACTACTGCGAGGGGCAGCACTTCATCTTCGAGAGCGGCTACAACAACGACTTCAACGCCATGTGGCACACCGAGGGCTGGCACACCTATAACCCCAGCGACAGCGAGAACGCGGGCAACGAGAACTACGACACGATCCGGGGCTACGCTGCTTCCTGGGGCACAGACGAGCCGTACAAGATCTGGCGGGTAATCTGCCGCGGGCCGATCCCGCTCAGCGTGTACCAGTATTATCTGCCAACCATCGAGTACCAGTTGGACCCCACTGCCGCCATGAGCGAGCCGCGGGAAGCCACGGCCACCGTGGCTCAGCGCGTGGCCAATCGGGCCGTCATCTGGGCATCGCCCCACACGGGGAACCTGTGGGTGGCCGACGGCTCGCTGATCGATGCCGGCACCCAGGCGGACCTGGCCCTGTTCCTGGATCGCGGCGGCCGGCTGATGATCTCGGGGTCGGACATCGGCTGGGCGCTCACCCTCAATGGAACGACGACCAACAACTTCTACAATCAGTACCTGCGGGCATCGTTCATCAGCCACACGATCAGCGGCCAGTACGTCGACTACTCCACCGGCTACTCCCCGATTCCGCAGCAGAACGTGAACTACGGTGTCTCGAACTTCACGATGACGGGCTCGGGGACCGACCCTGTCGCATTCGATCCGTGGGTCAACCAGAGCTCGCCGCGGTACCATTACGGTGTGGCCTCGGCGCCCGACTCTTCCGACATGCCTACCGAGCTGCAGACCCCCGGCTTCGGCAGTCACGAGACCAACCAGGACGCGCACCCCTACTCCTATCGCCCCGACGTGATACAGGCCCTGGGTGGAGCGACCGTGCTGTACACCTATGGCAACGGCTCCACGGCGGCTGTTCGCTATGAGGACACGACAACGACGGCGCGGTGCATCTACCTCGCCTTCGGCCTGGAGTCGGTCCATCGCCAGTACCACAATCCCAGCAACAACCCCCACTGCATGAACAAGCGCAGTCACCTGGTGCACAACGCGCTGTGCTGGATGCGCACGGGGGCCTTCCAGGGCAGGGTACTGGCGGCCGAGGGCGGCGGCCCGATCCACGACGAGGGCGACCCGCTCTCCAATCCCATCGTGCTTCTGTGGAGAGGTGAGCATACGGCGGGAGACACGCCGGAGTACGCCGTGCGCTGCCAGGATGACGGCTCGTACATGATCTCCGGCGTGGCGCCCGGCTTCTACAGCATGGAGGCCCGCCGCGGCCCGGACTACCTCACCGACCACTACGACGGCTGGGTCACCCACGGTGGCTGGGACCCGTTCGTGGTCGACTTCGCGCTGACCAAGGCGCGGCCCGGCGTCATCGCCGGGGTAGTCACCTCAGAGGCCACCGGCGCCCCGCTGGCTCTGGTGAACGTGCGGGTGTACAAGGTGCCGCAGGAGGAAGAAGAGGAAGAGCCGACGACCGAACAGGCCATGGGACAGGAGCCGGACTGGGACACGCTGGAGTTGGTGGGAACCGCCGTGACGGCGGTGGACGGGGCGTATAAGGTGGAGAGCCTGCCGGTCGGGGACTACTACATCTTGGCCGACGGCTCCCCCATCAACTACGGCAATGCCTGGGCACAGGCCTCGGTGGCCACCGGTGACACCACCACGGTGGACTTCCAACTGCCCGCGGCCGACGGGACGCTGGTGGCTCAGGTACGGACCCGCGCGGGCGATCCGGTCAGCAATGCGCTGGTCGAGGTCCTCATGGGTGCGGTGACGGTTGCCAGCGGTGTGACCGGCGAGGACGGGGAGGCCGAGGTTCCGGTGCAGCCCGGACAGTACCAGGTGCAGGCGAAGGCCGCCGGCTACGCCGCGTCGAGCCAGCAAAACGTCAGGATAGAATCCAGCGTGCGCACCGATCCGCCGGTGCTCTTCACCCTGCAGGCCGAGCCTGCGGGCGCCATCACGGGCAAGATCGTCGCCGGCTCCAGCAACGCCCCGGTTGGCGGGGTGATCGTGCACGTGCTGTCCAACAACGTCGACGTTGCCACTCCGGTCGTGACCACATCGACACTCGTGGATCCCGGCAGCGGCCGGGCGACGTACAACTTCATCGTCCCGCAGGTGCCGACCGGAACCGTCACGGTCCGGCCGGATCCCGTGGGCTTCACGGCGACCCCCGCCGAGCAGACGGTGACGGTGGTAAGCGGGGAGACCACGGAGAATGTGAACTTCATTCTCACCAGTCTGCACACGTTCCCCGCCGGACTGCAGTTGGTGTCCACACCGTATGACTACTCGAGCAGTGACCCGGCGGCCCTGTTGGGGATTCCGGCGGCCGATCTGCTCATGGCTACCTGGCAGGGCTCCACCCAGCAGTACCGGCAGTACCCGCAGGCTCCGGCGGATCGCTTCAGGCTGGGCACCGGGTACTGGATGCGCCTCGCGTCGGCAGCGGACATCACGCTGCAGGGCACCGGCAGCGTAGACCCGGCGGGTATCCCGGTGCAGCCCGGCTGGAACCTCCTGGGCAACCCCTTCCCGGTCACCATCGACTTCTTCACAACCCGGGTGCGCGACAACAACACCGGAAGCACGATGACCATGCAGCAGGCGCTGGCTGCGGGCACCGTCGAGGGCGGGATGTACGCGTACGCCCTGGGCGGCTACCAGAACACCTCGGTGTTCCTGCCCTGGGTGGGGACATGGCTGAAGGCCAATGAGGCGTTCACCCTCGAGATCAGTGGGGCCCAGGGGACGCTGGCCTCGCTGGCCGACGCCAAGCCCGCGGTGCTCACGCCGGAGGGCGGTTGGCTGGTAAACGTGGAGGCTTCGGTCGCGGGCCTTTGCGACAGCGCCTGCCACTTCGGGATGGCGCCGCTGGCCACGGACGGGCACGATGTGGGCCTGGACTGCGCCAAGCCGCCGATCCCGGACTTCGCCACCTACATCTACACCTCGCTGGGCAACAACGGCACGGGCTATGCGGTGGATGTGCGCGGGAGCGGCGAGGCCGTGGCGCAGTGGCCGTTGCAGGTGCGGACCAATGCGGTGGGGGCCGATGTCTCCCTGCGCTGGCCGGATCTGAGCTCGATGCCCGCCGGCGTCAGGCCGTATCTGGTGGACAAGCTGACGGGCAAGTCGATCTACATGAGGACCACCGGGTCGTACCAGTTCCGGGCGGGCGCCGAGCCGCGGCAGCTCACCATTGTGGTGCGCAGCGGGGACGCGGGCGCCCTGACGGTGGCGGGAGTGACGGCGCAGCAGGTGGGCGGAGACAGGGCGCAGATCAGCTACACGCTGGGCACCGACGCCGCTGTGGACGTGGAGATCCTCAACATCGCCGGGCGCTCGGTGAGGGCGCTGTGCAGCGGCGCCGTGCAGAGCCAGGGCGTGCAGACGGTGGCCTGGGACGGGCGTAACGCGGCGGGGGCGAGGGTGCCGGCGGGGCGGTACATCGTGAGAGTGACGGCAAGAGCCGACGATGGTCAACAGACCACGGGAATCGCCGCACTGGGGCTGCGACGCTGACGTGTGGGCGGAGCTGCTGGGCTGCCGTGGCGTGGCCTATGCGCGCAGTTTACAAAGCAAAAAGTAGTGTGCTATACTGCCGGGCCGTTGCGCCAGGCTAACAGTCGAGGCCTCCTGGGAGGGAACCGACCGTCATGCACCGATCGCATCAGAGGACGTCTCGTCCGTCGACAGCACTGTCACTGGTCACCGTTGCGGTCCTTGTGGCCGCGCTGTGCTCAGCAGGGGGGGCGCACGCACAGAAGATCAGTCAGGCCATTTCCGTGGCCGTGATGCCCTTCGTGGACCTCTCCGAGCAAAACAGCAGCCTCATCGCTGAGATGGCGACAGACGCCGTCTCCCTGGCATTGGACGACTCCCAGGAGTACGTGGTGACTCCGCGGGCGGACACCAAGCGGGAGATGCAGGCCCTGGGGATCGTCAAGCCCGATGACCCCCGCCTGTCCGTCTCCGACACGCAGATGGTGCGGGTAGGTGAACGGCTCAGGGTGGAGAAGGTCGCCAACGGCGACGTAGGCACCCTGTCGATCAGCAAGCAGGGCGAGTGCCACTGCGTACTGACGGTGCGACTGCTGGATGTGGCCACCGACGAGTACCTGGACGGGGCCACCTACTCGTACACCACCAAGCCCGTGCCGGGATGGAACGGCGAGGAGTCCGACGTCATCAACGAGGCCCTGAGGTCCGCGGCAGAGGGTGCGGTCCGCACCATTCAGACCAGCCGCCGCCCCCGGGGCAACGTGGACATCGTCGACTATGCCGACAACATCCTGGTCAACCTGGGCAAGCGCGATGGTGTCGAGATCGGCATGGAACTGCTCACCGTCCGCGGCGTGTGGAATGCGGCCCTGGAGCGCGTGGTGATGCAGAAGATCGGCGTCATCGAGGTGACGCGGGTCGAGCCCAACATGTGCACCTGCAGGCTGGTGAGCGGGACGATGCCGCGGACCAGCGACAAGTGTCACGTCATGTACCGGCCCGCCTCGACGGTGGCCAAGGCCCGGTCCAAGGCGCGCCTCAATACGCTGGTAACCTGGCTGGCCGGCGCCGGTCTCCTGTGGGGTATCATCGGGACGGCCACAGGCGCCGACAGCAGCAGTCCACCCGCCGTCGAGGTGCTTCTCAGTCAGGCGGCTCCGGGTTCCGAGCCCCGTATCCGGGTGAACGCGCTGGTCGGCGACATACCCGGCAACCACAAGACGCACGGCTGGCTGGTCTTCCGCGGAAACGCCGCGGGCTTCCCGGCCATCGCCGACAGCCGCAACTACCTGATCGCCGCTCTTCCGGGAAGCAAGCTGAGCAACTTCGAGGACGACCCCGCTCGCTCTGTAGACCTGGCCTTCGACCTCACCTTCCAGTATCTGGATGAGAGTTCCGACCGAGAAGAGGGCAGCGTCAGCGCCACCTATAACCACCTTGAACTCAACGCGGGCAGCGCGTACTACTACAAGCTGCAGCGCATCGTTGACCCCGGTCGCGTGCGGATCCCGTTCGCCGATGCGACCGGCGTCGGTTCGCGGCAGGCCGAAGAGCTCGCCACCGTCGACTTCGACGCGGACCCGGCGGACTGCCTGAGCGAGCCCAGCGATCCGGCCGGCCCGATCACCTACTTCTACCCCCCCACTCCCGAGACGCCCTCAGACGGCAATGAGGTTGTGGACTGGGATGCCAGCAAGGGCAACACCGTCTTCAGATGGCGCCCCTCCTATGGCGCCAACGAGTACCAGGTGCGCATCTACAACAACGCCAGCGCCAGTGGAAGAGCGGTGCAGGAGAGTCCGGTCCTGTCTACCACCAGCAGCGGTTCGAGCGGGTCGATGTCATGGACGATGGCGATGGACCTGGCGCCGGCCAGCACCTACTACTGGTTCGTGGCCGCCCGGGTGCGCGGCGAAGCCGAGCCTGTCGTCCAGAGCACGGGCGATAAGGGCTGGATCCTGAGCCGAGCCTTCGCACTGAAGACGGTCACGGGACCGCCCGCCAGCCCGACGGGAGTCGCCGACGGCGGCACGGGCCGAGCACGGCCCTCAACGCGCCGCGACCCCTTCGGTTTCGGCACCCTGAGAGCAGACTAGACGCCCCATCGGCGCACCTCATGACGTCTGGAGCAGGTCCTGGGCCCGCAACCGGGCCGTTGGCCACTCCGTAGGTCGGGCCCTACGGCCCCATGCTGTACGGGAGCGCAGCCCGGGTGAGGTACCGAGCGGAGGCCGGCCTCCGTTCCGTCTCCCGGTCGGTTTGAGCCGGGGCGTCGCCGGAGGCCGGCGGCTGAGCGACCCCAGGCTGAGTGGACGGAGCACAGGCCGAGGACGGCGCCGGCACAGCGAGGGGAGCCACGCGGTGGCGAGGCTGCGGACAGCTCGCGGGGGCATGCAGAGCGCGGTGGGCAGTGCTGTACTGCTGGGGCTCCTGTGGGCCGGTCCCTGCTATGGATACGAAGCGTGGACGGTGACGGTTGCCGTCGATGATGCGGGGCCGTTGGCCACAAGCGCGGCGGAGAAGGTGGCAAGGCTCGCCGGGGCGGCAGAGGGCGAGAGAGTGGTGTGCGCCACGCTTGGGGCGGGCCTGGGTTCCGGCATAGCGGCGAAGCTGCTCCGCGTACAAGAGATCGTGGCGCAGGGGGCGCGCAAGGCCGGAGACGGCCCGCTGCTGGTGGGGCTGTGCGGCCATGGGACCGGCGCCCTGGGTGGTGTCGCGGGCCTGTTGGCCGAACCGGACGGCGGCGGGGCGACGATCGCCCAAGTGGCAGAGGCGCTGGGCGCCGGGCTCCGGGCGGGGGGGCGCGAGCAGGCCGACTTGATTGTCCTGGAGATGTGTCGCACCGCCTCTTTGGAGGTGGCGGTTGAGTTGGCGCCGTACGCCAAACAGTGTGCCCTGGTCGCGGGCGATCTTGTCCTGCCGGGGCTGTGCTGGGCTCAGACGGTTGAGAGTGCGGCCGGTGGCCCATCCGTGGCATCGGGCTGGATTGTGGGCCAACTGGCCGGCAATCGGGCGCAGGCCGGGACGGGCAGAGCGGGGATTGTTCTGGTAGACCTGGGGGCCGCGAGACGCCTGACCGCCGCCCTGGCATCAACTGTGCAGGCCGCCGAGACGGATCGGTCCACCGTCTACTGGGCGTTGGGAGATCTCTGGGGGCGCCGCAGCCCGAAGGAAGTCCAGGGGGTGAGCGTGGCGAGGTTAGCTGCGCGACTGGCGGGAGTGGCGCCGGAGGGCCCGGTGCGGGTAGCCGCGGAATCGCTGGGGCGGGCGACGAGAGAGGCACAGGTGGGGACGTGGCGCCTGGGCGGAGAGACCTGGTGGACGCCGGAGCTGACCCTCTATGTTCCGGCCCCGTTCGGTGGGTCTCTGGACGCATATGAGCAGGCCTGCGGACTATCGCGAAGCAGCGGGTACTCCCGCCTGCTCAGAGCCTACGAAGAGCACTGTCTGAGATCGCTTCCGGTGCGTTGTCATTAGTTTGGACGAGTCACAGAACGGGCGGGCTGATAGGGTTCAGGTGCGACGGCAAGAGGTGCGGCGAGGCGCAGAACCGCTGCGAACAGGCTAAGCCCCATGACGACGGTCAGAAACTCCAGGAGGGGGCACGAACGTGAGTCGTTTCGCACGACGATCCAGTCAACCTCGTACAGCCATGGTCGCCCTGGCCGCCCTGTGTGCACTCAGCGTGTCGGCGGCCGTCACGGGCGACGGCGTGACCGCTCTGGATAAGCTCTCGGGCTCGCTGCGCCAGATCGCGGCGGGCGCCACGACCCCTGACGCCGTGGGCCTTAAGCTGACCCCCGATGGCGGGGTCGTCGTCGAGGTGAGGTTCACCGGCACGCGAGAGGCGGCCGAGGCCGACCTGTCCGCGATCGGCGCGCGCAGGCACCTGTGGCGAGGGGCAACGGTTGAGGCCGTTGTGCCCCCGGCCAATCTCGAGGCCCTGGCGAGCCTGCCTCAGGTGTTGAGTGTTGTGCCGCCGGCTCGCCTCATCCCCTGCCAGGCCGGCGTCGGGTTCGGTGCCACCGTCTCCGAGGGTGTCCAACTCACCAACGCCAACTCCATGCAGGCAGCCGGGTATACCGGCACAAACTGTTCCATCGCCATCATAGACACCGGTTTTGCCGGCTATGACAGCGCCGAGGTGCCCGCCTCGGCCGTGCTCGTCTCTACCCGGGCGGATGGCAGCACCACCACCGGCCAGCACGGCACCGCGATGGCCGAGACCGTGGCCGACATGGCTCCGGACGCGAACCTGACGCTGATCGCCGCCGATACGGCGCTCTCGGTGCAGTAGGCCATCGACTATGTGATGGCCAACCGGTTCAACGTGGTGGTCATGGGGCTCGTCCTCGTGGAAGGGCCCTTCGATGGCACGCACGGTGTGTCCAAGTCCGTGGCCAGCGCTGTCGCTTCGGGCGTTCTGTGGGTCCAGGCGGCGGGAAACTTCGCCCAACGCCACTGGACGGGAACCTACCGCGACAGCGACAATGACAACATCTGCGAGTTCGCTCCCAACGTAGAGAGTATCGACGTGACGCTCACGGCGGGAGCGACCTTCGAGGCCTATCTGAGCTGGTTCCAGTCTGCGGGTCCCGCCACCGCGCAGGACTACGATCTGGTCCTGCGCGACGGAACCGGTGCGATCGTGGCACAGTCCGCCTTCGGGCAGACAGGGGCCACCGCGCCCCGGGAGCATCTGACGGCGGTGGCGCCCTACGAGGGAAGCTACAGGCTGCAGATCCAGCGCATCTCCACGGATCTGAGCCGGCCCGATACCTTCCAGTTGTACATCCCCGCGATGGATATCACCCCCGCCACGCTGCAGGTTGACGACAGTAGTCTGCCCATCCCCGCCGAGGTACCCGGAGCGCTGACCGTCGGCGCGACCCGGGGCACCAACGTCGATCCGACCTCGTTCGGACTGACCGCTGTGGCGATCGACGTGATAGAGCCGTTCAGTTCGCTTGGCCCCTCGCTCTCCGGGACCAGGAAGCCCGACCTGGTGGGTCCCGACGGGTGCCGCACCAGCCTTGCCGCCGTGGGTGACACCCCGATCCGGGCCGGTGGCGACCCCATCGCGCCCTCCGCCTTCGGGACCTCCTTCGCGGCCGCGCACGTGGCGGGAGCCGCCGCCCTGCTCCTGAGCGAGGACAACAGCAGGACCGCGGCCGGTCTGCGCACTGCCCTGATCCAGTTGGCGGTGGCCGTTCCGCCGACCACCGGGACCGCCGTGCGCGAACCGTTGCCCAACAATACCTACGGCCACGGGCGGGTCTCGCTACGCACGGGGATCGATGTGACCAGACCGCTCGTGAGCATCACCTACCCGCGCAATGGTGACACGATCAGCACGACGGAGCCTGAAATCACCGCTGTCCTCAGCGACCAGGGAGCGGGCATCGATGAGAGCACAATCGTGCTCACCATCGATGGCGAGCAGTTGGAGAACCCCCGGTACGACACCAACAGCGGCGTATTGACGTACAAGATCGGCGGGCCGAACGCGACCGGCGCCGGGGCCCTGGCCCTCAGCCGCGGTAGTCATCTGATCACCCTGGCGGTGCGCGACAGGTCCGGCAATGAGTCTGACACGGTCTCCAGCACCTTCCGGGTGTCGCCACCGGCGATCGGCGCGGGGCTGCATCTGCTGTCGTTGCCGTTCTCAGACCTGGCCAGCCTCAACCCCAGCGTGGTCTTCGGGCTGCCGATGGAGCAGGTGCAGGTTGTGCGCTGGGTGCCCTCGGACGCCACCCCGGTGACGAAGTACCACGGCTGGGGCTGGCCCACACCGCAGTCGCAAGATGAATACGCAAGCTTCGAGCCGCTGGATAGCAGGGAACGGCCCTATGTTGTGAGCGCGCCTCCGGCGGGTCTGGGGTACTTCGTCAACCTCGCGGCCCCGACGTATCTGAATGTGGCCGGCACTTCGTTGTCCAGTCAGATCAGTTACGAGATCAATCTCACCTACGGTCAGACCGCACCCCGGGGCTGGAACATGATCGGCTGCCCCTTCCCGGATGCGGTGACCTGGGGTGGTGTGCAGTTCATCACCAACGGGGTCCGTCAGGACCTGGCCGACGCCATACAGTCCGGAGTGACGGAGGGCCTGCTTTTCTCTCTCGAGCGCTCCGGGAGCAGCACGTACTACGAATTCCCGAGCAGCCCGCTGGCGGGCACGGTACAGCCGTGGAAGGGCTACTGGGTGCACGTGTTGAAGGACACCACGCTGGTGATGTACAACAGCGTGATCACCTCCGCGGCGCCCTCGGCGGCGCCGACAAAGACGCAGCCTACCGAGACCGAGTGGGCTCTGCGGTTCGGGGCCTCAGTCAGTGGCGGTTGCGATCCGGCCAACTACATCGCTGTGTCGCCGGCCGCCAGCGACGGCTATGACGCGGGCCTGGACGTGCCCGAGCCGCCGGCTCTGGCCGGTCCGGTGCGGGTGACCATGGTGCGGAACGCCTGGGGCGACAGGTCCGGGGGATACGTCAAGGACGTGCGCGGTAGCGTGGGGGCCGGGCAGGAGTGGGAGGTCAACGTCGAGTGTACTCAGCCCGACGCGGACGTCACGGTGACCTGGCCCGACCTGAACTCCGAGGTTCCCGCCGGCGTGGCGCTCCTGCTGCGTGATGAGGACGCGGGGCGCGAGGTATTCATGCGCACCGTGGGAAGCTACACGTACAAGTCGGTGGGTGCCCGCAGCGAGCGGCACCTGAAGATCGTCGCCGTGCCGGCCGACCAGCGCGCGATCCTGCTGGAGGTCCACCCGGCGGCAGTAGCAGACGGGTCTGTGCAACTGGCCTATACCGTGAACGTCGCCGCCAGCGTGACGGCCGAGGTGCACAACATCGCCGGGCGCACCGTGGCGCGGTTGGGGACGCAGGGCGCCACTCCGGGTGCGGCGCAGACCTTCCGGTGGAACTGCCGCGGTCTGCACGGCGCTCCGGTACCCAATGGCCGCTACATACTCAGGCTCACGGCCACAACGGAGAACGGTCAAGCCGCGCAGAGCGTGGCCGCGTTCAACGTGAGGCGCTAGTCGGGTGTTCCGCGTCGGAGTACAACCGTGAGTACCATTCGCCGCGTCAAGGCCTGCAGCAGCCGGCGAGAGGAGTTGACGCATCAGTGCAGCCAAAGCCAAGACATCACTTCCGGATGACGGGCTGGGGAGCATGTGCCAGCGTAGTCGTGGTCCTCGTGGGTCTGCTCAGTGCCCTTCCGGTGGCCGGCCAGCCGAACGTCGTCACCGCGACCCATCCGGGCGGACTCATGTCGCTGCAGGTGGAGAACCCGACCATCGTCTCCTGGTACGTCAGCGGGACGCGACACACCTGGCAAAGGCCCGGCGGCCGCTTCCGGCTTCTCACGGGGCCCACAGTGCCCACAGGCGGCGACCCCACCTTCACCGGAGACGAGGGGCGAGCCATCGCCAGCGCCCTGACACTTCCGGATGGTGAGGACGACAGCCCCTACACACGGTTCTCCTCCAAGCTTACGGTGGCCGTGGCGGAGACGTACTACGACATTCACGCTCTCGGCGCCGCGGCAGGGGATGTCACTGGCAGCACGCCGGTGGCCAACTTCTGGGTATCCAACCCTACGGCCGGCAGCCGTGACATCGCAGGCATTGCCCAAATCCCCCTGGATGATGATGACCCGAACGACGCGACTGAGTTCGTCGAGGTTGAGCATCAGTTCACCTTGATCCATGACACGCTCATGGTCGAGTACATCTTGACCAACAAGTCTGCCAGCACGAAGCCCGTAGGGCTGCGCGTGCTGATCGACGGGCGGTTCGGCAGCGCCAGCGACCTGGACGGCAGGTCGATCTTCCTGCCCTCGGGTGATGTGATCGCCACGGAGAAGGTGATCCCGGACGCCACCACGCCCCTGCTGCCGAACACCTGGGTGACCATGGACCGGCTCAGCAACCCCACGGTGTACCTGCGCGGGACGATCGAGGGAGCGGAGGTCCATCTCCCGGGGAAGGCGACCGCCACCGCGGGCTCCCCGGACCAGATCGGATGGGGCCTGATGCGCAACGCCGGAGCCGACGCGCAGTGGGACTTCACCCCCAACTCGGTACTGGCGCTGGACAGCGAGGACTGGGCGTACTTCGTCAAGTGGAACCAGAGAGACCTGGCCGCCGGCAGTTCTCGGCGCTATGTGACCTTCTTCGGCATGGGAAGCTCAAGCGCCGACTACGACCCGTCGTATGCGTTGGCCGCCTACGCGCCGGCCACGCTGGAGGTCGTGGCAGGTGACGATCCGTCGACTCCCGCGGTGGAGAGTGCGTACCTGGCCGACAGTCAGGGCCGTACCGCGTGGCCGGTGTACGCCTATGTGGACAACTTCTACCCCTCTGCAATCGTGGATGGGTCGGTGCGCATCAGCCTCCCCAGCGGTCTGGAGCTGGACCCGGAATCGCAGCCGCGGAGCCGGTCGCTGGGCACCGTGAACCGCAATGAGGTGAAGTACGTGAGCTGGACCGTGCGGGCGGCCAACGCCCGTCCGGGAGTGAGCGTTATCCGCTTCACCGGTCCGCAGGGGAAGACGGTGGAGAGGTCCATCAATATCCCGGCGCTACCGATGCTGACGCCGGAGCTCTCGGTCAACGGCCTGGAGATGGTGTCGATCCCGTACAGCTTCCAGAACTCCGACGCCGAGCACGTGTTCCAGGCCCTGGGAAGCCTCCATGCCGGTGGCGCCAACGCTCTGATCAAGTGGGACCCCGGTGTGGCCGACTACCGATGGTTCCCGGATTCCTTCGTGACCAACGTGCAGCCGGGCGAGGGGTTCTGGCTACTGAACCAGAATAGGCTCTCCGTGCCGTTGCCGGCGGACGCCGCCGCTCTGGACACCACCAGGGGGCACACTCTCGCGGTGTACAGGGGCTGGAACCAGATCGGCAATCCCTTCACCGGACCGATCTACTGGAAAGACGTCAGAGTGATCGACAGCAGCGGCGACGAGTGGACAATGACGCAGGCTGTGAACAGGGGCCTGATCCTGGCCTCCGTCTTCAGCTACGACGCCGCTAACAACGAGTACAACTGGCAGTCCGAGCTGCAGAATGTGAGACTTGACCCTTACCAGGGGTACTGGGCACTGTGTCGCGAAGATGTCAGCCTGCAGTTCCCGCCGCCGAACCTGTTCGCCCCGGCCGACGCCGATGAGAGCGAGACGGGGGTCACAAGAACCGGGTGGACGGCGCAGCTCACGGTGTCGGGGGCCGGTCGAGTGCGGAGCGGACGGACCTTCGGCGTCAGCAGTACCGCCCAGGACGGGGTGGACCCCAGCGACATCCTCGCCCCACCGGCGGGTATCGCCAACGGCGTGAGCCTCGAGGCGGCGCTGGTGAGCGGGATCGCCAAGACGAGGATGGTGCAGGACATCCGACAGAGCGGCGGACGGCAGGAGTGGACCCTGGCGGTGAGTACCAGTGCCGCGAGCGCTCCGATCACCGTCTCCTGGCCGGACCTGAGCCAGGTACCGGAAGACCTCGTCCTGGTGTTCGAGGATCCCCAGACCGGCGAGCGAAGATTGATGCGCACCTCGGCCGGCTACACCTTCGCCGCGCCGCAGGGCGGCGAGACCCGGGAGTTCTCCATCTGGGTGAAGCCGAGGACCGCCGTGGGGGCTCTGGTGGCGACGGCCAACGTCGTCCAGGCCGGGCGTGGCGCGACGATCGCCTTCACCCTGGCGCAGGACGCGGAGGTCGATGTGCAGATCAGGAACATCGCCGGGTTCCCGGTGAAGAGGGTCGCCGCTGGGAAGGTCGCCTCCGCCGGCGTGAACACGGAACTGTGGGACGGACGGAACGACAGTGGTGTGCGGGTACCCAATGGCCGGTACCTATGCACCGTGACGGCAAGGGACGTAGCGGGTGAGCAGCACAGCGTTGTACGTGCCTTCAGCCTCGCCAGGTAGGAGGCGGGGTGCCCTCCCAGACGGTTGCAGCATGGCTATGTCGAGTAGATCGCCACATGACAGCAAGGGGGAACAGGTGTAATGTCCTCAATCCGATCGAGCCGCCGGGGGAGGATGCTGTGCTACGTCCTCGTGGCCGCAATGCTCTTGCCGCTTCTGCCGTGCGCCCTGCCGCTGGCGCAGGCTCAGGAGCGTGGGCGCACGATCCTGCTGTTCGGGGTCACGGATGAGACCAGCAGCGACCTGCCGGAGCTGAGAAAGCTCGCCACAGACGCGGTTCAGATGGCCGTGGATGCCGTGGATGGACTGGAGTGCACGGAGTTCTCCCGCACCTCCCCGCTGGTTAGGCGAGCGGTGCTTGAGGGCCGCGTGCTTCCCACACAGGTGGAGAGCGGGCCCACGAGCCCCAGGGATGCTGTGGCCATCGGCCAGGCCCTTGGTGTGGACACCGTCCTGCTGACCAGCATTCAGTCGTACCGGTCCACGACGGAACCAAGGTCCGTGGAGGTCATCCTCTCCGGCCAGGCGTATGACGTCAGGGACAACTACGACGAAGAGGCCGGTGAGGCGCGGCGCGAGGAGAGCATCGCACCCGCTTACGCCTTCGGAGTCGTCGGCACCAGCCGGAAGATCCCCGGCTATGAGGGCAGCGACCGCCTGCTGGCCCGCGAAGCCCTCAACGATGCCGCGTATCGCGTGGCTAAGGTCCTCAACGGGGCCAGCATCAGTGAGGTGGCGCAACCGAAGCCCGAGCCCAGGAAGGAGAACAAGGCCGTCAAGTGGCTGGCCGTCGCGGCCATTGTCGGTCTCCTCGTGTGGGCCGTCAGCTCGGCCGGCGACAAGGACGATACCGGGCCCAGCCCCGACGCGATCGCGCCCACCCCGCAGCCTCTGCAGGTCGTGGGCACCAACACCATCGTGATCCGCTGGGACCCGCCGACCGGAACCTCGTTTGAGGTCCTGCGCTATGAGCTGCAGCGCTCTGTCAACGGCGGCGGCTACGCGGCATTCGGCTCCGGTGGCGACAGCGCACAGATCGCCGCGGGGACCCATGAGTACCCCGACTTCGCCGTGTCTGCCAATAACACCTACAGCTACCGCATCAGAGTCATCTACCGCAACAGCAGGTACTCCAACTGGGTGACCTTCAACGGGGTGTCGCTGTAGGCTCTGCGGGCTTACTCCCCGCGCCGTCTGGCTCGGGGTCACAGTGTCAACGGACGCCGCCCTCCGCCGACACGCCGGCGGAGGGGAGGCTCTCCCCGCTGGCGTTGACCGCCGTGAC
>CAZXDD010000011.1:22127-31713 GCA_964639415.1 uncultured Armatimonadia bacterium
CCGCCGAATCGCCGGCTGAGGGCGGCGTCACGCCCGGTGACCGATGGGCGCCGTTGAAGCTGTCTGCCGCCGAGATGCTCCTTGCCCGGCGCGCGGAGTTCAGCACAGCGGGAAGAGGTCCTCGCCGCACGTCGCCGCAACTCTCACTGCCGGAGGAAAGGTCGCGATGCTCAGGCCGTCGGCCGCGGTGACGACTGCCTTCGTCTTGGCGGCCTGTTACCTCCCGGAGGTCCCCGCTCTTGCCCAGGGGGCTCGGGCCGGAAATGTGCGCGTCGTCATGCGCGCGAACCCCGGCACGGTGCCCGCCGACGCCAAGAGCCGCGCCGTGATCCGGATCGAAGTCCGCGACCAGCAGGACAGGCCGGTCCTCGACGGAACCCCCATCTTTTGCCACACCAGCCTCGGCTTGCTGAGCACCGGTAGCGCCGGTGGTCAGGAAGCGATGACGGTCTCCAGCAGCGGCGGCTTCGCCACGGTGTATGCCACCAGTGATACCCCGGGTGCGGCCGTGGTGAGCGCCAGCGTGCAGGAGAGCCGTGGCGAGGTGGTTGTGCAGTTTCTGCCCGAAGGCGAGGTCGCCCAGCGGTACGCGCGGGTCGTGGACGTCAAGGGCGCCTGGGTGGCGTACTGCGTGGAGCTCAACCAGATCCGGGCCCGGGACGGCGCCAGAGCCAAGGTCGGCTCTCTGGTGTTCCAGGATGTGGATCGCCTGGAGGTCCGGGTCGACGAGTTGACGGTCCGTGGCTGGGGCGGCGAGATCTCGCTGAAGGGCGAGACGGTGGATGTCGAGGAGTTCTTCTACGACCTGGGAGCCAGTCGAGGAGTGTTTCGGCGCTTTTCCGACGAAGGCGTGGAGTGGGTCCGCTTCAACCAGTACCTTCTGCACGACAGTGGGCCCGAGTGGGACATCCCCCAGGACGCCTTCCGCCCGGATGAGAGGGACAACCAGACCTGGTTCGTCTGCCGGGGAGCCCAGTTCTTCATCGGCCAGAAGGTCGTGGTCAAGCACGCAACCGTCTATGTCGAGGACCAGAAGGTCTTCAGTTTCCCGCCGTACTGGGTCATCGGGCTCGCGGGGTATACCGGTGCAAGCAACACCCAGACCCTGGGGCTGAGCAGTCGGGGCGGGCTGGCCGTGGACTTCCCCTACTTCTACCGAGTCACCGACGGCTGGTCGGGATCGGTGCGGATCCGGAAGGGCGCCAGCGGCACCAGTTTCGTGGCGCGAGACGGCTGGAGTGTGGGGGTCACCGAGGAGTACGACGACGGGATCGCGAAGGGCTTTCTGGAAGCGGATGGGCTCGGTCGCCCCGACTGGGGGCTGCAGTGGCAGGATGAGCGCCCGATCCTCGGTGACAGCCAGGGCTTCTTCAATGTGTCGTGGCCCGACCACCGCAGTCTGTTTGCCGATGCCAGCATCTACCGCTACCAGAGTTCGTACCGCTTCAACCTGCGCGGGCAGTATGACAATCCCTGGAACGGTGCGGAGAGCATGTCGATGGCGGGGGAATGGCTGACTGAGCCCCGGACCCTGGGACCGACCTACAGCTATCGTCTGGGAACGATGCTGGGCGCCAGGAGGCAACTGTGGGATGACAAGGGTTGGGTCATGGAGAACGAGCTGTATGCCTCGCTCGACATTGACCCGTGGCGCCTGAGCTCTCGCACGCAGTTGCGACCCTCTCTGAGCCACCTGTACGCCTGGGACACCAGCAAGTACGCGCAGAATGCCTCCCGTGCCGAGTTTCGCCTGGACCACACGTTCACGCCGAGCACGCGGATGGGGCTGAACTACTACCTCACTTACCGTACCGGGCAGACCAGTCGCTACGGGGTGAACCACCTGCTGGGCCTGAACTTCACCACCGCCTCCGGAGGCAAGTGGTCCAGCTACCTCAATGCCTCGTACGACCTGACAGAGGACGATCGCTACGCCAGCCTCGGGTTTGACTACTATCCGTCCCGCGGATGGCGCCTGGGGTTGCTTGGCACCCACTACAGCTACGCCGACGCGGAGTTCAGTGACGTGGAGCTGGAGCTGGCCAAGGCTCTTGGCAACAAGGAGCTGGGCCTGAGATACTCGATAGACAGCGGCCGGCTCTCTCTGGAGCTGGGCGGCTTCGGCCTGGGCCGCTGAGCCTGTCGGCGAAGCCCCTGCGCACCCTCGGATACGCGCGGGCGGGTGTCGCCGCTCGGGTGAGCGCGCCTTCAATGTGGCGGCAACGCATCCGCAAGACCATGACGACACTCTTCGTACGTGTTCCGAGCCACGGCAACGAGGCATGTAGGCGGCCCAACTGACTCAGCCGACAGGCTCGGCCGACTCCGCACCGATGCACACCCCGCGGTCGTGCCAACTTTCGCGCCCCCCATTGCATTGAACACCAGACGGGCCTATAGTGTCCGATTACCATGCACGAAGCAGCGCGCCGGCGCGGTCATCGCCGCGCAGCTTTGGCACATGTGGAGGAAGCATCGTGCCGCAATTCCATGTGGTTTCCGACTACGAGCCCGCCGGCGACCAGCCTCAGGCCATCGAGACACTGACCCGGAACATCCTCGACAGCATGCAGCATCAAGTTCTTCTGGGGATCACCGGCTCGGGCAAGACCTATACCATGGCCAAGGTCATCGAGCGAGTACAGCGCCCAACGCTGGTCATCGCGCATAACAAGACCCTGGCCGGCCAGCTCTGCGCCGAGTTCCGCGACTTCTTCCCCGAGAACGCCGTGGAGTACTTCGTCAGCTACTACGACTACTATCAGCCCGAGGCCTATCTCGCCCAGACCGACACGTACATCGAGAAGGACTCCCAACTCAACGAGGAGATTGACCGCTTACGGCACTCAGCCACGCAGTCTCTGCTGAGCCGGAGGGATGTCATCGTGGTGGCCTCCGTCTCGTGCATCTTCGGCCTCGGCTCTCCCGAGCAGTACGAGGAGATCAGCCTGCGACTCCACAAGGGCCTGCGCATCGACCGCGACGAGATCCTCCGCCAACTGGTGAAGATGCAGTTCACCCGCAATGACATGACTTTGGAGCGCGGGAACTTCCGGGCTCGGGGTGATGTGATCGAGGTCCACCCGGTGGACGAAGACACCATCACCAGGATCGAGATGTTCGGCGATGAGGTGGATCGGATCGTGATCCTGGACATGCTCACCGGGGAGATCCTGGAGGACAGACAGCAGACGGTGGTCTTCGCCGCATCGCACTACGTTGCTTCCCGGGCCCGCATCGAGGCGGCTTTGGAGTCGATCGAGGCGGAGTTGGTGGAGCGGATCGCGTTCTACGAAGGGTCGGGGCGCGTCCTCGAGGCCCAGCGCCTGGAGCAGCGCACGCGGTATGACATGGAGATGATCCGGGAGATCGGGTACTGCCAGGGGATCGAGAACTACTCGCGCCACCTGGACGGGCGCAGTCCGGGCCAGCCGCCGTACACCCTGATGGACTACTTCCCCGGCGATTACCTGATGATCGTGGACGAGTCACACCAGACCATCCCTCAGGTCCGGGCCATGTGGCACGGCGATCGTTCCCGCAAGGACAGCCTGGTCAAGTATGGCTTCCGGCTACCGTCGGCCTACGACAATCGGCCACTGACCTTCGAGGAGTGGGAGACCAAGATCGGCCAGGTGGTGTACACCTCCGCCACGCCGGGGCCGTACGAGCTGGGTCACGCCCAGAGCGTCGCCGAGCTGATCGTCCGCCCCACCGGTCTGATCGATCCGCCGGTGGAGATCAGGCCGACCAACGGGCAGATCGACGATCTGATCGCCGAGGTCAAGACACGGGTGGAGAAGGAGCAGCGCGTCCTGGTCACCACCCTCACCAAGCGCATGGCCGAGGACCTCACGGACTACCTGGCGGAGATCGGCGTCCGCGTCAACTATCTGCACAGCGATGTGGATACACTCGATCGCCAGGAGCTGCTGCGCGATCTGCGCCTGGGCGAATACGACGTGCTGGTGGGCATCAACCTCCTGCGTGAGGGCCTGGACCTGCCTGAGGTGTCGCTGGTGGCGATCCTGGACGCCGACCGCGAGGGCTTCCTGCGCTCGGAGACCTCGCTGATCCAGACCATGGGGCGGGCCGCCCGCCACCTGGAGGGTCGCGTGATCATGTACGCCGACACGACCACTCCGGCGATGCAGGCGGCCATCGGGGAATCTGAACGCCGCCGGGCCAAGCAGATCGCGTATAACCAGGAGCACGGCATCACCCCGCAGGGGGTGCAGAAGGCCATCCGCGACACCGTGCGTGCCACCCAGGAGCACCAGAAGCGCGCCATCTCCAGCGTCGTGAGCGAGGAGTTGCTGGAGGAGTTGGGGCCCGACAGCCTGCCGTCGATCATCGCCGCCCTCGAGGTGGAGATGAACGAGGCCGCCGCCAATCTCGAGTTCGAGCGGGCCGCGGAGCTGCGGGATGAGATCAACGAACTGAAGCAGTTGACCAAGGGGTAGGCTCTGTGACAGCCAGCGAGAGCATCGAGCACAAGCTGCCCACCGTGCCCGACATGCCGGGCGCCTACATGATGAAGGATGCCCAGGGCGCGATCATCTACGTGGGGAAGGCACGGAGCCTTCGCAAGCGCCTGCGCCAGCATTTCCGCGACAACGGTCCGCGCTACGGCTGGACGCAGCAACTGTACGCCGCCGCCGACGATATCGAGTACTTCGTGACCAACAGCGAGGTGGAGGCCTTCATCCTCGAGGCCACCCTCATCAAAGAGCACAAGCCGAAGTACAACATTCGGCTGATGGACGACAAGAGCTATCCGTATCTGAAACTGACCGCTGAGATCTATCCCCGCCTCGTTGTCCTGCGCGATCTACCCAGAGACGCCAATGTGCAGCTATCCCCCCGTGCGGGACGGCCACGTTTCCACGACCCCAAGCGGCACGAGGTGCACTCGGCAGGAGGAGGACGCATCTTCGGCCCCTACACCTCCGCCGCCCCCATGTGGCGCCTGACCAAGCTGGTGCCGCAGCTCTTCGGCCTCCGGAGCTGTCGGCGCAAGCTGGACGGCTCAGCGATGGGCAAGCCGTGCCTCAACTTTCATATCGGGCGGTGCCTGGGGCCGTGCCGGGGCGCGCAGGCCGTGCCTGCTCAGCAGTACGCCGAGGCCGTGGAGCAGACGGCGAGGCTTCTGGACGGCAAGTCGGGCGAGATCGTTCGCGAGCTTGAGGAGCGGATGAAGGCGGCCGCGGCAGAGCTGAACTTCGAGCAGGCCGCTGCCCTGCGCGACAAGCTGCAGGCCGTGCAGAAGGCCGTGGGTGAGCAGATCGTCGTTGCGGCCGAGCACCGCGAGCAGGATGTCATCGCCGTCGCCACCGAGGGCGACAAGGCTCTCGTCGCCCTGCTGCAGGTGCGGGGCGGCCGCCTCCTGCGCCAGGAGCAGTTCGTGTTCGCGCACACCAAAGGGCGCTCCGTGGGCGACATCCTCGATGCCTTCATGACCCGGCACTACGCCGAGACCACCAGCCTGCCGGCCGAGGTGCTGCTGGCAGAGGACGTGCCGGACATCGAGGTCTGGGCGGACCTGCTGAGCGAGATGCGTGAGACCAAAGTTCGCGTCCATCATCCGCAGCGCGGCGACAAGCGGAAGCTCACGGAACTGGCTCGCAAGAACGCCCGGGCGGCGCTGACGGCTCTGGAGAAGAGCCGGGCCGAGCAGCACCGGGCCACCCAGGCGGCGCTCCACGACCTGGCCGAAGCGCTCGGCATCGAGGGCAACCTGCGCCGCATCGAGTGCTTCGACATCTCCACCGGTCAGGGAAAGAACTCCGTGGGATCTCAGGTGGTCTTCTCAGACGGCCTGCCGGACAAGCGCAGCTATCGGCGCTTCCGCATGCGCGCCACGGAGGGCAAGCCGGACGACTACGCCATGATGCAGGAGGCCTTGACCCGCCGCCTGCGCGCCGGGCTCGGCGGCGACGAGCGCTTCCTGCCCCTGCCGGAGCTGATCGTCGTCGACGGCGGCAAGGGCCAGCTCAACGCGGCGGTGGAGGTGCTCAAGCGCGAGGGTGTCGGCGACATCCCGGTGTGCGGGCTGGCCAAGCGTGAGGAGGAGATCTTCCTTCCCGGGCAGCCGGAGCCGCTGGACATGACCCACCATCAACCCGGCCAGTTCCTCCTCCAGCGCCTCCGGGACGAGGCTCACCGCTTCGCCATCTCCCACCACCGCGGCCTGCAGGGGACGGAGGTGACCAGGTCGGTGCTGGACGAGATCCCGGGCATCGGTGCGGCCCGCAAGCGGGCTCTGCTGAGCAAGTTCGCCTCGGTGCAGGCGATGTCGCGGGCCACGGTGGACGAGCTGGCGGCGGTGGAGGGGATGAACCGCAAGGTTGCCGCCGAACTGCTGTTCGTGCTGACCGGTGGGAGAGTCGAGGAGTACGAGGAGGAGGGCGCGACGCCGGAGTACGACGAGAGCGAGGGGCAGGTGCCGGTCTGGGATGATGGGGATGAGGAGGGCAGGCCGGAGGGGTGGGAGGAGCAGGAAGGACTTGACGTCCGGAATGTCTAGTCCACCCTCCGCCGCCGTCCGGCTTGCCGGCGTGGGGGCCCCACCGAACAGGGCGTCGCAATAGCATGAGCTGGGCGCCAAGCCTCCTGGAGACTACCGGTCGGGCCTGATGGCCTGGCCCGGCGGCAGTGGTGGCCGCCGCATCTCATCGGCTGGAGCCGCCGGCCCGTCGCGAGCGGGCCGGGCCAGAACACACGAGTGACCAAGCAACCCATCCCCAAGTTCGCAACCGAAGGGGAAGCGGCCGAGTTCTGGGATACCCACAGCCTCGCCGACTACATCGACGACACCGAGGTCGTGGAGGTCTCGTTTCCCAGGATCGCCCTCAAGCAGGTCTGCCTGCGGTTAGCACCGGGGCAGATCGAGCGCGTCAAGGCTATCGCGGAGGCGAAGAGCATCGGCTATCAGACGCTGCTGCGCATGTGGATTACCGAACGCGTGCGGGCCGAAGAAGCGGCTGAGGTCTGAATCGCATCCCGTATGGGGGAGCGATGGGCTCTGGGCCGTCGCCAGATGAAGCCGCTGCGCGGCGCCGGCGGCCCTTCGGGCCGTACGGCTCGGCACCCACCGCCGGATGCAATGAGCGCCGCGCCCTCCCGGGCGCGGCGCTTGCTGTGTCGGCTCACTTCCAGCGGCCCCTACGCCTTCGAGCGGATGTAGTTCAGCATGCCCCCGGCCTTCAGCACTTCGGCCTCCTGCTCCGTCAGCTCCGCTTTCAGCGCGAACTCATACTCCTGGGTCAGGTTCTGGGCGCGGATGACTCCATCGCCGCCCAGCGCCGAGAGGATGGCCGTGAGCTCGAGGTCATCGCCATCGGCCAGGGCGTCGTAGTCGGCTGCGGAGATGACCAGCGGCAGGATGCCGAAGTTCACGAGATTGGCCTTGTGGATGCGCGCGAAGGATCGGGCCAAGACCGCCTGGATGCCGAGGAACATGGGCGACAGTGCGGCATGCTCGCGGCTGGACCCCTGGCCGTAGTTCTCGCCGCCCAGGATCGCGCCGGCTCCGGCCTCCTTGGCGCGGAGGTGGAAGTCCGCGTCGATGTGGCTGAAGGCGAACTCGGATATCTTGGGGATGTTGCTCCGGAAGGGGAGGACCCTGGCTCCCGCCGGGGCGATGTCATCGGTGGTGATGTTGTCGCCCAGCTTGAGGAGTATCTTGCAGCGTACCGTATCCAGGAGGGCGCCGCGGGGCTCGACGAACTGGATATTGGGGCCGCGGATCACCTCCACCGTCGACGGGTCCTCGGGCGGGGTGACCACCATGCTGTCGTCCACCTCGAAGCTGTCGGGCATCTGGAGGGCCGGTGCCGGCCCCAGCTCGCGGGGGTCGGTGAGCTTCCCGGTCAGCGCGGCTGCGACACAGGTCTCCGCGCTGGCAAGATAGACCTGCGCACTGGGCGTGCCGCTGCGGCCCTCGAAGTTGCGGTTGAAGCTGCGTACCGACACGCCGCCGGTCATGGGGGAGAAGCCCATCCCGATGCAGGGCCCGCAGGCGCTTTCCAGCACCCTGGCTCCGGCGCCGATGACGTCGGCGAGGCCGCCGTCTCGGGCGAGCATCGCCAGCACCTGCCGCGAGCCGGGAGAGACCGCCAGGCTCACCTCGGGAGGGATCATCTTGCCCCGCAGCGCGGCCGCCACAATGAGCATGTCACGCAGGGACGAGTTGGTGCAGCTCCCGATACAGACCTGATCTACGGGCTTGCCCGCGATCTGCGACACCTTCACGACCTTATCCGGGCTGTGTGGGCAGGCGATCATCGGCTCCAGGGTGGAGAGGTCGATCTCCACGACCTGGTCGTACTGGGCGCCCTCGTCGGCGCGAATCTCTCGCCAGGCCGTCTCCCGTCCTTGAGCCCGCAGGAAGGCTCGGGTGGTCTCGTCGCTGGGGAAGACGGAGCTGGTCGCCCCCAGCTCGGCGCCCATGTTGGTGATAACCGCGCGCTCGGGAACGGTGAGTGTCGCCACACCGGGGCCGCTGTACTCCATGACGCGCCCAACTCCGCCCTTGACCGAGAGCTGCCGGAGGACCTCGAGGATCACATCCTTGGCCGCCACCCAGGGCTGCAGCCCGCCGCTCAGGCGCACGTTGACGACCCGCGGACAGGCGAGGGTGAAGGGCTCGCCGGCCATGGCGCAGGCCACATCAAGGCCGCCGGCGCCGATGGCCAGCATCCCCAGGCCGCCACCGGTGGGCGTGTGGCTGTCGCTGCCCAGGAGCGTCTTGCCGGGGGCGCCGAAGCGCTCCAGGTGCACCTGATGGCAGATGCCGTTGCCGGGTCGCGAGAACACCACGCCGTGTTTGGCGGCCACGGTGCGCAGGTAGAGGTGGTCGTCGGCGTTCTCGAAGCCGGTCTGCAGCGTGTTGTGGTCGACGTAGCTCACCGAGAGCTCGGTCCTGACCCGGGGCACGCCCATGGCCTCGAGCTGCAGGTAGGCCATGGTACCGGTGGCATCCTGCGTCAGCGTCTGATCGATGCGGATAGCGATCTGGGAGCCGGGGTTCAGTTCGCCTGAGACCAGGTGCTCGGCGAGGATCTTCGCGGTCAGGGTGCCTCTCACGGTGAAACCCTCCACACAACGGAAATGCCCACTCCTGCCGGAGCGGGGCTCTCATCTTACAGGAAGGGCGGGAGGGCGGCAAGGGAGGGAGAGCCATGGTTGTGACGGCCGGGACGGCCGCGGCGGCCGGCGGATGGTCGGAGGGCAGACGGGGCCCGGGCCGGGACTGCCGCGCTCGTGGCCGGGAGAACCGGGCGCGAAAGCCTTGACCGAAGGGGCTCCGGTCCATGATAATACTGCTTTCCGTATCCAATGAGCCGCAAGAGGCAGGGCAGGTGCGGCCCGCGACAGGCCCCGGTCGCCTTTTGGGCGATCGCGCCCCGGCGTGGGGCGACTGCCTGGCTGTCGCATCGGCTGAGGAGACGGCGAGGCACTCTTCCTGTCACGCCGCCCACCGGTGCAGGAGGAGTGCATGGCTGACAAGGATCTATCGGTGCTCATTGCCGTTCTCGAAGGACTGACCAAGACGTGCGCCGACCTCGTTCTAGAGGTCCGCGGA
>CAZXDD010000012.1:0-31645 GCA_964639415.1 uncultured Armatimonadia bacterium
GTCGTTGGTGGGGCGGGCTTTCCAGCCCGCCGAAGTCGTTGGTGGGGCGGGCTTTGTATCCTGCCCGCGGGCTGGAAAGCCCGCGCCACTGACACCTCGCATGCCACTGACACCTCGCATGCCACTGACACCTCGCATGCCACTGACACCTCGCATGCCACTGACACCTCGCGCGGCACCGGCGGCAAGGCCTCACCCCGCCGCCTTCTCCCGCAGCGCCTTCTTGGTCCTCACCACCGCCGCGATGATCTCCTCGTCGATGGCGCGCCGGCCCTCCAGATGCAGGGCCTCCTCCAGCGTCGGCAGGATCACCTCGGCGTACTGCGGGCCCTCCTGCGCCGCCTCCTGCAGGCACTTGAGCGCCTTGCGCTTGGTAGACCTGCGGGCGCGGCCCAATAGCAGCGCGTACAGCAGCGGCACGCTCTCGGCCACGCGCTGGGCGGCCAGCTTTCCGCCGGCGCCGAGGAAGTCGAGTCCCGCGATCTGGACGTGGATGCAGGTGGACTCCAGAAGGTCCCGTACGGCGCCGGGCGCGGCCAGCCAGGCCTCGGCATGGTTGCTGAGCAGATAGTGCAGGACGGGGTTCTTCTCCGCCAGCTCTGTCACCGACCAGATGGCGAAGGCATGATAGTGCCGCAGGATGCTGCCCGCATGCAGCACATACCGCTCCGGGTCATCGCGGTGCATCGCATCGAACCGCTCGGTGAACCACGCCACCACCTGGCCGAACTCCTCCTTCGCCTTCGGGTCCGGCTTGGGCGCCCAGGGGCCGGCCTGCGGGAAGGCTCGGTAGTGGAGATTGGGCAGGACGCCGAGGTACTTGAAGCAGAGCATGTCCAGGAAGTCGTCGTCCGAGTTCCTGTGGGCCTCGCGGACCAGCTCCATGGTGGGCTGCGACAGGTATCCGTCAATCAGGGGGCGGTAGAGGGTGCGGTCACGCTTGTACAGCTCCATCGCGACATCGGCCTGAAGCTGCCATCGCCACCGCGTGTGCGGGCCCGTGGGGGTGCGAAGCTGAACGGCCCAGTGCAGCTCGGAGGGGCTCAGTCCCGCCCGCAGTATCTTCCATAGCGAGCTGTTCCAGGCATCCGGCCTGCCCGCCAGGAAGAAGATGCGCCAGTAGAGCCCCTCGTCGCCGAGCTTCTCCAGGGCGGTCAGCAGCCTCCCGGCACTGCGCCGGGAGATCCAGCCCAGGTGGCGCTCGATGTACGGCAGCGCATCCAGACCGTACTTGTCCAGCGCCGTCACGACGACATCGGTATCCGCCTGCCACAGCGTCTCGGGATGGCGCTTCTCCAGCTCGGCGGAGATGGTGCCTGCCGGCACGTTGGCCGACAGCAGCGACTGGAGTTCGGTCTTCCACTCGCCCTCAGTGGCATACTGACGGAACAGGTACCAGTACAGGGCGTCGTCCCGCGCTTGCGCCGCCTTGCGGAGCTTGACATACCGCTCCTGCCGCAGGCCCCAACCGGGGTGCATGTGGGCCTGCAGATACGGTCCGATGGCCTCCGGAGCCCGCTCGTAGAGGGCCAGAGCGGTGGGTTCCGACAGCCGGTACCACATGGGGCTGACGTCGCGCCGCAGGACGGCGGCCACCACCTGCTCAGCGGGAGCGGAGGACCCGGCCAGGGCGGCGAGGTCTTCCTCCCATTGGGCCTGGACGATCACGAGCCGGTACAGGCCGGTGAACAGCTCGTCGGCGCCCGCCTGCTCGACGCGAGGCAGTAGGTCGCGGATCAGCTTGGCGTGGCGGATTCCATCGAGATGGCGCAGGAGGAACGTGCGGAAGAACCTGGGGTCGCGGTCGACGAGGGCCGGGGCCCAGACGTCGGCGAGGTCGCCGAAGCCCTTGTCCTGGGCCAGATAGGCCAGGGTGTGGAGCATCTCACCGCGGTTGACATCCGACTCCAGCAAGGACTGAAGCCTGTCGGGCAGATCGGAGATCGCGCCGGCCAAGGTCATCACCCCCGGTGGCCACAATATAGGCGCGCCCCGTATGCCTGTCAACATCTGTTGTGTTCCTGATGAGCAAGCCCGGCCGACCAAGAGCTCTCCTGAGCCGCCAGTGCCCGGTTCCTGTGCCGCACCCAGGCATACAAGGGCAGGCCCGCCAGCACGATGGCGGCACCCAGCAAGGCGCCCAGTCCGGCGTAGGCCAGGCTGCTATGGAGCATGTAGCCGCACATGGCCCCCAGCACGATGGAGGAGGCCGCAAGGCCCTTTCTGCGGGCCTTTCGGGCCTGCTTGAGCCCGGCGAGGGCCACAAGCAGCATGAACGCCCAGAACGCCGGGGCCGTATAGGCCACCGCCACATCGAACCCCGGGGTGCCGTTCCCGGCCAGACCGGCCAGCAGGATCAGGGCCAGCGTCACGGCGCCCTGAAGGAGGTAGGCATTGGCCGGCACGCCGCCTTTGCCCCGGGTGCTGCCCAGGGCGCACAGACAGGGGTGGTCGGAGCCCAGGGCGTGGATCGAACGGGAGCCGGTGACGATGGTCGCGTTCGCGCTGCCCAGGGCGGCGATCGCGGCCAGGGCGACGACGAACAGGACGCCCACCTCGCCGGTGAGCGCCCGCATCATGTCCGCCGCGGGCGCATCGGAACCACTGAGACCCTCCAGGCCCAGCGCCCGCGCGTAGGCGATGTTCGCCGCCAGGTAGATCAGGCCCACCAGCAGCGTACTGAGGCCCAGGACCCAGCCGACGTTCCGGCGCCGCAGGTCCCCGGCGATGTAGGCCGCTTCATTCCAGCCTCCGAAAGTGTACAGGACGAACACCATTGCCAGGCCGAAGGGCCCCGCGGGCCCGGGCACTACGCTCTCGGGCGGCTCCGGTGCCGATCGGCCTACGAGCAGCAGGCCGACGGCCACGATGAGCCCGATGCCCCCGACCTTCGCGAATGTCAGCACGTTCTGGGTCCACCTGGCCGGGTCCAGTCCCCGCAGGTTCACCAGTGTCAGCAGGCCCACGGCCGCCAGGGCGTAGACCATCGCCGAATGCGCCCCGATGTGCCGAAGCTGGGAGGCATAGTCGCCGAAGACAAAGGCCGTCGCCGCCAGGGACCCCGTCTGCAGCACCGCCACCCGCGACCAGCAGAACAGGAACGACACCAGGCGCCCGAAGCCTGCGTTGAGGTAGCTGTACTCGCCCCCATTGCCCGGGTGCGCCCGGGCCAGGTTGGCGTAGCAGTGGGCGCCGCAGCCCACGATGAGCGCCCCGATCACCCACGCACCCAGCAGGCCCCATATGCCCTCCGTGTGCTGCGCCACCAGAGCGGGGGTGCGGAAGATGCCGACCCCCACCACCAGACCTACCGTCATACAGATGCCGTCGAGCAGTGACAGCGATGGGCGGTTGGCTTCCTGCATGGCCATGGCGTACTCCGTGTCGGTACCCGTGTGAGGGACGGTGGCCGGGACGGCTTTTCCCGGCCACCGTGGAACGTGGGTGCTCGCAGCCCGCGCGGCAAGGTCTACGGACATCCGAGGCAGGCTTCGGCCACGCGCCGGCGGGAGCGCACCTGGGTCGCGCCGCGCGCTCCGGGGCGGGCCCGCTAGTCCTCCTTCCTGGGCGAGGCGCAGTCGGTCCGCAGGCCGTCCGGATCGAGCCTGGCCGCCTCGCGATCGGCCTCGTTGGCGTTCTTGAGCAGCTTCTCCAGGTCCTTGCCTGTGAGCAGATAGTCACAGCGGGCCTGACCGTGGCCGATGAAGTTGCCCACGAAGATGATGTTCAGGTACGGGAGGGCCTTGTAGTCCACCTCGTCCATGAACCTGCCCACCGTGCTCCTGACCACCTGCTCGCGCCCGGGGACGCCGGCGTAGCAGACCACCGCGACAGGGGTGTCGGGGTCGTAGTTCTCGTTGAGCTGCTTGAAGAACAGCGGGAAGCTCAAGCCACAGGTGTAGGCCACCATCGCCGTCTGGAGCTTGGCCAGCTTGTCATTGGAATCCGCGCGGCCCTCGAAGTCGCCCATTGTCAGGATGACGGCGTTGTTACTGCCGCCGAAGGTCGGGCTCCACTTGATCGCGGCGCTACCGGCCTCGAAGGCGCCCAGACCCGGGACGATCTCCGTGGGAACCTCCTCCGGGAGCATCTCCAGGTAGAAGGTGGTGCCGTAGACCATGCAGTCGCCCCACTGCAGGGAGGACACGACCTTGCCCTCCATCACGGCGTCCGCGATCTGCTTGACGGTGTCCTTGCGGAACTTGTCATTGCGTCTGGCCACCGCTCGGGCCAGGGGGTCCTCGATGGTCTCGGGGTCCAGACCGTACAGCACACGGCTCTCGTGGGGGCAGAAGATCACCGGGCGCTGTCCGATCAGGTCGCCCCAGGCGTCGAGGTCGGTCCGCTCCTCCAGCACGAACAGGTCGGTGTCCTCGATGACCCTCAGCCCGCGCAGGGTCACCAGGTCAGGGTAAGTCCCCATGCCGACGAGGTAGAACCTGCCGGGCTTCGCGGCCCCATCGACCCCGCCACCATTGTCCGTGGCGGCGGGGGCCGCCGTCAGCGCCGGGCCGACCCAATTGCCCTCATGGGCGAAGGCTCCCCAGGCAGATACCAGCAGTGCGATCACCAAAGGCACAGTAAGTCTCATCTATCCCGTCCCTCCCGTCAGTTTCTGGCTCGTCACCGGATCGGACAGGCCTGTCCGGCCCGGGTCAGGTCCGTTGGTCCGTCGGGCAGCCCCCGGCGGGGTCTACCGAGCCTGTCGGTAAAGTCCCTTCGCGCCCTCGGGTAGGAGCGGGCGGGTGACGTCCCGCGGGTAAACGCGTCCTCAATGCGGCGAGAACACGTCTGCAAGATCATGACGACACTCTTCCTACGCGTTCCGAGCTATGGCAACGAGGCACGTAGGCGGCCCAATTGACTTAGCCGACAGGCTCTACCACCACCAGCCCGCTACGATCGCCCCGTTCTTGACTCCGTGCTTCTGCCACTTAGCGTGTCCGTCACAGCAGCCGTAGTTGCCGCCGCCGTTGTGGGTGCCGGCCGCCTCGTACATGTCCTCCCAGAACAGAATCTGGGCCGGGATCTCGATCTGCGTCTCGCTGATGGGGCCGTAGCCCACCGGCCACTTGCTCGGGTTCATGGCATACCAGTAGGCGGGGAACACGATGTACGAGTTGAGCTGGTAGTTGGTGACGGCCTTGCCGTCGGGCCCGATCTTGGCGTGAGCCGCGGGGTTCTTGTCTGCCGTGGGACAGAAGAAGAGCTGCGGGTTCTTGACATACGGGGTGAAGAGGGCGACCAGAGCGGAGGCGTCCCACATATTCGGCGAACCATCAACCGCGCCCACCGGGTAGCCGGAGCCGCTGTCCCAGATCACCGGGTAGCAGCCATCGTAGTCCTGGGTGTACATCAGCATCGCCATGGTGAGCTGCTTGACGTTCGACAGGCAAGACGTCTGCCTGGCCTTCTCCCTGGCACGAGCGAAGACGGGAAACAGAATCGCCGCCAGAATGGCGATGATCGCGATCACGACGAGAAGCTCAATCAGCGTAAACCCGCGTGCGTATCGTCTCGGCATTGGGGGCCTCCGGTGTCGATCATTCCTGCTACCTGAGCCAGTCTAGGCCCAGATGTGCTCGCCGGAGGTGGGAATGAAGGAAGAGCGCAGCAAGCTTCGGCGGGACCGAGCCGGGGTATTACATCGGCCTTGCGGTGTTCTTCCATCATCGTCGCGGAAGCCGTCGGTGAGGTGTGCCTGCCTCACCAACGAACCGGTCCGCGCCACCGCCCGGCGACGCCCGCCGCCGTCACCGGCGAGACTACCACGGGCTGCCGATGATGCCCTTCTGCCCCTGTCTTTGCCACTTGGCGTGGCCGTCGCAGCACGCGAAGTTCGTGCCCTTGTTGTGGATGGCGCCCTCGGAGTAGGCCTGTCCCCAGTCTTCCCAGATGAAGGTCGCAACCGGGTCCCTCACCGAGCCCAGGCTCGTCGGGCCGGGCGGCACGGAGGCCCACTTGCCCCCATAGGACCGCCACAGGTCCGGCATCACCACCATCGAGTTGATGCTGTAGTTGGTGGGCGCCTTCCCGGTGACGGGGTCGTCCCAGTGGTCTGCCGGGTCCTTGTTCACCTGGGCGCAGTACCAGATCTGCGAGTTCTTCACATACGGGTGCAGGACGCTCACGTACGGCCCGCCGTCATAGGTGTTGGGCCCGCTGAGGGGTGCCACCAGGTTCCCGTAAGGCCAGGCCCAACCGTCGATGTAGCAGATGTAGGGGTAGAGCTCGTCGTAGTCCTGGGCGTACATCATGGTCGCCAACCCGATCTGCTTGAGGTTGGACAGGCACGAGGCCTGACGCGCCTTGCCGCGGGCCTGGGCGAAGACGGGAAACAGAATCGCCGCCAGGATGGCGATGATCGCGATCACGACGAGGAGCTCGATCAGTGTGAAGCCGTACGCCTTTGTCTCTCGCATGCATATCCCTCCGGTGTCGCCTGGTCTTCCCACAATGCCCATTCTGGGCCCCGAAGATGGCCCTGAAGGCGCGGATGGAGGAAGAGCGCCGCAAGCTTCTGCGCGCGCGAGCCGGGGGACTGCCTCGGGCTTGCGGGCTTCTTCCATCTTGGGGCGAAACCGGTCGGGAAGGGCGAGACAGGAGGATGTCGCGGGCGCCTGCTAATCCGCGGGCATACGCCCGTCGGCAGGCGGACGGGATGGCTATGGACGGCAGTAGGGGCGGAGGCACAGCGAGGGGATGCTCTCAGGGCACGATGACGCAGCGAAAGCCGATGTAGCTCACGGTCTGGGTGGGCAGGTCGCTGGAGCGTGTGGCGCAGCGGCAGTGGTAGTCGTCGCTGGTCCAGGCGCCGCCGCGCACGGCGCGCCTCTCGCCCTCCGCCGGACCCGAAGGATCGTCGGTAGGGGAGAGGCGGTAGTAGGCGGGGGCGTAGAAGTCGGCGCACCATTCATACACATTGCCGGCCATGTCCAGCGCTCCGCACCAGCTTGCTCCGGCGGGGAAGCTGCCCACCGGCTGCGACCAGCCGCCGCGGCCGCGGGAGCCGTAGTGGCAGCACACGGATGCGTCCCACTTCTCACCCCAGGGGTAGCGGCGGGACTCGGGGCCCCGGGCCGCGTACTCCCACTGGGCCTCGGTGGGCAGGGCCATGCCGTAATGGCCGCAGTAGGCCACGGCGTCCTCCCAGCTCACGAACACCACCGGGTGATTGTGGGCCTGGGTGCTGCCCGCCGGGCGCGTCCCGCCGGCGAGCCCGCAGAAGGTGGCGTACTGCGCATTGGTCACCTCGCAGGCGGCCAGCCAGAAGCCCCGGGTGATGCGGACGGCGTGAGCGGGCTTGTGCTCGGAGCCGAAGCCTGTATCCGCCCCCATCGTGAACTGCCCCGCCGGCACCCAGACGTAGCGGCCTCCGTCGGGGCCGATGATCGCCTCCCCCGCAGTCTCCCCGGCCTGTTTCCAGGCCGGCGGTTCGTCGGCGACGGCGGCTGTGAGCGCGATGAGAAGCCAGAGGGCACCGGGGCAAGCAAGGTATGGGGGCATGATGCAGGAGTCTCCGCGGAGCGAGGCCGTCGGCCCGGCCGTGACACCGGGCCGGGCGCAGAGTGAACGGACAGGTGTTTCCCCGGGCACATGGGGCGCCCCTCCCCGGCTGCCCCGCGGTCTGCTACCACGAACCGGATGCCCCTCGCCTTTGCGCGTCATCGTCGGCGAGGTGCAAGGCGTGAAGGAAGGGAACCTACAGCGACCTTCCGGGAGCGTCCGAATACACACGAAACGAGGGCCACAGCGCATGTCTGATGCCGGCCATCCCGAGTACGTCCGGACCGTACACTGCGACCATCCACGCTTCTGGGCCGGAGACCTGGAGAGCATCTACGCAGAGGTGGAGGCCGCTGGTGTTGGCGATGTGACCCGCATCGCACAGTCCCCCGGTGGCCGACCGGTCTACGCCGTGGCCTATGGTGACAGGGAGCCCTTCGTGAGCCGCGCGAACTTCAGCTCCGCGGCGGGCGCCCACGACCTCACCGCCTATGCGGACAAGTCCTCCCGCACCAGGCCCGTGGCCATCATCCTCGGACAGGTGCATGGCAACGAGACCAACGCCAGTACGGGGTGCGTGAACCTGATGCACCTTCTGGAGACCGGTGAGGATCTGGCCGGACGGAAGTGGCCGGACCTGCTACAGGCCGCGGCCGCCTGCCGCGTCATCGTCGTCCCGGTGGCAAACCCGGACGGAGTGGCGCGCTTCTCCCGTGGTTGCCATGTGGGCAATAGCAGGGCCGAGGTAGAGTACTGGGCCCAGGGAACCCACAGGGACGGCTCCCTGTGGGGTTGGCCGGGGTTCAAAGGCAACCACCCCATGCATGGAGACGTGGGCTTCGTGGGCTGCAATCTCAACGACGCCGGCGTCAACCCGATGCACGACGAGTTCTTCTCTCCCTACAGCCAGGAGGCGCCGGCGATCCTCCGGCTGGCCCGGGAGGAGGCGCCGGAGCTGATCTGCGGCCTGCACGCACATCCCACAGCGGTAGCGGTCCTGCAGCCGGCGTACGTTCCCATCTACATCAAGCGCGAGGCGGCCGATCTGGCCGAGCGGCTCAAGCAGGCGTACATCGAGGCCGGCATTCCGTACTCGGAGCCCTTTGTTCCGGCCGCCGACGGCGAGCAGCCGCCCGCACCGGCCTTCAACCTCACCAGCGCCCTGTTCCACAGCTCCGGCGCACTGTCATTCACGCTGGAATGCCCCTGCGGCATGGTGGCCGACAATGCCCTGGCCTGCAGCCATGAGGAGATGCTGGACATGCAACTGGTGCTGTATCGTGAGTGCTTCCGGTACGCCCGGCTGCGGCTGGAGGCCTGGCCGGGGGCGGTGTGCTGAGGGCACTACGAGCCGCGTGTGGCTATCCGGTTGGCGTTGGGGGGAGGGTGCCGCTTCATCCGTGGCCCGAGATGCGGCGGGACATGCAGGCTGGGCAGTGGCAGGTCTGGTGCTGGAGGCAGTAGTGAACGAGGCCGTGAATACAGCCGGTCTCGTCTGCATGGAACTTGTGGATGATCTGGTCCAGGTAGGTCGTGTCGCAGCGTTCGTACCGGCGCGACACCGCGTAGGCGGTGAAGTCGGCCAACTGCAGTAGCCGAGTGGCCGTGGAGTCTGTGAACAGCGGCACTTCAGCGATGTGGCGCAGGCGCCCGAAGGGCGTGCCCGCCGCGCGCCAGGAACGGACCAACGGCTGCAGGCGCTCCTCTTCGTGGGTGCGATCCATCACGATAAGCCCTCTCTGCTCGCCCCAGTCGGGCGCCATGTTGGCCAGGAAGAGGTCGAACCGCTGACACACGTGCTGGAAGGCCAGCTCGACCGGGTCCTCGTTGGCGCGGGCCGCCTTGGTCTTGCTGATGGCTGCCGCGAAGAGCGTCAGCCCAGGTGTACGCGTGCTGGCTATGAGTTCGTACACATCCTCCAGGATGCTCTGTCGCGTCGCCTTGGGCACGTTCTTCCACGGGCGCTCTCGGTGCTGGAGGATGGGGCCAGCATGGAACTCGATGCTCTCCGACGAGTCCGGAAAGTAGCGTGATGCTATGGCGTCGAGGTCATTGCTGAGGAAGTACGGCTGCCGCTCAAACACAGCACAGCCCCCGATGACGAAGTACTCCTCACCGGGGTTCTTGACGGTCCCAGACTCGTCGAGGTAGAGGATGAACATGAAGTAAGACGCAGCCAGGCTGGGCGTTCGCCCGAGACGGACCGCGTTCCCGCAGCCCTCCTGACCGCACTGCAATTATACCCATCGCCGGATCATTGTCAAACGGATTGCGGACGGGCGGACGGCTTCATGCGCAGACGGGTTGGCGCATCGTGACTTGGGGGCGAGGCGGCTGCTTCGACACCGGTGGGGACAGTCTTGACGCATCGTCGGTACACGCACCCTCGGGAGGTCTGAGATGTGGTACCCCTTGGCGCATTGGTGGGCCGGTGGCCGTTCAGGCCGCCTGACCTTGGCCGCTCAACTCAGTGGTTGCTCCGCAGGAGGACGGGGGGCGATGTGCCGCCTTGCACCATCGTCCGGCGTGTCCATCGTGCTGATAGCGGCCATCGCTCTTGTCCTCGCACTACTGCGGGCCTGCCCCGCCCTGGCCCACGACGTCCTGCGCTGGGAGCAGCGTTCCGAGAACTTGCTCTCCAATGGGGGCTTCGAGACGAATGGGACCGAAGGACAACTCGCCGCCGACTGGGTAGGGTTCCGGGAGCTGAAGGGGGACAGCGCCGCCTCGGTGGAGAGAGTGGTTGACGCCCACTCGGGGCAGTATGCCGTGCGTCTGCGGGCCGAGGGGGAGAGTATCGCGGGCCTCAACCGAGCCTATGCTGCCGGCGAGGGCCGCGGCGCCATGCTCCCCCAGACCAGGGGCTGGGTGGAGTTCTGGTACAAGGCGATCCATAGCCAGACCGGCGAGAACCTGCGGGTCTGCGTCATTGGCATGCCGGAGGATGGCTCCGCCGAGGTCGGGGGGCGCCAGACCTACGCCGTTCCTCCGGAGCACATCGGCGATGGGCAGTGGCACCGGGGCACCATCCATTTTGACTACGGTGCCTCCGAGGAGACCCGCGCGATTCAGATCGCCCCGCGGATCAACGAGGGGGGCAGGCCGGGAGACGGCGAGCTATGGATCGATGACATCGCCGTCTACCGTGCAGGACCGGACTGCGCCGTGGACGAGGGGGGCTTTTCCGCCTCGGTCGCCGGGGTCGGAGAGACGGTGAGCCTGCGCGGGCGCGTGCGGAACATCAGCTCGGGCGATGCGATGGCGATCTCGGCCCGGGCACAGCTCACCGGCCCGGCCCAGATCGTCGGCGCTTCCGAGACGGACGTGGCGGACGTCGCCCCGGGGCAAGAAGATGGCTTGGAGTGGGACGTGCGCGTCACGGGGATAGGTCCGATCACGGCCCGCGTCATCGTTGGCGGGGGCAAATACGCCGAGACGAGCTGGCCTGCAGTGATGCTGGGCGTGGCACAGAGCGGTGAGGGCGAGGCGGTGTTCCAGACGGCCGCGATGCGGCTGCGCTACATCGCCGTCACCGACCGCTGGGGCACGCTGGCCGTCGATGCCCGGCCGGACGAGGCGGCGCCGTGGCGGCCCGCGGCGGCCATTCCCTTCCTGGGCTGGGGTGTCGTGGGTCCCGAGCGCAGCATCGTCGTGTTCCCCGCCTATCGGTACTCCGTGCTGCCGGCTACCTGGGGCGGGGAGGTGGTGGATGCGCAGGGACGTGTGTGGGGCATGCGGCTCAGCTTCTCGGAGGGTCCCGGAGGGTCTTTGCGTCTGCACTCCTCGGTGTGGGGCCCGAAGGGCCCGATCCACACACTCATGGGTCCCTGGGTGCTGGTGGGGCAGGGGCAGGCCAAGACCGAGGCCTGCCTGCCCGGTCTGGAGTACCTGACCGCCGAGGAGGCCTCGGGCAACGAGCTGGACGGCGTGTATCCTCTCAATCTGCGCTGGGCACCACACCCCAACAAGGTCACGATCCCGGCCATGTCGGTGAGCTACGAGTGGGGGACGGTCGGGCTGACCTGGGACCCGCTGCAGAAGTGGGACGGGAGGCAGGACCGCCCCCAGCCGGTGTTCTCGACCCCGAACCATCTGGGCGATCAGCCCAACACGCTGTTTTCCCTGGCGCTGCCCGGAGGCATGCAGGGCCGGGGGGAGAACCACCTGGAGGCGGAGGTACCCTACACCGGTCCGGATGTGTGGCTGCAGACCTCGGCGGAGCTGTTCTGCGCCCCGGGCAGCAACACCGACGCGGCGATGAAGTGGTACCTGGACAACCATGGCCCGGCGCCCGAGCCCGAACTGCCGCGCGGCCTGGACGAAAGTCTCCGGCTCTGCCTGGACAGCACCGAGAGCCGCTTCGACCCGGAGAGCCAGGGCTGGTACGGCACGAGTTGGTGGAGCCGCGGCACGGGCAGATCGCCGGTGGTGGCACGGATGCTGTGGCTCGACAGCTTCCGCACCGATGACCAGGCGCGGCGGGACCTGTGGCGCTCGCGGGCGCGGATGGTGGCGGACACCGCCGGCGGCAGCCTGGGGCTCGACAGCGGCCTGTACCTGGGCGACCTGTGGTCGGCGGTGCAGACCGGCCATGGCTCGGCTCGGGCCGCCGTCGGCGGACAGCAGGAGGCGGGGGGCTGGGGCTACGGCGGTAATGCGAACTGGGAACTGGGGGAGCAGGGCAAGGCCGTCTCCGGCACCACAGCCGCGCGGGCCCTCGAGCTGCTGGAGGTCGCGGCCGTCACCGGCGATCCTCAGGTGTTGCAGGCCGGTCTCAGGGCCCTTCACTTCTGCAATGTCCATGACCCCATCCCCCGGGGCGGCCAGACCTGGGAGGTGCCCCTCCACACTCCCGATGTGATCGTGGCCGGCTATCTGCTGATGGGCCATATCCGGGCCTACGAGCTCACCGGCGACCCGGTCTGGCTTGCCGGGGGCCGCCACTGGGCCTACAGCGGCCTGCCCTTCGTGTACCAGTGGCATGCCCCGGAGCGGCCGATCATGCCGTACTCGACCATCCCCGTCCTTGGTTGCAGCGGCTTCACGAACCCCTGGTACGGCCGGCCGGTGCAGTGGTGTGGCATCGCCCTGATTCACCCGTATCAGCGTTTCGCCGAGTACGACCGGGAGCAGGACTGGGCGGCCATCGCCCGAGGTCTTGTGATCGCCTCCACCCAGCAGCAGGTGGATTCCGACCTGCGGGTGTACCCCGATACCGCACAGACGCAGGAGGCCGACCTGTACTGGGCCTATCCGCCCCGTGAGGACCTGCAAAGGTACGTGGGTATGTACCCCGATAACTTCAGGTTGTTTGCCGACAGGGATTTCTGCTGGGGCTACATGCTCTCTCCCAACAGCCACATCCCTCTGTCCGAGTGTGTCGCCTGGGAGCTGGGGCTCCAGACGCAGGCGCGCACGTGGACGGTGGCTGCCGGTGCCGGGCGCATCCACGTGACGGCACCCGTGCCGGTGCGGGACCTCACCCTCGAGGATGGCGTGCTGTCCTTCGGTCTGGACAGACCGTTGCCCATGCCCGTGCGGGCGATTGTCGCCTGCGTTGGCGAGCCGGCACAGATAGCGGTGGACGGCCAGGCGCTGCCGCGTGGCGATACTCTGTCCGAGGGTGCCGAGGCCTGGGAGTACCACGGCCTGCAGAAGATGGCGATCCTGCAGACCGCGGGAACGCGCGTGCGCGTGAGCGGCATCGGCTTTTCGGCCCTCGAGGAGGAGGACCGCAGCGGGCTCACGCGCTGGGATTTCGAGCAGCCCGGTGACAGCCAGGGCTTCGCCCCCGATCACGACATCGTCGGTTTTTCCGTGAGTGGCGGCAGGCTCCACATCGTGACCTCGGGAGATGATCCGTACTTCAGCGTGAGCGGGCTGGCCGTGGATGCCGAGCGCTACAAGACCGTGCGGGTGAGGCTGGCGGTGAGTCTCCGGAATGCCGCCGACCGGGGCAGGTCGTCCGAGCTGCAGCTCTTCTTCGCCGCACCGGGCCAGGGCCCGGAGGCCGGCCGCGTGGTGTCGGCTCCGGTTCGCTGTGACGGGCAGATGCACGAGGTGGCGCTGCTGGTGTCGGCGCACGAGCAATGGCGGGGCACCATCGGTCTTCTGCGCCTCGACCCGACCCACGGCCTGGGCCCGGTGGAGGTGGAGATCGAGGAGATCTGGCTGCAATAGCAGGCCGCAACAGCAGGCTGCAAGATGAACAGACGATGGGGAGGCAATCTCATGATCTGCGCTCTTCTGGCCCTTGTGACGGTGGCCACCGCGGAGCCGGTGACCCTTACCCGTGGCCCTCTGCAGGTTGGCCTGGACCGTTCAAGCGGAGAAGTGGTGAGCCTGTCTCTGTCCGGGCGAGACATCGCGGGCGGCAAGACCGGCGGGTTCCGGGTGCGTGACCATGCGGCGGCGGAGCAGCTCGCTGTCTTCCCCGTGGCTCTGGAGCCGGCGGCCGACGCCGTGGCCTTCTCCGGTGAGGTGCAGGGCCTGCAGCTTTCCGGTACGCTGGCGGTGGAGGCCGGACGCATCGACGTGCGCGGCGAGATAGCCGAGCAGGGCGGCCGGGATCGCTGCGTAAGCCTGCGCTTCGCGCTGCCCGTGGCCCCCGAGGGCCTGCGCTGGAGCCGCGACCTGTGCCGGCGCGTGCCCGTGGCCGGGGACTCTCCGGTGACCAACGCCGGCAACGTGGGCCTGGGCAGTGGCAAGCTGGACCTGTGGCCGCTGTCGGCGGTGGACTGCGAGGCCGGGACACTGGCGCTGGCCACGCGCATCGACGAGCCGGCGATCTTCCACTGCTTCGCCGACGGGCAAAGCGGGCAGTTCTGCATCCAGTTCGACTTCGCCCTCACGGAACTGACGGCAAAGCTACCCCGGCGGGCGCCGTTTCACTTCGCCATTCTGGCCACGGACACGCCCCTGGGTCTGCGCTCGGCTCTAGATGAGTACTACGCCACCTGGCCGGACCTGTTCTCCCGGCGTACCGACCGCCTGGGCGGCTGGTTCGCCTGGGGCGATGTGCTCCATCTGGCCCCGCCGATCAGCGACTTCGGCCTGATGTTCCACGAGGGTCCGGACGCCCGGGGACACGCCAGCGGTGCGGTGCTGGACATCCCGCGTTACCCCTACATCGAGCCCGGCATGTACCAACTGCATTTCGGCGACCTGGACCACCGTCCCTCACGTGAGGAGATCATGGCGCGGCTCAACCAGTACGCCGCCGAAGCCGAGGACGCCCACAGATTGGCGGGCCTGGACGAACGGGCGGTGTGGGACCGCAAGATGTGCCGGGCGATCCTCAGGTCCGGGATTCGCGATGCCGAGCAAGACCTGGTCATCGCTCAGGTCGGGCAGTACCCGTGGGTGGCGGGCAGCCGCTGGGCCGCTCAGTTTGCTCTTCTCCTCGACCCGGACATCGAGCACGGCGCGGCGGCCACCTACCTGGAGCAGATGAGGCGCAATCTGGAGAACCCCGACTGGGGTGAGGGGCGATACCTGGACTCGTACTCGGCCCACATCCGCTCCGTGGACTACTCGCCGCAGGCCCTGGCTGTGGCCGACTTCCCCGCCTGCTTCGATCGTGAGCTGCGTCCCTGCCAGCTCATGGCGATCCCGATGTTCGAGTACGTCGAGGCACTGGGCAAGCTGCTGGACGAGACGGGGCGCACGATTCTCGTCAACGCCTACGACCATTCGGCGCCCTTCCCGTTTCATCGCTTCGACATCCTGGGCAAGGAGCACTGGGCCAGCCCGGTGGGAAGGCTGTTTGAGAGGTACCGCTGCATGGCGGGCGGGAAAGTGGTGACCGATCTTCCGTCGGACACGCCGGTGGGCGACGATTTCCTGCGGTCCTGCCTGCTGTACTGCGTCTTCCCGGGCGGCTACGGCCGGGGTGACTGGGGGCAGGAACAGATGCGCGCGGAGTACCGCCGCGTAGTACCGCTGCTGCGTCTGGAGAGCCGGCTGGGCTGGCGCCCGCTGACCTTCGCCTCCGCCTCGGCCCCGGAGGTCCTCGTGGAGCGCTACGGCGCTCCCCCGGGGCCGGTGCTGTATGCGGTGCACAACCGCTTCCTGGCCAAGGCGGTGACGCTGGAGCTGGGCCGTCGAGGCTGCGGGCCCGGAGAGCTGCAGTGCCTCGAGCTGGTGGATGGCAGGCCGCTGCAGTGGGAGTGCGAGGCCGATGTCGTCCGTGTCCGACTGGGGATGGGCTCGGGCGATACCTGTCTGCTGGCGGTGGGGAACCTGGACAGCTTCGGCAGGCTATATGGTATGATAAGCCGAGACAAGAGAGATGATGTGGCCCTGTGTCTGAGGGAATGGACGGCGCGCAGAGGTGAGCCGCACCCGCAGGAGGCGCAGGTCCGCGCTGCGGCGGCGGACCTACCCGCTCTTGAGCCCGCCGCCGACCCGCTGAACGTGCGGATAGCACAGTTGCTCGCGGAGGCGCGGGATGCCGAGGCCTACGGCGCCGCCCCGCCGACTTTGCGGTCTGCCGCAACGATCGCGGTCCCGCACGAGCAGACCCTGGGCGCGGCGCTGCCCTGGAGGGAGACCTTCGACGGTCTTGACCCGGAGCGCTGGCGTTTCGACGAGTCTCACCCGGGTACCGAGACCCGCGAGGGGAGGCTGGCGATGTTCTTGCCTCCGGGCAAGAACGCCGTGAGCGTTACCTCTCAGGAGGCCTTCGACTTCGGGTCCGGCCCGGTTGAGATCAGCTACAGCTTCGAGTTCAACCATGGCGGGCACCAGTGGTACCTGATGCAGAGTCTCAATCTCCGGCCGTCCGCCTCCGGGGCCGCCGACGATTTCCTCCACGTGCGCTGCGACCCGGGGATCAGGATCAGGCTCGAGAATGGCGAGACGCCCGCCAGCGGGTATGAGAAGTCGCTCACACCGTACCAGAGCTATGAGACCAACGTGCCCCACCAGGTTAGCCTTACGCTGGATGGGAGGCGCTTCCGGCTCCTGATCGACGGCCGGTTGCACGGCGAGGGCGAGCACGAGCTGCAGTTCGGCCTGGGGTACATCACCCTCGGGCTGTACAGCGGCCACGGTGGGCATGATGACGTCTGCTACTTCGACGATCTGCAGGTCACTCAGGCGCAGGCCGCTCCCTGACGCTCCGGGGAGCGGGCCGCGAGAGCCAACACGACGGGGCCGTGGCCCCGGGGAGGCAAAGGTCCGGATGAAGGTTCATTCAGTACTTCTCGCAGTGCTGTTCGTCGCGCTACTTGGCGGTCTGGCCCAGGCTCAGACTCTGCAGGAGCGTATCGACATCCTGTGGCAGCGGGCGGAGCGGCAGGCCGAGTTGGGGAAGCTCGATGACGCGCTGGAGAGCGCCAACCGGGCGGTGGAGCTCGCCCCCGAGAGCCCGGATGCCTGGTGGCTCATGGGCTGGACCCGCGCCGTGCGAGATGAGTTCTCGCAGGCCGAGGATGCCTACAAGCGGGCCCTGTCTCTGGCGTCGCAGAGCGCCGATCTGCACAACAATCTCGGCTGGGTCTACTACGCGCAGGGCAAGCTGGACGAGGCCCTCGGCTCCTACACCGAGGCCCTGCGCCAGGATCCGGACTTCAGCCTTGCCTACATCAACGTGGGGCTGGTGCTGACGGACAAGTCGGAGCTTGAGGCCGCCGCCGAAGTGCTGCAGCGGGCCATCGACGGGGCCGAGACCTCGAGCCGGAAGGCGCAGGCGAGCAATGCGCTGGCCTATTGCCGGGCCCATCAGGGCGATCTGAAGGAAGCCCTCCGCCTGGCGCGCCTGGCCCTTGGCCTGGAGCAGACCAACGCCGTTTATCACGACACCCTGGGCGTCATGGCCATTCTGTCTGAGCAGGCGAAGCAGGCCGAGGGGCCGTTGCGCAAGGCCATCTCCCTGGGCAACATGCCCTGCTCCCACGCAGCGTTGGCCTACGCCCTGGCCAAGGCCGGTGACGGCGCGGGTGCGCGCAAGGAGCTGGCCGCCATCGAGCCGGCGCTGGCGGCCCGGCGCGCCTGTCGCGACCTGGACCTGTGCTTCTGGGCCGGCAAGGCCTATCAGGAGCTGGCCATGCCCGAGCAGGCCGAACGCGTGTTCGCCATGGCCCTGGAGTGCTGGCCGACCCACCCGTGGGCCGCTGAGATGAGGTAGCCACAGCGAGTGCGGGCTGTGCCCCGGACGCCGTTGACCCGGGGCCCCGCAGTGGGGGACCGGCGGCGCCCGGCGCTCCCCGTGGTGCGCGGCCCCGTCCTGACCTCTTGCCGGCGCTCCCCAGGGCGCCGCGACGGGGCGGCAAGAGTGTGGATCGCAGGCGCCCCTATGGGTGGGTGCCTGCAGAAAAAGCAAGGAGGTCGATCCGTTTGCGACCATGCGGAGCCGCGAGCACAGTGCGTCCGGCCCGGCGCGCGGCGGTCGGGCGGTGCCGGCTATCGCGCCTGGCGCTGGCCGTTGCCGCCGCACTCATGGCGTCGGGGGCAGCGCTTGCCCAGACCGATCGGGCGAACGTGGACGCCCTGTGGAAGAAGGCCGAAGGGCAGTTGCGGCAGGGCGATCGCGAGGGGGCCCTCGCTACCGGGAAGGCGGCGGCCGAGGCGGCGCCGGAGGAGCCGGACGCCTGGTGGCTGCTAAGCTTCGTCCACGGTCAGCGCGGCGAGTATTCGCAGGCCGAGGCCGCCTGCCGCGAGGGCCTGCGTCTGGCGCCCGAGCATGCCGGTCTCTACAACGACCTGGGCCTGGCCCTGGTCTACCAGGGGCGGCTGGAGGACGCCGTCGAGGCCTTCCGGCGCTCGGTGAAGTACTCCGAGGAGGGCCCGGCTCTCGCGCTGGCCCACAGCAATCTCGGCTGGGCACTGCTCAGGAGCGGTCTTCTCGACGAGGCGATTGCCGAGCTCAACGAGGCCATCCGCCTGCAACCGGAGCACGCCCTGTCTCATCAGCGTCTTGCCCAGGTCCTGTGGGCCCAGGGCTCGCACGAGGAGGCCGTGGCGGAGTACCGCCGGGCCGTCAGGCTGAACCCGGGCTCGGCGGCCGCGCGCACCGGACTGGGCCGAGCCCTGCATCATCTGGGGCACCTGAAGGAGGCCATCGAGGAGTTCAGGGCCGCTGTGGGCCTCAACCCGCGTCTGGCCGACGCCCACTATGAGCTGGGACTGGCTCTGCGCGCCGACGGCCAGACGGATGGGGCGATGGATGAGTTCAAGGCGGCCCTCACGCTGAATGCAGAGCACGCCGAGGCCCACAGCGGCCTGGCCTCCCTCCTGGCTGCCCGGGGCGCGCTGGATGAGGCCGTCTCGCACTATCAGGATGCCGTTCGTCTCAACCCCGAACTAATCGCCGCCTACGATGGCCTGGGACAGGCCCTGGCCGCTCAGGGCAAGCTGGAGCAGGCCGCCGCCGTGCTGGAGAGGGCCGTCGCGATGGGCACAGACCCCAGGACGATCGCCTATGCCCGGAACAACCTGGGACGTGTGTACCTGCAGATGGGCAGGCCCCAGGAAGCCATGGCCGCGTTTCAGGCGGCCCTGGACGACCCCGCCTATGACACCCCGGAACTGGCTTTGGCCAACATCGCCGAGGTTTTGGTCGGTCTGGGGCGCCACGATGAGGCCGTGGCCAAGTACGACGAGGCGCTGCAGCACAATCCCGACAACGGCGTCATCCACTACCAGTTCGGGAACGCCCTGTGGGCCAAGGGTGATACGGAGCGCGCCGCCGCTGAGTTCCGCGCGGCCATCGGTCTGGACACCGATCCAGTGTTCACGGCCTACGCCCACAACAACCTGGGCCTGATCCTCCTGGGCCAGGGTAGGCCGGGCGAAGCAATCCGGGAGTTCCGGCAGGCGCTGGACAGCCCGGCCTATGACACTCCGGAGCTGGCTTTGGCCAACATCGCCGATGCCCAGGAGCGCCAGGGCGATCTGCAGGCCGCTCTTGACAGTCGGCGTGAGCTGGTCAAGCTCCGCCCGCAGGACGCCCGGGCGCACTGCCTCCTGGCCGGCATCCTGCTGCGGCTGGGCAATGCCGACGAAGCGGAGGCCGAGTACCGACGCACGATCCTGCTCGCCTCCGACCCCTGGGCCACGGCCACCGCCCACTATGGCCTGGGAATGGCGCTCCAGCGACAGGGCAGGCCCGCCGAGGCCGTGATTGAGCACAAGGCCGCCCTGGCCAGCCCCGATTTCACCACCCCCGCCCTGGCACATCTGGGGATGGGTCGGGCCCTGGAGGACCAGGGACTGCTGACGGAGGCGATAGCCGAGTACCGCGAGGCCGTGCGCCTCGACCCCGACCGTGCGGCGGCGCGCAACAACCTGGGCGCCGCCCTCAAGCGGCGGGGCCTACTGGACGAGGCCGTCGTGCAGCTTCAGGCCGCGATTGCACTGGACAACGATCCCATCTCCTGCTCCTATGCCCGGTACAACCTGGGTGGTGCCTACTATCTCATGGGCAGGCTGCAGGAGGCGGTCTCCGCGTACCGCGAGGCGATGGACGGCTCTGCCTTCGACGTTCCCGAACTGGCGCGCGCGGGTACCGCTGAGGCGCTGGTGGCCGCCGGGCGCGTGGAGGAGGGCATCGCCGAGTACCGGGAGGCCGTGCGGCTGGCCCCCGAGATGGTGGACCTCCAGCTTGGGCTCGCTCGCGCCTACGCCTACGCCGGTTCGCTGCAGGAGGCCAGGGCCGGGCTGCAGGTCGCCGCAACCGCCGCGCCGGACAACCCCGACGTACTCTTCGCCCAGGCGGCCATGGCGATCATCCTCGGCGAATCGCCCCAGGCGGAGGTGCCCCTGTCCCGGGCGATGCGCCTGCCGCAGCCGCAGGCCAGAACCAGGGCCGCTTTGGCCTACTTTCTGGCCTCCAGGGGCAACCCAGATGGGGCCCGTACGCAGCTTGACACTCTGGCGGAAGCCCTGCGGGCGCCCGAAGCAGACGGCGATGCCGACCTGCTGTACTTCACCGCCCTGGCGCAACGCCAGATCGGCGACACCGCCGCAGCGGGCAAGACGGCGGCCCGAATCACCGACCGCTGGCCCCGGCACCCTCTGGCCCCGGCGCTCGCCGGCGGCTAGACGGCGGGTGCCGTCGCGATGGTCGGGCCAAAGCTCGAACCGAAGCTGTCTGCCGGGGTGAACGTGCTCCCATTGGTCCAACCGGGAGGGGCCACCGCTTACCATGACACGCCTGTCTATCCTCACAGGGGGGCTGCTCCTGGCCATGTCACTCCAGGCCCATGCCCAGAGCCGCGTCGTCACCCTCGCTGGCCTCTGCCTGCATGATAGTGACGACTGCCGTAACCTCGGCTACGTCCTGCGCCGGTCCGAACAGGCCCTGGCCCGCGGCGGCGTTGACCTGCTGGTCATCCCCTACACACCGTTTCTGGCCTTCGCACAGGAGGCCGCAGCGGAGGACCTGAAGCCCTTCTCAGACCTGGCGCGCGCCCACAGCGCGTATCTCTGCATCGCTTTGCACGAGGGCGCCGGCGAGCAGACCTACGCCACTTCCGTGCTGCTGGACCGCAGCGGCGACATAGGCTTCACGTGGCGCAAGACCCACGCTCTTGCGGATGACGACCACCTGGCCCTGGGCGACTCGCTGGAGGTCTACCATGCCGACTTCGGCACCATCGCCGCCACGATCGGCACCGACTTCTACTTCCCCGAGGCGTATGAGACGCTGCGGATGAAGGGGGCCGAGGTGATCCTCTGGCAGCACTATCCCGAGCGTTTCCGGGAGCACAGCACATGGGAGCCGTTGCTTGCGGCGCGTGCCTTCGATAGCCACTGCCACCTGGTCACCGCGATGTACGCCGACCCGCGGGCCTATATCACCAATCGCTACTCCATGGGCATGCAGGGCGCGGCCTTCGGTCGCAGCATGGTCATCAACCGCGTGGGTGTGCCCATCGCCGATACCGGCTACGCCGAGGGCGTGGCGCTGGCCACGGTGGACCTGGATCGCCGCAAGCAGGACCCGTACGACCCCTGGGTGCAAAGCGAGAACGTCTTCTTCGTCAACTGCGTGGGTGACCGTACGGCCCTGGCGCCGGTAGCCGAGCCGTGGACGCCAGCGGTGCCCGGGCCGTACTCCAAGCGCACCGCGCGGCTGGCGGTGGTCTATCTCAATCCCGAGAACTCGTGGCGCAATGGCGAGGTTCCGCGGCGGCTGCTGGAGCTTCTCGCGCAGGCCGCCGACCTGCGCCCGGACATCATCCTGGCCTCCGAGATGTCCGCCAACGAGCAGGACGAGACCACGCAGGAGGTTCTCGGACAGATCGCGGAGAAGGCCCGGGAGCTGAACGCCTACATCTGCATCGGCGGGCTGGGCGACGCGGAGCACAGCAGCATCGCCCGCGTCTGGGACCGTCAGGGCAATCAGATCTACGGCCAGCCCCTGTACTGGGTCAAGGGCTTCCCGGAGATCAAGGTCTTCGACACCGACTTCGCCCGCGTCGGCTGCCACTCCTGTGGCGATCTGTACACCCCGATGTTCGACCGCGTCCTGGCTCTCAAGGGCGCCGAGCTGATCTTGGACCCCAGTCAGATGTGGGGCGGCTCAGGGCGCATCAATGAGACGCTCCTGCGCGCCCGAGCCATCGACAACGGCGTCTGGCTGGCCTGCGCCCACTGGAACTCCTCCGATCCCGGCCTGCGCAGCGTTGCCATCGACCCCTACGGCCAGGTGATGGCGGCCTCGCGGTTCCAGCAGGAGGGCATCTTCTCCGTGGACATCGATTTCGATGACAAGAGGGTCTACTACGCCGGCGAGGCCCCCGACCAACCGGTTCCGGGCACGGAGGGCATCGGTACCTACATCAGCGGCGATTTGCCCAAGCAGCTTCCGGGTTGGCGGGAGATGATCTTCGGGCGCCGCCATCCGGAGCTGTACACCATCATCCCCACCGTCAACGAGGTGACCATGCAGTACCGGCCGCACGAGGGACAGTAGGGGAGGAGCACCGCTCATCTCTCCCCGTGGGAGAGACAGGGCCCCCCCACCACCGCCTTTCCGTCGCCACCCACCCAAGGAGGCGCTCCCGGCATGAACGAGACCGCGCGGTATGTGAGCGATGTGGTCCACGACACTCCGGCCATCGACGTCCACAGCCATCAGGGGACCCGGGGCATCTGGCAGGCCCGGAACCTGTGGGACATCCTCTCCTATCACTGGCTGGCCGCCGACCTGCGCTGCGCCGGCTGCCCCGCCGAGGTGTTCACCAGCCGCGAGATGGACCCCAGGGAGCGGGTCCGGCGCACCGTGCCCTATTCGGCCTCCTGCCGCAATACCGTGAACCACTGGTGCTTCATCAACATCTGCCGCGATCTGTACGGCTTCCAGGGGCGCTATCTGGATGCCGGCAACTGGGAGGAGCTCTACGAGGCCGTGGCGGAGAAGGCGGCTGATCCCGAATGGGAGCGGCAGGTCCTCTCGCGGGCCGGGGTGAAGAGGGTCTCGGCCGCCCAGAGCGAGGACCCGCCCCGCTTCCCCGAACACTACTTCATGTACGATTCGGCCGAGTATCTCTTCTGTCCGGGATTCCAGGGCGATACCCAGGCCTGCCTGCGGCGGATGGGTGGAGCCATCAGCGACGCCGGGTCTCTGCGCGAGAGCATCCACCGGAACGTGCGCGGCCTCCTGGCAGATCGCAGCGTGCGGGCCCTGCACGTCTGGGCGCCCCTCACCTGGACCTACTCCGCCGCCGATCCCGGACAGGCCACCCTGTTGCTGCACAAGGCCCAGGCCTCGGCCCGCATGACTCAGCAGGAGCTCGACGAGCTGGCCTCCTACACCGCCGACTGCACCGCGGAGGTCTGCGGCGAGCTGGGGATCGTCATCCAGCTCTTCTTCGGCTCGGTACAGATGGAAGAGGGCGGGCCCTATGTGAGCATGTGCCGACCGGAGTGGCTGCGGGCGCTGGTCCCCTTCTTGTCCCGGCATCCGCAGACGAGTATCGATCTGTTCATGGCGACCAGGCCCGTCAGCCACGAGGCGGCGGTACTGGCCCGCAACTACCCCAACCTGTGGCTCTCCGGAGCCTGGTGGCAGGGCTTCACCCCCACGACGCTCTCCACGTTCTTCCGCGACCGGCTGGAGATGCTCCCGATGAACAAGTGGAACGCCTTCTTCTCCGACGCCTACTGTGTGGAGTGGGTCCACGGCAAGGTGACACTGACCCGCAACCGTCTGGCCGCGGCCCTGAGCGGTGTCCTGGAAGAGGGCCTCCTGGACAGAGACTCCGTGCCGGACGTGGTCCGCGCCGTGATGCACGACAATGCCGTGAGGCTATACGGGTTGGGCTGAGAGGCGGTGGCGACGGCGCTGGGAACGGCGGGCCCGCCGCTACTGCGCGAACTCCTCGGCGACCTCCTGAGCCAACTGCGCCCACTCCCACAGCCGCCGCGGCTCGCGGGCCACCGTGCTGATGTCCTTGAGGATGATCTCCGTCGGACAGGGACTGAGGTCACGCAGCTCCCGGCGCAGCTCTCGGCGCGCCAGCTCCGCGTCCCACCGAGTCATGGCCACGATCGCCGGATTGGGCTTGAGCGAGGCCACGTACCGCCCCTCCAGCTCCTGCGCCATCCTGGCCTTGTCGCACTTGGGGCTCACCGAGACCTTCCTGAGATTGGGGATGCGGCGGAGTATCTCCATCTTCGTATGCAGGGGCTCGCAGCAGCCGTAGTACGTCAGTCCCCAGCGCTCCAGCCACCTCATCTCATGGCGCAGGGCGAACTCCCAGTGCATCTGCGGTGAGATCTCCGAGAAGATCTGGGGCGTCGCGCAGCCCCACAGGTCCCTGGTTGTCACGCGCCGGGGATCACAGCCCGGCTGCGGCAGCTCGTCGGTGGCCGACAGCCCGCCGGAGCCGGCGTGGTCATTGGGGGACGGTAAGGTCAGGAGGTTGAGCCGCTCCCACCGGTCCAGACGATGCAGGTAGGCGTCTACCAGGCGCTCCATGGCGGCGTTCACCAGCTCCGGGTTCAGAGCCATGTCCAGCATCGCCCGCTCCACGCCGTACCAGGTGATGAGCAGGTCCCACGGGGCGAACCAGTACGTGCTCACTCCCCGCTTCACCACCGGGCAGATGCCGTCGAACAGCTCACTGAGCGCCTCGAAGCGCCGCTCGGTCTCCGCCTCATCATGGCTGATCTCCGGGAACCTGATCTTCTCGACGTCCTCGAGAGACCGTATCTGGTGGTGGAAGCTGCGGCTGGCCAGACCGCTTTCCATGTTCACCTCCGATTGCTCCTGGATTCCAAACCCTGTATCGGTGATGGCGTAGGGGCAGTAGATCACGCCGTCGATGACCTGATCGTCGCGGACGTGACGCCACTTGTACAGCGTCTCGCGCATCCCCCACTCCAGCCCCCTGGCCCACGGGTCCTGGCTGCGCACAGTCAGCTCGTCGTCCACATTCATCTCTTCCCAGGGGATCTGGAAGATACTCACCAGCGGCCGGGTCCTTAGCAGCTTGTTGAGCTTCGTCCACATCGCGTGCTTCTCCCGGTGCACGGGAAGAGCGGCGATATCGGCGATTTGCCTGGCCAGATCGCGCAGGATACGGGTGTCTTGCGGGGCGAATACCATGGTTTTGCTCGCCTGTCTGGTGGAGCGGAGATGGTCGTGGCGCGACATTTCGCCACCCGCCAACCGGGCCCCTGCCCGGTCGCGTGGAGCTGTGCAGGTCTCGCCACTCGCGGGGCGAACTCCCCCGGTGTCCGGTGCTCCGGCGGCACCCCGAGATGATCGCACTGGAGGCAGATCCCATGGCCGCTATCAACTTGCGCTCCCTGACTATCCTGGAGGTCCTGGTTACCATGGCCATACCCCTGTCCGGTCATGCCGCCGGTGTCACCCCTTCTGAGATGCTGGAGAGAGACCGCTGGGTGAGCGGGACTCTGGGGCAGATCGGCGAGGCGCCGCCCCCGGCCGGGCGGCTGGAGGTCGTGACCAACAACGACACCGTGCAGCAGAACGCCCGGCTTTGCCGACCGCTCAGAATGGCCGGTCGGCTCTACCGCAGAGGGTTATTCTGCCACGCCCCGAGTCAGGTGCGGGTCCATCTTTCCGGGCCCGGTGCGCGTTTCGAGGCCCTGGTGGGTGTGGACAGCAATGAGCAGACCTCCGGCGGGCGGGGCAGCGTGGTGTTCGTTGTCACGGCCGACGGTGCCGAGCTGTTCCGCTCCCCGCTGCTGAGGGAGGACTCCCAGCCCGTGCCGGTGAGCCTCGACCTTCGGGGCGCCACCGAGATCTCCCTGCTGGTGGAGGACGGCGGCGACGGGATTGCGTGCGATCAGGCCAACTGGGCCGAGGCGAAGGTGACGCTTGCAGACGGCGGCGTGCTGTGGCTGGGCGACATGCCCCTTCAAGACCCCCATGCCCCGGCTCACGCCGCCGGGCTGCCCTTCTCCTTCATCTACGGGGGCCGGCCGTCGTCGGAGTTGCTGCCCGCCTGGAAGCAGGAGACCTCCAAGACAAGCCTCGAGGGCGGCCGCACCGAGCTGACGCGTACCTACACAGACCCCGATACGGGCCTGGAGCTGCGCTTCGTTGCCGTGCAGTACTCCGACTTCCCGGTGGTGGAGTGGACGCTGCATTTCCGCAATGGGGGCGAGCGCGAGACACCGATCCTCCAGGACGTCCGGGCCCTGGACAGCGGGTTTTCGCGGTACGAATGGCCGCCCATGGAAGGGGTGGAGTTCCGGCTCCACCATTTCACCGGGAGCCCGTGCCGGCCCGATGACTATCGCCCACATGTGACGGAATTGCGACCCGGGCAGGCGATGCACGTGGGAGCTGCCGGGGGCAGGCCCACCAACAGCGACCTGTGCTTCTTCAACCTCGAGTGGCCCAGCGAAGGCGTCATCATCGCTGTCGGCTGGCCGGGCCAGTGGGCCTCGAGCTTCGCCCGCGATGCCCAGACCTCGCTGGGAGTTGAGATCGGCCAGGAGCTTCTGCACACCACGCTGCACCCGGGCGAGACGATCCGCAGTCCGCTGATTGCGCTGCTGTTTTGGAAGGGTGACTGGATCGGGGGTCAGAATCTGTGGCGGCGCTGGATGCTGCAGCACAACCTGCCCAGGCCCGGGGGCAAGCTCCCGCCGGCGCCGCAGTTCGCCGCCGCCAGCTCCTACCAGTTCGGCGAGATGGTCGAGGCCGATGAGCAGTCCCAGGTGTTCTTCGTTGACAGGTACCTGGAGCGCGGTCTGAAGCTGGACTACTGGTGGATGGATGCGGGGTGGTATGTCAACGAGAGCGGCTGGCCCAATACCGGCACCTGGGAGGTGGACAGGGGCCGGTTCCCCAACGGTCTGCGGGCGATCACCGATCACGCCCGCAAGCGGGGCGTGCGAAGCATCCTGTGGTTCGAGCCCGAGCGCGTCACTCCGGGCACATGGCTGTACGACACCCACCCCGAGTGGTTGTTGGGACAAGATGGCGAGCAGAAGCTGCTGAACCTGGGCGATCCCGCAGCCGTGGACTGGTGGGTGGAGCATGCCTCGAAGGTGATCTCGGAGCAGGGGATCGACCTGTACCGCACCGACTTCAACATCGACCCCCTGCCGTACTGGCGCGGGAATGATGCCGAGGACCGTCAAGGCATCACCGAGAACCACTACGTCACGGGGTTTCTGGCGTACCTGGATGCTCTGAGCCGGCGTTTTCCCAGCATGTTGATGGACACCTGCGCCAGCGGCGGCCGCCGCAATGACCTGGAAACCCTGCGGCGGATGGTGCCTTTGCACCGCAGCGACCACATCCTGGAGCCCACCAGCGGCCAATGCCAGACCTACGGCATCGCCCACTTCATCCCCTTCTTCGGCGCCGGCCAACTGGCTACGGACACCTACTCCATCCGTAGCGTCATGGGGCCCCACTTCACCGCCTGCTGGGACATGCGCCGGGATGATCTGGACGACGAGCACCTGGCGAAGGTCGTCGAGCAGTGGAAGAGCATCGCGCCCAACTTCCTGGGCGACTACTATCCTCTGACCCCCTACAGCCTGGAGCCCGATGTATGGTTGGCCTGGCAGTTCGACCGGCCTGAGGTGGGGGAGGGGGTGGTGGCCGTCTACCGCCGGCCGGAGAGCATCTACGAGGCCGCCCGCCTACCTCTGCGCGGCCTGGAGGAGACGGCGACCTACGAGGTGCACAACATCGACGAGGAGGCTGTGGCCGAGTTCAGCGGCGCCGAGCTGATCCACGACGGCATCCCTGTGCGGATGAGCGGGCGGCCGCAGGCGCTGTACATCGTGTACCAGATGAGAGCGCGGTAGTCGGTGGGCGGACGCGTCTGGTGCGCAGGGCGGGGTGTCGGCAGAGAACCTATTGACCCGTGACACGTTACATAGATAGGCTAGACGTCTATCGCCCGTGGCCGTCGGTCGCGGCAGGCCCGAGCGCATTGGCCCTGCCGCGAGGCGGTGGCCACGACCAATGGGAGGATCTTGCCATGCGAAACAGCCTGATGTACGCCGCAACCGCGGTCCTGCTCGCGGTGGTTCTGGCGCTGGCCGGCTGCCCCAGGCCGGCTCCCGACACCACGGCTTCAGACCCGGCGGCGCTGGTGGCCAGTGAGCCGCCCGCCGAGGTGACGGACGATGGTGGCGCAGCGGGCGCCGAGCCGGCCGACGAGGCGACCGCGGAGGGTGGCGCAGCGGGCGCCGACACCGCCTCGGGGGGGGCTGCAGCGAAGCCCATCGAGTGGCTCGGCTATGACGAAGGCATGAAGCTGGCCGCCGCTGAGGGCCGGCCGGTGATGATCGACCTGTACGCCGACTGGTGTCCGCCGTGCAAGATGCTGGATGAGCAGACCTGGCCGGACCCCGAGGTGCAGAAGCTCGCCGGAGAGTTCGTCTGCATCAAGGTCAACGTGGACGAGAACGGCGAGGTAGGTGCCAAGTACGAGGCCAGCAGCATCCCCCTCATCGTGTTCCTCAAGTCGGATGGAGCCAAGATCGACAGCCTCGTGGGCTTCAGAGAAGCGGCTGCGATGGCCGAGGCAATGCAGGCGGCGCTGGACAAGAAGTAGCGGCCCCCTGTCCCCGACGCACGGCCGGGTCGGGTTGCGGCGACGCAGGAGTTGCATCGCCCGACAACTGGGCCCGGCCGCGCGACATCCGCCTTCTGGAGGCCCGGCCGAAACCTCCGGCCGGCCGGGGCTCATGTCATTCTGAGCGTCAATCTCGCGCAGTGAGATAGCAGAAAGCCTCACTGAGCGCCAGGAGATTGCTCGGGCCGCTCTTGCCGGGAGCGGACGCTCTCGGAACGATATCCGCGGCGAAGGCGGGGTCTTCGGCAGCACCTCTATCCCTCCGTGTTCACCTCATCCCACAGCCTCTCTACCACCGGCTTGATGGCCGCCGTCCAGTCCGCATAGACCTCGGGCCTGATATGCAGATTGTCCGGCAGGAAGAACTCCTGCCGCGGGACACCGTATTCGTCCAGCAGCGTGTAGGTGGTGTCGATGTACGTGAGCTTCGGGTCGGCCTCGCAGTAGATGCGCAGGGCCTTGTTGGCCAGGAGGTACTTGTCCCACAGGTGCCAGCGTGAGACGCTGGGCTTGCTGGAGACGAAGGCGATGCGCGTCTCCGGCAGTCTGGCCCACACCTTCTGGACCAGCAGATCGACGTACTTCATGTAGACCTCGACAGTCACGGCCTCGGCGGGCATGTCGTTGTCCCCGATGTAGACCACCAGCACCCTGGGTTCGCGGGGCAGGACGGCCTGCTCGGCGTAGTACCAGAGTTGCGCGCTATTGGAGCCACCGAAGGCCCGGTTGGTCACGGGCAGCGGGGCCATATCCTCCTTGAGGGTCTTCCAGCCCACGAAGGTCGAGCTGCCCGTGAACACGATCTGGCCCTTGCCCGGATCGGCCTCATCGTCCCTGGCGAAGCTCTCCATGTTCCTGTCGAAGGGGAGCGAGAAGCGGCGCCCCTCGTGGGTGGCGATGCGCACGCCATCGGCGTTGGTCTCGTACGTGATGGCAGGTCCGGTGTCGGCCAGGGCGGCCGTCACGGCGACGAGCAACAGGGCGGCGAGCTTGACGAGCACAGGCATCTCTTCCTCGCTGTCGGGGGATGAATGTCACGCCGGCCGCCTGGCTCCGCGGCCGACTGAAGAACCGTACACCACCTGCACCAAGAAGGGCAAGGGCCGGGAGAGGAGGACGGCCGCGCACTGAAGGCGAACCGACAAGCAGCGCCCAGTTCCGGGCTCTCACCGGCGCCAGGCCCGGCACTTTGCGCCTCGGCCGGCGGTGGCGGGCTGTTTGGGCGCTGCAAAGGAGGCCGCCGATGCGGAAGCCGGCAGTCGTCGGAATGATCGTGGCCCTGCTCTGGGCGGCGGCCGGGGTGTGGGCCCAGGCCGGAGCTCCGGAGAAGAAGCTCATCGCGGTGGGCTGGGACATGCCCAATGCCGAGCGGTTCCGCGCCAATCTGGAGGTCATGGAAGCCACCCCCTTTCAGGGCTGCTCCGTGCGTTTCGCCGGGCCGGCGAATGCACCGGCGATGTGGTTCTCCTTCTCCCGCGAGCCCTATGACCAGCAGGTCGTCGCCGAGTTCCTCGAGGACCTCAAAGCCGTACAGCCTCAGCGCCTTCGCCACCGCTTCCTGCTGCTGAACGCCAACCCCGGCGATGTGGACTGGTTCGACGACGCCGGCTGGGCGGCGATCGTGGAGCACTGGAGGACGGCGGCGCGCGTCGTTCGTGAAGCCGGGCTGGCCGGAATCATGTTCGACCCCGAGGCCTACCGCGATCCCCACCGGGCCTTCGACTGGTCGGCGCAGGCTCAGGCCGAGGCGCACGGCTTCACACAGTATTGCGAGATGGCGCGCCGCAGGGGCCGCGAGGTGATGGCCGCTGTTGCCGAGGAGTGTCCGCAGACCACGATACTGGCGCTGTTCTTGCTCTCCATCCACGTTCAGGCCGTGCAGTTCCACGCGCCGCAGGAGCTCCTGTCGGGCCATGCCTACGGCCTTCTGCCTGCCTTCGTGGACGGCTGGCTGGATGCGGCGCCACCGACGGTAACGTTGGTGGATGGCTGCGAGAACGCGTATCGGTACAACAGCCGGCTTGAGTACCTGAACGCCGCCAATCTCATCCGCCAGAAGTGTCAGCGCCTTGTCTCAGCGGAGAACCGCACCAAGTACCGGGCGCAGGTGCAGGTGGGGTTTGGGGTCTATCTGGACGCCTACGTCAATCCTCCGGACAATAGCTGGTACATCAACCCCGGCACTCAGACGCCGGTGCGGCGGCTGGCCGAGAACGTCGCCGACGCCCTGGACATCGCCGATGAGTATGTATGGATCTACGGGGAGCAGGCCAGTTGGTGGCCGGTGCCTCATCCCACCGCCGACAAGATCCGCTGGCCTGAGAAGCTGCCGGGGATCGAGACCGCGCTGCGTCTGGCCTCCGACCCTGTGGGCTTTGTCCTCGACCGCCTCGCCCGTCCCGAGGAGCTGCAGAACCTCATCTCCAATGGCGAGTTCTCCTCCGCAACCGCGGAGCCTGTGGCCGGTGGGCCTGTGCCGGAGGACTGGAAGCAGGGCGCCGCGCCACCGGGCTGGAGCTTCTGGCAAAGCGGAGTGTCCACGGGGCGGCCAGACTGGGACCGCGAGGTGGGCCGGACCGCGCCCGGCTCCGCGGCGTTGACCGGCGTCAAGAACGGCTGTCTCATCAGCCGTCTCGATGTAGCTCCCGGCGAGCGCTACGGCATCGCCGCCTGGTGCCGCACGCAGGGCAAGGGCGCTCCGTCCGCCACCATGCGCTGGCAGACCTCGGAAGGCAAGTGGCACGCCGAGGCGATGGACCGCTCGTTCTGCGCGGTCGCCACCGAGGGCGAGTGGAGGCTGCTGGCGGGTGCCGCCGTGGTGCCCGAAGGTGCGGGCAGGCTGGTGCTGCTCCTGTCCGCCGGCGGCCAGCAGTCGGATGAGGACACCATCTGGTTCGACGATGTGATGGCCTTCAGGATTGACTAGATGCCTGTATGCACCGACTTTTGCACAGATGAACCAAGTTCTGGGGTCGCGATCGCGCCGTTCGTGAACGCGTAGGTCGGGCTTTCCAGCCCGACTCGGCGAGCCGGAAGGCTCGCCGCCGGGCCGTGTCGCCGCCCCCGGAGCAACCTCCGCGCCGTGCTCGTCGGTTTGAGGCGGAGCTTCGCTAGTA
>CAZXDD010000013.1:0-31244 GCA_964639415.1 uncultured Armatimonadia bacterium
GGGTGACTCCTCCTTGCTCCCCCCAAAAACGCACCTACTTTGCGCGGGCGCACCCCCGTGCACCTCACCTCTTCCCTCCCTCCGCCTTTTGCTGTATAGTTGTGTATAGCTTCCCCCTGGGGCACTTGGACACCCCCTATCCGTCATCGCATGCATCGGGTGATCACCTTTGGCTTTGCTCGACCAGCTCAACCCCGCACAGCGACAGGCTGCGGAGGCCGTCGAGGGGCCCGTATTGGTCTTCGCCGGCGCCGGCAGCGGCAAGACGCGCGCACTGACCTACCGCATCGCGCACATGGTGTGCGAATGCGGCATTGCCGCCAAGAACATCCTGGCCGTGACCTTCACCAACAAGGCCGCCAATGAGATGCGCCAGCGCATCCGCTCGCTGGTCGGCGATGGCGGCCGCGGCCTGTGGGCCGGGACCTTCCACAGCATGTGCGCCCGCATGCTCCGTGCCGACGGTGAGGCCATCGGTATCGCCGAGAACTACGTGATCTACGACGACGGCGATCAGCTCTCTCTCATCAAGCAGTCCATGTCCGTCCTGGACATAGATTCCAAGCAGTACAAGCCCGCCGATGTGCTGTACTCCATCAGCGCGGCCAAGAACGAGCTCGTCGGCCCCCAGCAGTACCGCCACGCCTCCAAAGGCCCCTTCGACGACGTGGTTCGCCGCACTTACAGCCTCTACCAGCAGAAGCTGCGGGAGAACAACGCCCTCGATTTCGACGACCTCCTGATGCGGACGGTGCAGTTGCTCCGCGAGCGTCCCGAAGTGCTGGAGAAGTACCAGGACGTCTTCCACTACATCCTCGTCGACGAGTACCAGGACATCAACGGCGCCCAGTATGAGTTCGTGAAGCTACTGGCCGCCAGGCGGCGGAACATCTGCGTGGTGGGCGATGACGACCAGAGCATCTACGGCTGGCGTGGCGCCAATGTGGGGATCATCCTGGACTTCGAGAAGGACTATCCCGACGCGCGGGTGGTCAAGCTCGAGCAAAACTACCGCTCTACACAGAAGATACTCGAATGCGCCTACGCCGTGATCAGCCAGAACTCGACGCGGGCCGAGAAGAGGCTGTGGACGGAGAACCGGCCGGGAGACAACCTCACTCAGTATCAGGCGGTCAGTGCCGAGGAGGAGGCGGAATGGGTGGTGGGGGTCATTGATGCCCAGGTGCGGGGCAAACTGGCCCAGCCCGGCGACTACGCCGTCTTATACCGCGCCAACGCCATGTCGCGGGTGTTCGAAGAGGCGTTCATGCGGGCCCGACTGCCTTACGAGCTGGTGGGCGGCGTCAAGTACTATGAGCGTGCGGTGATCAAAGACTTCCTGGCCTATCTGCGGGTCATCCACAACCCCGCCGACAGCGTCTCCTTGCAGCGCATCATCAACACGCCCGCCCGCGGCATCGGCGACAAGACGCTGGCCGTGATCAACCGCATCGCCCACCTGAACTCCTGCTCCCCGTACGAGGCCCTGCGCTATGTGGCGAACTTCGAGGACCTCCAGAAACGCGCGCGCGAGGCGGTGGGCGACTTCCATGTGGTGATGGAGCAGCTTGGCGAGAAGGCGCAGACACTGCCGCTTACCGAGCTGTGCCGGGCCGTGGCCGAGGACAGTGGCTATCTGCGCGCCCTGGAGCAGTCCGGCAGTGCCGAGGACGCCCGCAAGGCTGAGGACCTCAAGGAGTTCGTCTCTTTGGCGCAGCGGTTCGAGGAGCGCGAGGAAGAGCCGACGTTGCAGTCATTCTTGGAGTTCATCGCGCTGGTGTCAGACCTCGATCAGGCCGAGGACCTCGGCAGCAAGGTCTGTCTGATGACAATGCACGCGGCCAAGGGCCTGGAGTTCCCCATCGTGTTCATGGTCGGCATGGAGGAGGGCATCTTCCCCCACCAGCGCAGCATGGGAGATGAGTACCAGATCGAGGAGGAGCGACGCCTGTGCTATGTGGGCATCACCCGAGCCCAGAGCCAACTCTACCTCACCCACGCCCATCGGCGGACCATCTACGGTGAGCCGCGGGTGCAGACGCCATCGCGGTTTCTCGCCGACCTCCCCGACGAACTGGTGGACCGGCAGGTGGACCTGAGCAAGGTGCTCACCTCCTCGGTGCTGGGCGACGATGACGAGGTGACCGAGGAGCGCTATGGGGAGAAGCGGATTGACCTGACCGACATCCTCTCGCGGATCAGGCGCAATACGGACACGGCCAAGACCCGGACGGTGGAGAGAATAGAGCAGGAAGCGGAGGAGGCACAGCGGGACAGGACGGCGAAAGAGCGGGACCAGCAGAGTCAACGCGACCGGCGGAAACAGCGGGCGGAGCGGCCGCAGTCGGCAGCGCCGGTGGCCGTGGCCGGAATCGCCTTCAAGGCCGGTGACAGAGTGTCGCACCCGAAGTTCGGTATCGGTGTCGTCGTGGCCGTTTCCGGGAGCTCGGACGACCTGCAGTTGAAGGTCGCCTTTCCCAACAGCGGCGTGAAGGACCTGGCCGCGGCCTTTGCGCCGCTGGAGCGCGCGTAGGCGGCGGCACGCGGGGAAAGGTGGACTTCGCGGCCGAGTTCGCGGGTCGTAGGGCATTGACAGTCGGCCTCAAGCCGCGCCCCGGTGTGCCGGGCCCTAGAAGCGCGGCCGGGAACTCCGGATAGTCCGTTTCATGTCATTCTGAGCGTCAATCTCGCGTAGCGAGATAGCGAGGAATCCCGTTGAACGCCAGGGGATTCTTAGGGCTGCTCCCTTCGGGAGCGGACGCTCTCAGAATGACATTCCCGGCGAAGGTGGACTTTTCGGCTAGAGGCCAAACCGGGGACCGGCGCGCAGTCTCCAGCACCAGGCAGCATCAAACGCATCCACAGGACCGGACATGGAAAAGCTCGAAGCCCGCGGTGCACGTGGCGTGACGGTGAGGTCCATTGCCCTCGCCTGCCTGCTCATCCCCGTCAACGCCTATTGGGTCACTCAGATGGAGGTCGTTCGCTACGCAGGACACCCGACGACGGTGTCCTTGCTGTACAATGCCGTGTTCGCGCTCTTCGTCCTCGTCCTGGCCAATGCCGGGATCAAGCGGCTCCTGCCGCGGGTAGCGATGCACCGCAACGAGCTGCTGGTTGTGTACCTGATGCTGTGCACGGCATCGGTACTTTGCGGCCACGACCTGATCCAGGTCGTCACCCCTCAGATCATCTTCCCCTTCTGGCTGGCGACGCCGGAGAACAAGTGGGAAGAGCTGTTCTTCCAGTACCTGCCCCCGCACCTGACCATCAGCGACCCGGCCATCTACGAGCCGGCCTTCGACGGCGGCACCACGCTCTACACCAGGGCCCGCCTGCTGGCCTGGGCCGTCCCTGTGGCCAACTGGGGCGCTCTGCTGGGCGTCCTGACGACCATGATGCTGGCGATGAACTCGATCCTGCGCAAGAGATGGATCGAGCGCGAGAAGCTGACCTATCCCATCACCCACATGCCCCTGGAGCTCACCAAGCAGGGGGTGCCGCTGCTCCGCAACAAGATGCTGTGGATCGGCTTCGCCGTCGCGGCGGCCCTGGACCTGCTCAACGGGTTCCACGAGCTGTGGCCCGCCGTGCCCCTTATCAAGCTGCGGGTAGTGCACTACGACGCGTACATGAGCACCCTGTTCCGCGGACACCCCTGGGGCGCATTGGGCGGGACCCGGATTTCGTTCTACCCCTTCGCCATCGGTCTGGGCATGCTGTTGCCGCTGGATCTCGCCTTCTCCTGCTGGTTCTTCTACGTCTTCTGGAAGGGGCAGGCACTGGTCTCGTCGCTGATCGGCCTCAGCCGTATCCCCGGCTTCCCGTACGTCAATGAGCAGTCTTCCGGAGCCTACCTGGGTCTGTGTATCTTCGCCCTGTGGATGGCCAGGGACCACATCGCCGCCGTGGTACACAGTGTGCTGGTCCCTCCCCGCAGCCGGCGCGTCAGCGATGAACACGAGCCCATGCGGTACTCGCTGGCACTGTGGATTCTCATCATCGGGGCGGCCTTCCTGGCGATCTTCGCCATGCGCATGGGAATGTGGGTATGGATCGCGGGCCTTGTGTTCGTCATCTACTTCATGATCTCCCTGACCGTTACGCGGGTCCGCGCCGAACTGGGGCCCCCGGCCCATGACCTGCACAACGGCGGCCCGGACCTGATACTCACCAACATCCTGGGCACCGACAACGCGGTGCTCAATCCGCGGCAGCTCACAGTGCTGGAGATGACCTACTGGTTCAACCGCGCCTACCGCGCACACCCGATGCCGATCCAGCTTGAGGCGTTCAAGATCGGCGAGACCGCCGGTATCCCCAATCGGCACATGGCCGCGGCGCTGATGGTCGCCACCTGGCTGGGCGTCTTCGCCGCCTTCTGGGCCCAGATACACTGCTACTACGTCTACGGCATCGCCGCGAAGATGAACCCCGCGGCCATCAACGCCTTCGGCCGCGAGCCCTATCAGCGCCTGGCCGGCTGGCTCATGAACCCCTTCTCCACCCGCTGGCCGCAGGTAGGCGCCTACGGCGTGGGGATCCTGTTCGCTCTGCTCCTGATGGTCCTGCGGGTCAACTTCGTGTGGTGGCCGTTCCACCCTGTCGGGTACGCCATCTCCAGTAGCTGGTCCATGAACTGCCTGTGGCTGCCGATCTTCATCGCCTGGCTGGCCAAGCTCATCATGCTCCGCTACGGCGGGTTCAAGATCTTCCAGCAGGCGATCCCGGTCGCTTTGGGCCTTGTGCTGGGCGAGTTCGTCGTCGGAAGCATCTGGACGCTCATCGGGGTGATCTTCCAGATTAACACGTACGCGTTCTGGGTCTAGACCCAGAACGCGAGTCACGAGTCGGCGAGTCGCGAGTCAACGTCAACGGCGTCAACGGCGGCAACCGTCCCGCCAGACGAGAGGACCGCGCTTGGAGTCGTTGTCCGGCGTTCTCTGTGCTCTCCGCCGTCCTCGGGGGGCGCAGAGTGCGCGAGTGCGCAAGATGGTATTGCGCCGGCTTGCCGGTCATGGTATACTCTTTCGTCGCCTGATGGCGGGCCGTCTGAGAAGTGGCGCATAGAGGAGAGTTAGGCCGATGAAGAAGGGCATCCATCCCGAATACGTTGAAACAACCGTGACCTGCGCCTGCGGCGAGACCTTCAAGACCAGGTCTACCAAGCCGGAGCTCAAGATCGAGATCTGCAGCAAGTGCCATCCGTTCTTTACCGGCACTCAGAAGATCGTCGACACTGAGGGACGCGTGGAGCGCTTCATCAAGCGCTACGGCCTCCAGGATCGGTACTCCAAGGACAACGGTTAGCCGCCGCGTCGCTGCCGTTTGTGGGGCCCAGGCACCGATTGGTGACACCTGGGCCTCAGTCGTCTTGGTGCACAGGGACGCCGGTCACCAGATGCGGAGCTACCACCATGCCAGAGAAGCCCAGTTGCCGGACTGACGAGGGAAAGCACTTCTACGGTGGCCAGGCGGTCATCGAGGGCGTGATGATGCGCGGCACCGACAGGTACGCCGTGGCCGTGCGCCGCGCCGACGATGAAGTCGTCCTCGGCGAGAAGTCCATTGAGAGCTTCTCCGACAAGCACCCATGGGCCAAGTGGCCGCTGATCCGTGGCAATGTCTCGATGATCGAGGGTCTCGTCCTGGGGTTCGCGGGCCTGCAGTTCTCCGCCGACGTTCTCGCCCAGGAGGAGCAGGTCCGCCTGGCCGAGGAGGCCAAGGCGCAGGCCGCCCAGGAGCCTCCCGGCAGCCCTGCCGACTCCGAGGAGCCGGCGGCCGAGCAGCCAGAGCCGGCGGGGCTGGGACCGGTCCTCATGGGCCTGACCGCGGCCCTCGGCACCGCCATCGCCATCGGGCTGTTCGTTCTGTTGCCCACATGGCTGGTGGGGCTGCTCATGCACAAGCCGGCCGAGGGCGGCACTTACGGGCAGGATGTGGTGCGCAATGTGGTCGAGGGAGGCGTTCGCCTGCTCGTCCTGGTGCTCTATGTCCTGGGCATCAGCATGATGCAGTACGTGCGCCGGGTATTCCAGAACCACGGGGCCGAACACGCCACGATCAACTGCTATGAGTCCGGCGAGCCGGTGACGGTGGCGAACTGTCTGCGCTACAGCGCCCTGCACCCCCGCTGTGGCACCGCGTTCCTCCTTGTCGTCATCGTCGTCAAGATCATCCTGGGCTGCTTCTTCGGATGGCCGGTGCTGTGGCTGCGCATGTTGATCCGCCTGGCCCTCTTGCCCATCGTCGCCGGCATCGCCTACGAGATCATCCGCTGGGCGGGGCGGCACCGTGACAGCGCTTTCTCACGGTTCCTGGCCGCTCCCGGGATGCTGATGCAGCTTCTCACCACCCGCAGGCCCGATGCGCAGCAGGTGGAGGTTGCCATCCAGGCGCTGGCCGCTGTGGCTCCGGAGGTGTCGCTGCCGGACGGGATCACCCCGGCGAGGAAGCTGCCGCTGCCTCTGCAGGCCCAGACGGCGGAGCAGCCGCCCGTCGCCGCGGACGGACAGACAGAGGGATAGCGCAGGCCGCCGCCCACCGCACTACAGGGGCTCAAGGGGCCTGACGGCACGCAAAGGACCAGGGCCGAGGGAATATGGACTTCAAGACGCCGTTCGAGAAGATGGAGGCGGAGCTGCACGAGATCGGGCTCAAGCTCAGCGATCCGACCGTGATCTCCGATCAGAACCAGTTCCGCGACCTGGCACGGCGCCACTCGGACCTCGAGAGCGCCGTGGCGCTCTGGCACGACTACTGTCAGGCCGAGAGCGACCACTCAGACGCCCAGGCGCTCCTGGTCGAAGCCGACGACGACGAGATGAAAGAGTACCTCCAGGCCGAGGCGGACGATGCCGCAGAGCGGCTGCAGGACCTCGAGGCCAAACTGCTGCGGCAACTGCTCCCCAAGGACCCCGTGGATGAGAAGAACGCCATCATCGAGGTCCGTGCGGGGACGGGGGGCGAGGAGGCCGCCATCTTCGCCGGCGACCTGTTCACGATGTATGCCGGCTACGCCGAGCGGGCGGGCTGGAAGCTCGAGGTCACCGATCAAAGCGAGTCGGAGATGGGCGGCTACAAGGAGATCGCGTTCATCCTCGAGGGCCGCAATGCCTACGGGACCTTCAAGCACGAGAGTGGCGTGCACCGCGTGCAGCGGGTTCCCAAGACCGAATCGCAGGGCCGCATCCACACCTCCGCCGCCAGTGTCATCGTGCTTCCGGAAGCCGAGGAGGTAGACTTCGACATCCCCGCCGCAGACCTGAGGATGGAGAACTTCCGCGCCGGTGGGCCCGGCGGACAGCACATGCAGAAGAACGAGACCGCCGTCCGGGTGACCCACATCCCCAGCGGGCTCTCCGTGGTTTCCTCCAGTCAGCGCAGCCAGCACCAGAATCGCGAGCAGGCCGTGCGTCTCCTGCGCTCGAGGCTGTACGAGATCGAGCTGGAGAAACAGCAGGCGGAGGCGGCGGCGGTTCGGCGCGAACAGGTCAAGAGCGGCGACCGCAGTGAGAAGATACGCACCTATAACGTGCCACAGGACCGCATGACCGACCACCGCATCGGCCTGACCCTCCACAACCTCCCGGCCCTGATGGGCGGCGAGCTCGATACGCTGTTCGAGGCCCTGGCCGAGGCCGAGCATGCCGACCGCCTCAAGGAGCTGGCCGAAGGCTGATGACCGTCGCCGAGGCCTGCCGCCGTGGCGAGGGCCGGCTGACCGCGGCGGGCATAGACGCCGCACGGGTCGATGCCCGTCTGCTCATGGCCCACGCGCTGGGGCTCTCCCCCGCCACACTCCCCCTTCGCTCTCGCGAGACCATCCCTGCCGACTCCGCGGAGGTGTACGCGGCCGCCGTCTCGCGCCGGGTCGCCAGAGAGCCGTTGGCCTACATCACCGGCGACACCGAGTTCATGGGCTTTCGCTTCCGCTGCGACCCGAGGGCGCTGGTGCCGCGCCCCGACACGGAGACCCTCGTCTTGCTGGCCGCCCACCTGCTATCCGCCTTCGCCCCGGACAGGCCGACGATCGTGGATGTCGGTACCGGAACGGGCTGCATCGGCGTCTCACTGGCACGCATACTGCCCCACAGCACGGTGCTGCTGACCGACATATCGCCGGACGCATTGGCGCTGGCGACGGAGAACGCGAGAGCAAACGGGGTCCGGGAGCAGGTGAGACCCCTGTGCGGAGCCTTCCTGTGTCCCGTCCTGCACGCGGGTTTGGCGGCCGATGTGGTGGCGGTGGTGTCCAATCCGCCGTATGTCCCGGCCGGAGAGCTTGCGGGCCTGGAGCCGGAAGTCAGTCGGCATGAGCCCCGGATCGCGCTGGACGGTGGCCCCGACGGCCTTGACGCTTTCCGGCGGCTCCTCCGGCAGGCCGTCGATCTGCCGGCACTGCGTCTGCTGGCCCTGGAGGTCGGGATCGGGCAGGCGGAAGAGGTGGCGCGGATGATGGCCGACCACTTCAGAGGCTGGGCAGTGCAGGTGCGGGCCGACCTGGGTGGGGTCCCCCGCGTGGTCTGGACACAGCGCAGCGCCGGTGGCTGATTCCGGCTCCGCAGCCGGACCTATCCCCGGCCGAGGCGAAGGTTGAGGTACTCCATGTAGCGGCACATGTTGTCCCAGGAGATGTCCGGAGGGGCGCTGTGGTCCAGCTCAGGGATGTAGCCCCCTTCCTCCACCACCGGCATCACGCGGTCCACCTCGTCGCGCATCGCCTGCCCCCCGATGGCGACGGCCCGCTTGTCAATGCCCCCCAGCATGCTCAGACCTCTGCCGTACTGCTTGCGTACCGCCACGACGTCCATGCCCGCGGCAACCTCGAAGGGCCAGATGAGATCGAGGCCGGCCTCCAGCCATAGCGGGATGAGCTCATCCACGTTGCCATCGCTATCCACGCCCACATGCTTGACGCCTTTGGAGCGCAACCACTCGGTGACCCTGGCGTAGCGCGGCACCATGTACCGTGAGAACAGCTCCGGCCCCAGAAGCGAGGCGGTCTTGAAAGCCATATCCTCCCAGAACCCGAAGGTGTCGATCTCCACTTGCTCCAGCAGAGGCTCGGTGATCGCCATGATCGCCTCCACACGCTGGTCCATCATCCGCTCCACCAGGCGGGGCTGGTCGTAGAAGGCGATGCACAGGTTCTCGACGCCCATCAGGTTCCTCAGGGGCCCGAAGAAGCCCCCCCAGCGGTCGGCGAAGTTCATCAAAGGATCGGTGCGATCCGCGAACGACCGTACTCGATCGTCCCAGTTCTCGGGGACGCGATCGGCCAGGGGGCTTTGCAGGCGCCGGTTGCAGAGACGCTCAAAGTCCTCGGCCTCCTGAACCGGGAAGCGCACGAACTGGGGCATCGATGAGTTGCCGTGATAGTCCTTGAACTCGCGCATCACGATACCCTCGTGATTCACGTACACGCGGGTCTTGTCGTCTTCCTCCAGCACCTGATACTCAAACGGAGGGGTGGGGCCGTAGTAGACGCCTGTGCCGAGGATGACGTCGGTGTTGAAGAGCAGGCGCAGCGGCGTGCCGTCCCAACCCTCGGCCCGCCAGCGCTCCGCAGTCTCGGCCCAGCCCCCCACGGCCTGAAGAAAGGGTTTGTCGGTGGGGCGGAAGCTGAGGGTGGCCAGGTAACGCTCACGTGCGGTCATGGCGCAGATCACCTCCGGGTGATGCGGCAGAGACATACCGACGCCGACGGCACCGCTCACAGTAGATGGCGACAGGCCGAGGCCTCAGCGCCCCTGCTCTCGCTCGGCCATTGCGCGCTGCGCTCGGCGCTCGAAATCCCGCTCGGCGATGGCCTCGCGCTTGTCATACTGTCGCTTGCCACGACAAAGGCCCAACTCGATCTTGGCATAGCCCCGGTCACTGAAGTACATCCGCAGCGGGATGAGCGTGACGCCCTTCTCCTTGACGGCCCTATCGAGTCTGCTGATCTCCTGGGCCTTCAGGAGCAGCTTGCGGTCACGAGTGGGCTCAGGGTTCTCCCGGGCCGGCTCGTAAGGCGAGATCCTCATGCCGTGCAACCACACCTCGCCCCCGGCTACAGTGGCGTAGGCCTCGGTGATGCTCACGTGGTGGGCACGCACCGACTTCACCTCGGCTCCCTGCAGCATGATCCCGGCTTCCAGCGACTGCTCCACGAAGTAATCGTGCCGGGCGCGACGGTTGGTGGCCACCACATGCGACGGCTCGCTCTTGCTGGACTTGCCCATTGGAGTCATCTGCTCCATCCGGCCGTGAGGTACGGATCCGGATAGCATTCGGGCGACCCACACAAGATGGATCGCCCGGGATACTCTGGTCATCGGCTGTGTGTACAAGTTCGTCGCGTGGCCCGGAGAATCCCCCGGCATTCCACGAGGCCCCTCGCTGACCCGCTGGGCGGGATAGCGAAGGATCTCGCTGTGCCCAAGGAGATTCCTCGAGCCGCTCCTGCCGGAAGCGGACGCCCTAGGAAGGGCATTCCCCGCGAAGGCGAGGTTCTGGGCCACACCTCCGGCAGTCCGGCCGAGAAGTCCGGCTGCCCCGGCCTATGTCATCCTGAGCGCCAACCTCGCGCAGAAGATAGCGAAGGATCTCGCGATACCCCAGGAGACCCCTCGAGCTGCTCCCCTCGGGAGCGGACGCTCTGGCAATGACATTCCCGGCGAAGGTGGGGTTTCCGGCCGGACTTCTAGTGCAACAGCCCCACTCTCTGCGGCGGGTAGAAGATCAGCATCGCCTTTCCCCGCACGTTCGGGATGGGGAGGAACGGCTCCGGATGGAAGACCCCGTTGGGCTCCAAAGTCCCCCAGCGGTGGCCGTCGTTGGAGTTGTTTCGATTATCACCGAATACGAGCACGTGCCCCTGCGGAACCACCCATTCCTCGCCGCTCTCCGCCCCTTCCGGCCACGTGTAGACCGGAGGGTCCTTGATGTAGGGCTCCGTCACCGGCGCACCGTTGCGGTACAGGGACCGGTCAATGACCTTGATGCGGTCTCCGGGCCCGCCGACGACGCGCTTGATGAAGTCCAGCTTGCGCTTGGCAAGGCTCGGGTCGGCCGCCAAAGGGGCATCGAATACGACGATATCGCCCACCTGCGGCGGCTTGAAGTAGTACAGGAACTTGTTGACCAGTATCCGGTCGTTTTCCTGCAGCGTGGGTTCCATGGACCCCGAGGGGATGTAGAAGGCCTGGACGACGAAGGGCCGCAGGATGCAGAACACCAGCAGCACGGCGATGAGCGCGGAGTCCACGAACTCCAGCACCGCCTCGCGATGGGCCTTGAGTGACTGCAGGTGGGCAGCCACCGCACGGGCGAGGACAATGACGCCCACAAGGCCCACGATGCTCCAGGTATTCTCGAATGCGTACATGCGTGTCGCTCCTCAGGCGCGGCCTGAAGTGCCCTGCGCCCGATTCTCGGACGCCCGGGCGGCGTGCCCTGTTCGTCGCGGCCCCGCGCGGAGGACTACTCGCCGGACCCCTCCGCGGGTTCCTGCGCGGCCGCTGCCTCTGCTGCCTCTGCTGCCTCTGCCGCCTCGGCGGCGGCTGCGGCGGCATCGCGCTCGCGGGCCACCTTCTCGCGGGCCAGGACCACATCGCGCACCTGCTCGCGCACGCGGGCCTTGCGGCCGACCCGGTCCCGCAGATAGTAGAGCTTCGCGCGCCGGACCCTGCCGTGGCGGACGATCTGCACGTCATCGACGATCGGCGAGTGCACCGGGAAGAGGCGCTCGATGCCCACGCCGTGGGTGACACGCCGGACCCGGATGGCCTCGTCGATGCCGCCGCCCTGCAGTCCGATGACGACGCCCTCGAAGGCCTGCAGGCGGGTGCGCTCTTCCTTACCCGTGCCCTCGGTGACCTTCACCATCACGCGCACGGTGTCGCCCGGCCGGCAGTCCGGGGTGCGCTTCTTCATGTACTTGCTCTGCACTTCTTTCAGGAGCTGCTGCATCAGACTATTCCTCACTCGACGTGTTGTGGTGCTGACTCGGTGCCCCGGCGCCGGAGGCGGCCCCTGGTGGCGGGCCGCTGCGCCGCGGACGGCAAGACCTGGGATACCTAATCGCGACCGTCGGCCTACTGCTCCGTCAACTCGGCCAGCAGCGTCAACTCCGCCGGCGTCAGATCGGCCTCCGCCAGTAGCTCGGGGCGTCTGAGCAGAGTGCGGCGCAATGACTCACGCTTGCGCCACAGGTCTACCTGGGCATGGTCGCCCTCGGACAGGGCGGTGGGCACGGGCATGTCGCGGAACACCGCCGGCCTGGTGTAGTGCGGGTGCTCCAGCAGACTGCCTGCGAAAGACTCCGTCACCGCCGAGGTCTCATTCCCAAGGGCCCCGGGGAGCAGACGGATGACGGCGTCTATCAGAACGAGGGCCGCCAGCTCTCCGCCGCTGAGCACAAAATCCCCCAGAGAGACCTCGTCGGTGACGAGGGCTTCCCTGACCCTCTCGTCGACGCCTTCGTACCGCCCGCAGATGAGGATGAGCTGCGGCTCTCGGGCAAGGGCGGCGACTCTCTCCTGCCGCAGTCGCTCGCCCTGCGGGGTGAGTAGGACCACCGGTACCGCGGGTTCACGGCGCACCGCCTCCACCGCGCGGAACAGCGGTTCCGGCTTCATGACCATCCCGGCCCCGCCACCGTAGGGAGTGTCGTCCACGGTACGGTGAGGGTCGTCGGTGAAACCACGCAGGTCGTGGGCGGTGACTTCCACGATCCCCGTCTTCCGGGCGCGCCCCGTGATGCTCACGTCCAGTGGGCCGGAGAAGAAATCGGGGAAGATGGTGACCACATCGATGCGCATCATTCTTCGATGAGTCCCGGTATGGCTTCCACCAGGATGCGTCCGCCGGCGATGTCGATCTCCCGGATGACATCGGCGATGGCCGGTATCAGGGCGCCGTCGGTGACATAGACGTCATTGGCGCCTGTGTGAAGGATCTCCGTGACCGGCCCCAGATGGCGCCCGTCGGTGGTAGTGACCTGCAGACCGATGATGTCGTGCTCGAAGTACGTGCCCTCGGGCAAGGACACGGCCTGCTCGTCATCCACCTGGAGCACGGCGCCCACGAGGCTTTTGGCCTTCGCCTGGCCCCGCACCTCGTCAAACTGCAGGATCACCAGTTGCTTGGTCTCGTGCATCTTGACGCAATGCACGTGGTACAGGCGCTTGTTCCCGTTGGGCAGGATGAGCCAGACGGTCTCCAGGTCGTGGAACCGCTCGGGGAAGTCGGTGTGCGGCTGAACCCTGACCTCTCCGCGCAGCCCGTGCGCCGCGACGATCTCCCCTATGGCGATCATCAAGGTTGCCTACTCCTGTGACTCTTCCTGCATGAGCTGCCCGACGGCCTCATCCAGCGACAGCGCCGGGTCGCCCTCACGGATCTCGATGACCTGGTCGTCCTTGGTGACGATCTGTACGCCGCCGAGGATGGCGCGCAGGTTGTCGCCCACCTTGACCTCGACGAAGCTCTCCAGCGTTCCGCGGGTGACCTCGGTGCCGTCCTCGAGCTCCTCCACGGCGGCCTTGCGCTCCAGCATGGCGTCGCGCATGTCCTGCTGCCGCTTCTTCTCGGCCTCGATCTGCTTGCGGACGGCCATTGCCTGCTGCAGGTTGTTGCGCTGCAGGTCGGTGATGTAGGCCCTGGTCTGGGCGTCCATCTCACTCATGCGGCGGTCCATCTCCTCGGCCGCGGCCTGCAACTGCTGACTCAGGTCGTGCCGCAGGTTCTCCGTGACGATGGACCTGAGCACAACATTGCGCTTGATCATGACAGACGACATACCAACGCCTCCCGGCACTACGGGCCGAATTGATGGTCTGGTGGGTCAGGGGCGGCCCCCCGCGGTAGGACCCGGGCGGGCGGACCCGGGATTGTACCGGCGGTGACCGCCGGCTCACCCGACGGCCGCGAGCGGCTGTGGAGCTAGGACGAGATCTCCACCGAGTGTCTGCGGCCGTCCTCAGTGGGCACGGAACGGACGATCGTCCGCAACGCGTTGGCGATACGGCCGCCACGCCCGATGACCTTACCCAAGTCCTCATCGGCGACGGATATCTCGTAGGACACAGACCTGGGGCCGTCAACAACCGAGACTTCCACGGCCTCTGGATTGTCCACGAGCTTCTCGACGATGTACTGTACGAGCTTTTGCATCGCGCGCCTCCTCGGACGGGGCGACGCCGGCACGCGTAACTATACGGCTGTCGCCCGCGATGGGATGCACCGCATCGGGCCACTGCTGCCCGGGTCGGCTTCGACCCGTGGTGACGGGCCGGCTAGGACTGCTCTGTCTCCGCGGCCTGAGGGGCCTCGGCGGCCGGAGTCTCCGCGGCTGCGGGGGCATCGGCATCGAACACGCCGGCGCGCTTGAGCAGGCTACTGACTGTATCGGACGGGATCGCTCCCACACCGAGCCAGTACAGAGCGCGATCCTTCTTCACCGAGATCGTTGCCGGGTCCGGGTTGGGATCGTAGTAGCCGATCTCCTCCACGGTGCGGCCATCCCGGGGCCGCCGCTGGTCCATGATCACGATGCGGTACTGAGCGTTGTGCTTTGCGCCTGTCCTCTTGAGACGGATTCGCGTCGCCAAGCCTGTGGTCTCCCTTCGCGTTTACCAAGCGAACAAAGTCGGTGTCATCGGCGGAACCGAAGTCCCCCGATGTTGATCTCCTTGCCCTTGGCCATCGCTCCCATCATCTGGGAGAGCTGGCGGTACTCCTTGAGCACGATACTGACTTCCTGCGTGCTGGTGCCACTGCCTCGGGCGATACGCCGCTTGCGGCTGGCGTTGATGAGGTCCGGATAGTGACGCTCATCCATGGTCATGGAGTTGATGATGGCGTCCACCATGTCCAGTTCCTTCTCGTCGAACTCGTCGGGCATCATGCCGGCGAGGTCGGAGGCACCCGGCAGCATCTTCACGATCTGATCCAGCGGCCCCATGCTCCGTACGCGTTTGAGGTGCTTGCGGAAGTCTTCCAGGTCGAACTCGGCGCGCAGCAGCTTCTCCTGAAGCTTGGCGGCCTCCTCGGAATCCACGGCGGCCTGGGCCCTCTCGATGAGGGTGAGCACATCGCCCATGCCCAGAATCCGCTGTGCCATACGGTCGGGATGGAAGACCTCTAGCCCGTCCATACGCTCGCTGACGGTGACGAACTTGACGGGAACACCTGTGACGGCGCGTACGGACAGCGCCGCACCGCCTCGGGCGTCGCTGTCCAGCTTGGTGAGGATGACACCATCGAGGTGGAGTTTGTCGGAGAACCCCTGGCCGACGTTGACGGCGTCCTGGCCGGTCATGGAGTCGACCACCAGGAGCGTCTCCACCTCGGAGAAGCAGGCCTCTATGTCAGCGGCCTCCTGCATCATGGCCTCGTCGACCTGCAGGCGACCGGCGGTGTCGATAATCAGCGGGTCCAGCCCGCGGGACCGGGCGTGGGCATAGGCGGCCCTGGCGATGTCCACGGGGCTGTTCTCGCCCATCGAGAAGAATTCGGCCCCCACCTGCTCGGCCACCTGACGCAACTGCTCGATGGCCGCCGGGCGGTAGACATCGGTGGCGCACAGCAGGGGTCTTGCCCCCTGCGCCCTGTAATGTGTCGCCAGCTTGCCGGACGTGGTCGTCTTGCCGGACCCCTGCAGGCCGCACAGCATGAGCACGGTGGGCGCCTGACTGGCCCGGCGCACGGGGACCGCGGCATCGCCCAGAAGGTGTACCAGATGATCGTGGACGATCTTCACGATCTGCTGGGCCGGATTGAGCCCCTTCAGAACGTCCTCGCCCAACGCGTCGTTCTGAACGTCCCTGAGGAAGTCCTTGACGACGTTATAGTGAACGTCGGCCTCAAGCAGGGCCAGGCGGATCTCCTTGAGCCCTTCACGCACATCCTTCGGACCGAGCTTGCCTCGCCCACTCAGTCGACGGAAAGCGCCTTGTAGCCTTTCGGTCAGGGACTCGAACATGGATACCGTCGCGAACCCTTCATCGGTAGAAGTGGCAGCACCATCGCCGCCGCTGCGGCGCACACGGGGCCGCAATACAAAAACGCCGCCCGCGTTCAGGCGGCGTTCCGGCCCACGAACACCCCCACGGACGATAGATTATATGGCAGTGGCACACGGTTGTCAACCGCGGGCAACACCGGGTCAGGAGCTTGCCTGGCCCCCGCACACCGGGGGCGGCATCTGCTTTGTGCAAGAAGGGCGGCGAGCCCTCCTTCACTCACATTATGCATGAACGCATTCAGGCTACATCCCGCCATGGTGAGGCCTCTATCGCTCGCCATAATGCCGTTCTCCCCCCTCCTCCCGTCTCGCCGGTCGTATCGGCGAGTAAGGGAGAGGGGGGTTGGGGGGGTGAGGCGACGTGAGTCGGCGCCCGCCCAGAACCTGCATGATCTGAGCTTCATCCCGCCGGGAACACCACTCCCGGTGCGTGCCGGCTCGCCGTCCGCCACTCCGCGCCCTACGGTCACCGGACATGGCCGAGCCTGCCGAGCTGCCGCCGGATGCCAGAGCCCGGGTGACAGCCCTACGGAATGTCGCTCTCCGGGGCCGTGAAGTACTCCCGGCGCAGCTTCTTGACCAGATCTTCCTTGGGGTCCGCGCGCAGTGCCCTCGCCAGCGCCTCGGCCGCCTGCTGTCTATCGTCGTTCAGCAGCGCCAGCGCGGCCCGGACGGCGTGGCCACGGGCGTTCCGGGGATCCAGCGCCAGCCCCTTATCCAGCACCGCCGCCGCTTCGGCATCATCGCCGCCCATGGAAAGCAGCCACCCGGCCGTCGCCACATACCCGATGGGGTCCTCCGGGTACTCAACGATCGCCGTCCTGAACTGCTCCAGGACGGTCGCGTCATCCTTCCCCTGGAGATCGAGCGTCTTGCCCAGGAGGATGTAGTCCTCGGCGGCAGGAGTGGCCGCCAGGCGGCGGCGCACGATGCGCTCGGCCTCCTCGAAGTTTTCGGCCAGAAGCGCACCTCCCAGCAGCGCGCTGTAGGTCTGGCGGTCATATGGGTTGACCCGAAGGGCTGTCTCGAAGGTCGCCGTCGCCATCTCCCTCTCACCGGCCAGAAGCTGCAGCATGCCCAGCATGCCGCCGGCGGCGCCCCGGGCCTGGGGCCACTTCTCGGAGATGGCTTCGAGGCGGGCGGCCAACAGGCGGAACTCGTCAATGATCTCCTGGTCGGCCTCCGTGACGTTCTCATACCCCATGAGCAGCAGCATCGCTCGGAAACTGCGGAAGAACGTTGCGAGCAGGGCCACGCCGACGTCGGTCTCAACGAGGGCGCCCAGCCCGGCGTGGAACTCCTCGGCGTCGCGCGTGACGGCGTCCCACCACTCGCCGGGGCGATCCTTCAGGACGCCGGAGCCGACGATGCCGGCCGTCAGCAGGCCGTACATGGCACGCAGCGGCATGCCGCTTTCGGGGGCCAGCCGCCTGGCCTGCTGCAACTGCGCGTTGGCCTCGCGGGCCAGCCGCGTCAGCTCATCAGGCTCCCCCTCGGCGCCGATGGCCGCCAGCAGCGCTTCCTTGAGCCGGGGCCACGAGGAGAGCTCGATGGCGGCCCGGGTCGTGGGGACAAGAGGCATGCTGTCTCCCGAGGCTCCCGCGAGCACCGCCGCCGAAAGGTGCTCCCGCATCACGCGGTACGAGGCGCACCAGGCATAATGCACCCGCGGTTCCCAGCGTCCGGGGTCCAGCTCAATGGCCCTGGCGAGAGCCTCCAGCGCCTCCTCGTACTCACCGGTGGCGGTGAGGCAGCGCCCCAGGCCCGTGGCCAGGTCGCTGTTGGCCGGTTCGGCGGCCAGCAGACGCCGGTACATCTCCGCCGCGGCCGCGCACTGCCGGTCGGACTCCCGTCCGCGGTTGGCAGCGTCGAGAGCAAGACCGTACTCCAGCAGGATCGCCGCCTGGTCTGCGCCGCCGGCCTCCCGGTCCACGGCCTGCGCCGCCGCCGACAGGCGCTCCAAAGTGGCGGCGAGCTCGCCCTCCACGTCCAGTAGATAGTCGTTGATCCGCATGGACACCTCGTACGCCACCAAGACCGTGGGGACCGCCACGTCCTCCCGCAGCTTCGCCTTGTCGATACTCTCCAGAGGGTGCCCCACGGCCCGATCGACGATGCCCTCACTCTCCTTGACGGCCACCGCCACGACGATCCCGGCCTCCGGGTCTTTCTCCCCCGGTTCCATGGCGAGGCCGACCTCATCGAACCAACCTGTGCTCTTGAGGCGCTTGAGGCCCTCCGTCAGCGCTTTGCTCAGCAGCGGTGCACCCTCCGTGACCCCGACCACCTCCCGCACCTCTTCGCAGGTCAGAACCTGCAGCCCCTCACACACAAACCGCTCGATGGTGCGCTCCCTGATCACGAAGGTGATCTCGGCATTGTCGGTGACATTCACGTCGGTGACGAAAGCGGAGGCCCCCGCGTCCTCGTAGGCCGCCTCGATGCGCTCCACGGCTGCTGTGAGCGCCTGCGGCTTGAGCAGCAGCCCCGGGCGCAGGAGGGTCGCCGTGCTGAGTTTGTGGGCGGACAAGACCGTGTTGCCTGTGAAGTCCACCGCCGCGATGACCTTGTACTCCGCCAGGCCGATGAGGATTTCCTGTCCTCCCGGGGCCGGCCGGGCCTTCACATCCACCTTGCTGAAGCGTCCGTGCTCCTCAAGCAGGCGAGTGACCTGCGCCAGACAGGCATCGAGGTCCTCCACCTCCGCCCCGACCACCACCGCCTCGGCGATGGTATCCAGCACCTGCTGCAGGGAGATGGCCTCATTGCCCTCGATGTTGATGGCCGCGATACGCACCGGATCAGAGAATGCCGTGGCACAACACAGGGCGACCGTGAAGACGGTATACGCCCGCTGCAGAACCGACGCTCGCCCTGAAACACCATGTGGCCGTGTCTCGGAAGCAGTGGAAGCGTGCGCCAAGGTGAGCACATCCTTTTTGCATCGTGATATGCGTCAGCAGCCGACGCGAGGATGCGTCCCGCGAAAGCGGCGTCGCACGTGGCCGGGGCCGCTTCGCGCTCGCGTCTGTCACCCAAACGTCCCCGGTGCTTTCGCCTCCCGGCCACCCGACGGTGGTCGCCCGCACGAGGCGGCCGCCATTGTCTGGAGGTCCGCCGGCCTCTTCCCTCTCCCCCGCGACAGACGCCGCCCGGCTTCGGCTACACGGCGGTTCCGCCGGCCCGACCGTCCGACGACGTCATCGCCGCCGACCCTCTCGTTCGCGACAGGGCTGCTCAGGCGAGCGGAAACAGACGCTTCACCGCTTCAGCGTCGCACCGGGGCGAACCTGGCTCCGGTGTCCGAGCCGGGGCTGTACGTCAGACGCCGCGACGCCCCGGTGTCCATCTCCACCAGGTACAGCTCGCTGTCCCCGTCCCGGTCGGAGGTGATCAGGAGGCGGCGACCGTCGGTGGACACATCGCACAGGTCGTCGTTGTACGGGCTACGAGTGACGTTGGCCAGATTCTGACCGTCCAGGGAGGCCCGGCACACCTGGGCATTGCGCTCGAAGTACCAGGTGAAGTACAGGTACCGGCCGTCCGCGGACCAGGTCGGCCGGCCCTCGGAGATGGCGTTGGAGGTTAGAGGCACCATGTCCGACCCATCGGCGGACATCACGTGGATCTTGTGCACGCCCTCCCGCGTCTGAAGCAGGGCGAGGCGGGAGCCGTCGGGGGACCAGTCCCCCACCCATTCGTCCTGCGGCGAAGCCGTCACCCGGCGAAGCGCCCCCCCGGGCACGGTGAGGGTGTAGATGTCCATGCTCCCGCCACGGTCGGACTCGAAGGCGATCGTTCCTCCGTCCGGGGACCACCTGGGATGGTCGTCGGCGCCGTCGTCCGTGGTCAGACGCTGCAGTCCGCCCCCATCGGCGTTCACCACGTAGATCTCCCGGTTGCCGTCGCGCTCGGACACGAAGGCGACTCGCTGCCCGTCCGGTGACCATGCGGGGCTCCTGTCCACGGCCGGGTGGGTCGTGAGTCTGAGCAGGCGCCCACCGGCGAGGTCCATGGTGTAGATGTCCACATTGTCATTGCGCTGCGAGGCGAAAGCCAGCCGGTCCTGCGCCTCCTGTCTCCCCGTGCCGGGTCCCAGGCGAATGCGCTGGATCGCTCGGGCGGACTCAATTGACTCCGGACTGTGCGGCGCGATCCGGATCACCTCGCGGAACGCCTCGATGGCCTTGTCATCCTGCCCCAGGCCCCGGTAGCACCAGGCCAGTGCGTAGTGGGCCTCCATGTACCTGCCATGGAGCTTGATCGCCGCCCTGAACCCGGCGGCGGCCTTCTCCAGATTGCCGGCGCGCTTGTGCGCCAGTCCCTCCTTGTAGTGCTTCACCGCCTCCGCCGGCTGGGCTGAAGCGATGCATGGGATGAGAAACAGCATGAGTATGAAGGCGAGAGGGCTTCTGGTCATGGCAATGAGTGCGCTCCGTGTGAGGCAGTCGGCGAGTCGCGAGTCAACGGCGGACGGCGGGAACGGCGACGGCAACGGCGGGAACGGCGACGGCTGCGGGCGGGACGCCCGCGGTCCCAGGAACGGCAACGGCAGGAACGGCAACGGCGACGGCAACGGCGGGAAGGGCAACGGCGGCAAGGGCGACGGGGACGGCATCAGGCCTCGAAGACCTGGCCGTCGCGCCAGAGGCGCCAGACGCTCTCATACCAGGAATCGTCCGCGGGCAAGGGACGCACCGGCGTGATCCACGTGGTGCACTGACCGGTCTCGTCCAGGCCCACCTCCAGGATCTCCCGACGCAGTGCCATGTTCTCGCCGCGATGCGGCATGACGGTGCCAGCGGCGGTCTGCACCACCCGGTCACCGGCCTCGTCCAGCACGACATAGGCACCCCGCGACCCACCGCCACGCTCCAACAGCGCCTTGATGGCGGTGAGGAAGGCGATGTGGGTGCGGCACAGGTGCTCGTTTTGAAAGGCGCGCACGATCTGAGCCGTGGAGGCGGGCCTCTGCCCCTCGGCGGCGATCCGGGCCGCCAGAGCGCGGGCGCCGCTAAGCGCCGAGGTCACTCCCTTGGGACTGCGCACGAAGGCCCCGTGCTCACTCATGCGCGCCTGAATCTCCGCGCGGACCGCGTCGACCGCAGGAGCGCCGGTGCCCGGCGACAGGTACCGCCGCAGCTTCGCCACGTCGGCCTCGACCTGCGAGAGCACCCGGGCCGCGGCGGTGGCGAGCGGCTCCTCCCCGCTGCGGGCCCGATGGGCGATGAGCTGCGCCGCCCGCAGTCCTCCCACCTGGCCGGCATTGAGAGCGCTGCCGCCGGGCCGCACGCCGTGCGTCCCGGCCACCTCCCCGATGGCAAACAGCCCCGGGACCGTGGTGTGCCACCATGTATCCACCGTCAGCCCGCCATTGCAGTGCTGCGAGCAGACCGCGACCTCCAGCGGCTCACGCAGGTCGACACCGTGCTCCTCATAGATCTCGATGGCCAGAGGGTTCATATGCTGCAGTCGCCGGTAGGGCGTTTCGTGCACGGCGCCTGACCTGGCCAGGTACTCCCGCGCCTCGGGCTCCAGGTCTTCCAGGCTGAAGGCCGACATGGCCCCGGTGGCGACCGGATTCCGGGTGAAGTCCATGTACACCCGGCGCCCCAGGCGCGTCTCCTCGAACACCGCGATATCCACCAGGGAGGAGCCGAAGCCCTGCAGGCGCTCGGCGTGGAAGGGCCACTGGTAGCCCTTGAGGAAGATGCTGCTCGCCACCTGCCGCATGGTGGGATAGTAGTCATTGAGAAAGTACCGCACATCCCCACCGTCGGCGTCGGTGCTGAAATAGCACGGGATCACCTGTTGGTAGGTTCCGGACAGATTCCAGCGGAAGCCCACGGAGGCCAGGCCGAACTGGCTCTCGGTGAGATTGTTGGCCGCGCAGCCGATCTCCAGAGCCAGACCGTGGCTGCCCACCTGCCCCGGAGGGTATACGGAGGTCGCGTACATCTCTCCCGGTCCCCCGGTGGCCAGCACGGTGTTGTGGGCCCGGAGCAGAACCAGGCTCGCCATGGGCGCGTCCAGGCGATGCTTGTCCACGGCCAGCGCGCCCACCACCCGGCGATCCCGCCACGAGGGGCCGTCGACGAGCAGGCGGATGACCTCCAGCCCGTCCAGTATCTCCGTGCCATTGCGGCGCACGTTGGCCAGGCTGTGCGCCACCATCTGCACCGAGGTCTTCGGTCCCGCCGAGGTGGCGCGCTGCAGAGGGTCGTGGTCTGTCTTGTACCCCACGTACGCCCCGTACTCGTTGTGAGGGAAGCCCACCCCATTGCGGACGAGATGGAAGAACTCCGGTAGCGAACCCAGAGCCTCGATGTAGGCCAAGTCGCCGTGGCACATGCCGCCCGCGGTCAGCGTCCGGGCGAAGGCAAGCGGGCTGTCGGCGGCGTCGCCGAAGACCCCGATCTTGTAGTAGGTCTGCTTGTCCGAGCCGGAGTTGGCCGACGTCCCGCCGCCGAGCTGCGAGGTAACGACGGCGATATCCGTCACCCCCAGCTCGTGCAGATGCTCGGCGCAGTTGAGGCCCGCCGCGCCCGAGCCCACGATGAGGGTGTGGAACGCGCGGGTTGGGATGTCCAGCCCGGCGACGCGAGTTGTGGATGACGAGGACATGGCGTCTCTCCTGGTGTGTGCCGGCCGCGATGAGCTGATCTCCCCGCCTCGCCGTTCCGTCCGCTACCGCCCGCCGTCCTCCCCGCCGTCACCACCGCCGTTGCCCGTCCTCACAGATCCCTCTCCATGTACGTCGTCCCGAAGCCGCCGTCGCGTGGGGGGTCCACATGGACGGTGAGATAGCCCAGGCGGTGGTAGAACTGGTGCAAGTCCGCGTTCTCCGTGGTATGCATGAGCCTCACGCGCCTGGCGCCCATGCGTTTGAGCTCATTCTCCAGGTCTTGTACCAGTCGCAGGCCGTAACCTTTGCCCTGACACGCCGGGTCGACGGCGACGCGATGGACGCCACCCAGCTCCGGCTCGTCGGGGTCCAGGGAACAGGCACCACAGCCCACCGGGCGACCATCCTCCAAAAGCAGGTACATCCGCCACCTGTTCGCCCTCGCCTTGCTTCTGAGCCGCTCCACCGTCTCGAAGGCGGGAAACTCCGGGCGCGACTGGGGTGTGATCCCCAGTGACTCGGCGACCCGCCCAAAGGACTTCCTGAGCAGGGCCACGATCTCGGGACACTCATCGTCGTCGGCCGGCCTGAGCACGAGGCCCGGATGATCCGCGGGCGTCATGGGCAGACCACCACTTTGAGCGCCCTGCTTCGGTTCTTGTCCAGCGCCACCGCGAAGGCTTCCCGGACCTGCGCGAGGTCGAAGCGGTGGGTGATGAGTCGCTCGAAGGTGTCCGGAGCCGCCGCGAGGGCGTCGAGAGCGATGGAGAAGTCCCTGCTCGTGCCGAACTGGCTGTAGCATCCCGACCCGTAGAGCGAGAGCTCCTTGCTGATGACCGGGGCGAAGTCGATGCCGTTCATCGGGCCCGTGTTGCCGCCCATGAGCGCAATGCGCCCCAGCTTGCCGGCGACTTCCACGGCCTGCTGCAGAGCCCGAGCCTGACTCCCGACGGCCTCCAGCACCACGTCGGGGCCGCCGGGCAGTACCCGCTGCAATTGCGCCCTGAGCTGCTCCGTCTCGGTGCTCAGTGCCGCTTCGGCCCCCAGGAGCAGCGCCGCCTCGGCCTGATGGGCGTGCCTGGCGGTCACGAACACGCGCCGGGCCCCCAGGTGTCTCGCGGCCGCCACACACATGAGCCCGATGGTGCCGGCGCCCAGGACCAGAACCCCGTCGGCCGCCGTGACCGCGACCAGCCTGGCGGCGTGGACCGCCACCGCCAGGGGCTCGGCCAGAGCACCCACCTCGAAGCTCACGTTGTCCGACAAACGGTACACCGAATACGCCGGGGTGAGCAGGTAGCGACAGAAGCCGCCATGGGCGGTGAGGGTCAGAAACCCCATCTGGGGACACTGGAAGTACCTGCCCGAGAGGCAATAGCGGCAGCGGCCGCAGTAGATGAAGGGCTCCACACACATACGGGCGCCGATCTCGAGGCCCGTGACGCCCGCACCGACGGCGGTAATGGTCCCGGCCACCTCGTGACCGGGCGCGAAGGGGGGCTGCTCCCAGCGCCCCTCAAGCTGGTGCAGATCGCTGCCGCACACGCCGCAGGCCATCACCTGCAACAGCACTTCGCCCGGTCCGGGATCCGGGATCTGGATCTCACTCAGCTTCAGACGACCGGGGCCGTCGAAAAGTGCGGCCACGCTCTGTCTCGGCATAGTGGGTGCCTCTCGTCGTCGGCGGTAGGGTGCCTTGACCGGGCATGCGGCTCCCTCGGGCGATCCCGGGCGGCCCCCAAGGTAGACTCATAGCACATGATGACCGGCAGGGGAAGAGGAAAGCACCCCGACGCCCCTGGAAGCTCAGGTCTCCGGAACGGTCCGCCCGCCCAGACCTGGTGTCGGCCGGCTGGAGGCCCGGCCCAAGGGTCTGGCCGGCCGGGCTCCTGTCATTCTGAGCGCCAATCTCGGCAACGAGATAGCGAAGAACCTCGCCGAATGCCGGGAAATCCCTCGAGCCGCTCTCGCCGGGAGCGGACGGTCTCAGAATCACGTTCCCGGCGACGGCAGAGTCGTCGGCCGCACTCTAGAGCCACCGCGCCAGCCATTCCCACGCCTCCGTCTGCATCTGTGAGTTGAACTCGTGGGGGGTGTCGTAGAAACTGCCGCGGAAGCGCTCCGGCACGCCGGCCTTGGCATAGCACGCGGACAACTTGGCGAAGCTCGCCCGCACGCCCTCCAGGTTGAAGAGCGCGTCCCGGGTTCCGTTGATCGCCAGCAGCGCCGAAGGCATTGCCAGGGACGCCACGTCCGGGTAGTCCAGGTACCTGTACAGGCCCGGCACCACCTTCGTGTGCCCCACTGTATTGCGGATCTGGTGATGCAATTGGGTGGGGAACGAGGCCATCCAGCCCACCACAACGGCGGCTTTGATGCGGTCGTCAAGGGCGGCCAGGTGGCAGGAGCGCAGACCGCCGACGGACAGGCCCACGCAACCGATACGGCTTGGGTCTACCTCGGGCCGTGTGAGCAGATAGTCCACGGTGCGGATATCGTCCCAGAAGATCACCCCGGCCCATGTGAACCCCGCGGAGAAGATGGTTCTCCCCACGAGCTGTTCGCTCTGCGACGCGCGCTGGTTGAAGGCCACAGCCCGCTCGGTCGGCATGTTGGCGGGGCGCCGACGCCAGTCTTCCGGGTCGCCGTCGAGGAGCATCCGGCGCTCTCCCCAGTAGAACATGTCGATGGCGATGACCACATAGCCCTGTCTGGCCAGTTCCGAGGCGATGCTCTTGCCGGAGTAGTACTGCTCCTTGAAGCTCTTCATTGCCGGGTGCTCGTCGGGCGACTCGACCAGCTTCTCCTTGCCCCAGAGGTAGAAGGCGCCGTGGTCGTGGAGCGCGACCACCGCGGGGGCGGGCAATGACACGCGTTTGGGGATCAGCACGTAGGCCGGGACCCTCACGTCCGGGGTGGTGCTGAAGTACACCTTCTCACGGATGCAATCGTCCTCATCCACGCGCTCTACAACCTCCGCCTGCGGATCGCAGGGAGGCGGGGCGTAGTGGAGCAGCTCCAGCAGCTTGCCCCGAGCCTGTGGCTTCCACTGCTCCAGCGATGCGAACTCGTCGTTCAGAAAGGACAGGGGGAAATCGGCCTTCACCGCCTGGCTCTCGATGAACGGGAACAGCGACCCGACGTCCGAGGGGCCGACAGACACGGTGGCATCTCCTCTGGCCGGCTCGGCCTGCGCACAGGCCATCGGCGGGATAAAGACGGTCATCGCGGCAAGCGTCAGCGACACACAGAGTCTTGCGGGCATCGGCCTCCACCTGCCTGGAACAGGATCAATCACGGCAGGGACAGCAGGACCGGCAGATGAGTGCACTTTTCCGTCGCAGGCCGGCGAGCACCTTCCCGGCCGGGGTTCGGACGACGCCGAGGCTCTCAGGCCCCATGCCACTTTGCCGTCGGACCGCCCGCCGCCCCACTGTCGACTCAACACTGTCGACTCCGGCAGGTTGCGCCCGGACCGCGTGGCGTGCATAATGGCGGTCAGTCCCGATCTACCGTCTTCTTTGGAGTTCACCAGTGCAAACCCCCCTCGACTATCTGGCCGCCAGACTCAACGCCGAGTGCTACTACCTCGACTGCTATCCACACGCCCGCGCCATCGCCGAGCTGGGCACGGATGAGGCCTTCGAGTACCTCGTAGCCCACGCCGACGACGACGGACCGGTGGCCGAGGCCTGTGGCTCGGCCCTCTCCGACCTGGGAGAGCAGGTTCAGTCGTGCGTGATCGCGGGCCTGCTGCAGCACCCCGATAGCGTCCTCCTGGCCGAAGCCCTGCCGCAGCCCGCCCCGGACGCCGTCATCGACGCGATTGCCGAGACGCTGCGCCGCAGCAACAGCCCCGCCGTGTTCCGTGAGCTGGGAGCCCAGGTGCAGCGCTCAGAGCACCAGCGAGCTTCCGAACTGGAGGCCATTGTGGAGCAACGGAACGACGAGACACTCCTGGCCGCCTTCCGGATCGGAGGCCTCTCGGCGCGGGAGGAATTCGAGACGACCGCGGTGGTGCCGTACCTGGACCCGGATCGGCCGCTGGAGGTGTGGTCGGCGGCCCTGGAGATCGAGGGTCTAGCGGATCTGCCGGAGGCCGAGGAGTGCCTGCGCCGAGCCCTCGAGTCATCCGACGATCGGGAACGCGACACAGCTCTGAGGATCGTGAATCACAACGGCCTCATCCAGCTCGCCGACGCCGTGGCCGTCGTCGCCATCGAGGACCCCGACCCGCAGCGTCGTGGGCGCGCCCTCGACACGCTCAGATGGCTCCCCGACTGCCCTGAGCACGTGATCGAGGCGACGCTGGAACAGCTCACCGAGGGTCTTCAACCTGCGATGGCGAAGCTGCCCTATACTCTTCTCGAGGCTCTCCGCGATGGCGAGGACATGCAGGCGCCGGTCGACGCTGCCCTCCGGCAAATCCACCACACCTCCGTGGCTGCGTCGATGGCCCTGAACTCGAGTCACGGCACCAGCGGGGCGCTGGCGCAGTCGCTACACGGGCTGCTGGGCAGTGCCATGGACCTTGTCCCCTGGTCTAGACTTACCCCCATCGCGGACCGGATACTCCCGGTGACGGAAGCCCTGGTCGAACTCCAGGTGAAGAGCCTCTCGGCAATGCGCCGCATGGCGGTCCCGGAGGTCCTGGAGCCTCTGATGCTTACCGCCGGGTGGCCTATCCCGTTGAGATTCCCCGAAGATATCAGGGAAGCGCGCCGCGCTGCCGCGGACAGCGTGGACGCCGATGGTGACGATGGTGACGATGAACCGTGGCCGGCGCGCCTGCAAAACATGCAGGAGGCCGCAACGAAACTGGCAGAGGCTCAGTTGAGCTACTTGCCGCCCCCCGGCACGCCGGGGCTCACGCCGCACCCGTTGGGGAGTTGTTTCGTCTGGAACACGGAGCTTCGGCAGACGGTGGCCGACGCAATGAAGGCTTCGCAGAGCGCGGCCGAAGTGACGACGGCCCTCCGTTCCAGTCAGCAGCGCGAGCACCACGCCCGCAAGGCGTTGCTCCGTGCTATCGGCCCAAAGAGGCTGCCGGCACTGCTGCAGACATGGAACCTGGTCCCGGTCTCAGTGGGTTCGACCCCTCCTGAGCTTCTTCGCCATGTCATCCGCGAGGCGAGCCCACTTAGCGCGCGAGAGTTCCCTTTGGCGGCGAAGCTGTTCGCCGAGTACAACCTGCAGTGTGTGCTGCTGTCAGCGCTGCTGCCCGTCGTGGATAGTCCCAACCTGTCTGTGGTCCTGGGCCGTCTGGACAGCGACTGCCCGCTGGTGTACGACAACGTCCAGGCGGTGCTCATCGCAGTCGGTACCGACGCGCTCCCCGCTATCGAGGCCGCGATGGCCAAGACCGATGACCCGATGAAGCAGGCCATCATGCTGGAGGCCGCGCGCTGCATCGATGCCGCAGAGTGCATGGAGCAGGCCAGACAGCACCTGGAGGGCCCAAATGACCTGTTGGCGGCCGTTTCCGCCAGGATCATCGGCGAGGCCGGAGTTCCTGAGGACGTCCCCGCTCTGGTGACCCGAATGGCCACAGGGAATGAGATCCTCGGCGCCTCGGTGGTCTGGGCCATTGGCGAACTGGATCCCCAATCTTACGTGGATGTCCTCAAGAGCGCCGTCGTCTCGCCGCACGCGGCGGTCCGAGATGCGGCCCAATTGGCCCTGGGGCGATGCTCCAACGAGACCCTGGCTCCCATCATCGAGGAGTTCACGGCCTCCGGCCACATTATGCGACTGAACGCGGCAGAGCGGCTGGCTACCGTCGATTCCTGGCGGGATGATCCCACGATCTTCCGCCGCGCAGGGGTGGAACGGCGGTTTCCTCTCTCCTACCCCGGTCCCCGGCTCTCAGTGCCCGGCGATGGGCCGTGGCAGTGGAGTATCCTTACCAGCACGCCGGACGTGCACGAGCACCTCCAGCGCTTCGCCCCGCTCGTCGCCGACTACCTGGAGTTCGCCGAGGCCTGGGACTTCTACACGGTCTTGCACCTACTGCCCTCCACGCTGATAGACACGCTGGTGGACCTGTGCGCACCGGAGCAGCCGCACCGCGCTTTGGCCACGGAACTGCTCAACCAGGTGCTGACATACGAGCTGCTCGTGGTGGATGCGGCTTACGGTACCTACAGCCACACCTCCGAGGCTCGGGTTCCCGAGCACGACGACACTGCCCAGATCGTCGATCGAGTGGCGGCGGCGTGCACGGCGGAGGCGCGGCGGTCACTTCTGGACGTACAGGCCGCGTTGCGGATGGAAGGGGCCGAGACGGACGATTCGGAGACCGATGCCCACGACGATCCGCTGAGGACGATCACCGCCCTGCTCTATCTGATTGTGAAGGAAACCGCCCCGACCGCCGCCCCGGAGGCACTGCCCGAGGAGGACCGGGAGCGTCTAGAGGCCATCGCCCGCTGGTGGAGCAGACTGGAGACGTTCGCCGATCAACGGCTGGGTTTCTTGGTCGCGCCGGTTCCATCCGTCGAAGACCTGAGCTGGTATGTCTCGCACCCCGATGCCGATTCGGGCACACGGCGCAGCATCTTCAACTACCTGCTGGCACTGGTGAACCACCTGCCCTGCGAGCCGGAGACAAGACGTGCCGCGCTGGCGACGGTGCAGGACGTCTTCGCCCCGATGCTGGAGCGGGCCGCAGCGGTACTGGTCAGCCGGGGCGAGCACTCCGAGCAGGAGGCCGCTGCGGCCGTCGCCGACGAGCTCTACATCACCGTGACGGACCCGGAGCTCTTCGACACGGCACGGTCTATCATCTCCCTGCTCGAAGACACGCCACCGGTGCTGCGCAAGGCCGATGCTCCGGTGCTTCCTTCCGGTATGAAGCATCTTCACAGGTTCTGGGTTGAACTCGCCTACCTACTGCAGGATGCCCTGGAGAGCAAAGTCGCCGAGCTGGCCGGTGCGGAGGCGCGTGCCGAGCTTTCCGAGGCATTCCGCGCACACGACCATTGGGCCGTCAGTGTTGATCTGCAACGCACTCATGGCCGCAACGACCCCGAGGATGTGGACAATGCCGTTTGGCACGTGGTGGAGCGCCACAGCAGCAAGCTCAACGTCGGTGGCCTGCAGCAAGAGGCCATCGAGCTGGAGGTGCTGAAGCGGAAGCTGAACCTGGGTACCGAGGAGGCGCTGGAAGTGGTGGGGTGCGATGCCGAGGCAATCGTGGACCAGGATGGCCGCAGGTACCTGCTTTTGGACCCGGACCCCTATCTGCCGCAGACCGACGCGGACCCGGCCGACTGACCGACCCCGCGGCACGCCACACTCCGACCGCGGCGGGGTTGGCGCCCACACGCTTCGGGCGCCAATCCCGTCATGGCGTCCCCGGTTCGCCCACACACCCTATCGGCCCGCCGCCCCCAAGACGCACCGCAGAGATATCACTTCGCGGCGGGAAGTATCTCCACGCAGCAAGAACAAACGGTTACAGGAGTCCAAAGTCCCCCGACGAATAGGACTTCTGTTCGCCACACCACATCCGGGCAACCGGGGGATTGCTCGCAATGGAGGGCTGCCAGATGCGGGCCGTCACTGCTGTCTTGCTTCTGAGTGTCATCGTCCTGTCGGGGGCGTGGGCGGGCGACATAGAATCGGCCATGGGCCGGCGAGGTCCGGCCTTCGAGGCGGGTATGACGCCGTCCTCTTTGGGATGGGGTGACGACGCCATCGCCCACCCGGAGCGGTTCGTCGTCAATCCCAAGGACGGTGCGGAGATGGTGTGGGTACCCGCCGGGGAGTTCGAGATGGGTAGCTCGCCGGAGGAGATCGACTGGGGCTACGAACAGGCGAGGGCCGCGATCGGGGAACAGGCCCTTCGCGAGTGGTTCGACGATGAGGGGCCGGTCCATGCGGTCAAGCTGACCAAAGGCTTCTGGATGTACCGCTTCGAGGTGACCAACAGCCAGTACCGGGCCTTCAAGAAGAGCCACAAGAGTGGGGTGCGAGAGAAGCAATCCTTCGACGGAGACAAGCAGCCCGCGGTGAGAGTGAACTGGCGCGACGCCGGGGCCTACTGTGAGAGCGTGGGGGCCAGGCTTCCCACGGAGGCCCAGTGGGAGTACGCCTGCCGGGCCGGGACTCAGACCCGCTACTTCTGGGGCGATGAGGCCGAGCAGGTGGCGCAGTACGCCAATGTGCCGGACCGAAGCGCGCAGAAGGTTTGGCGGCAGTACGCCATCTTCGACGTGGACGACGGCTACGCCGCCACCGCTCCGGTGGGCTCCTTCAAGCCCAACGCCTTCGGCCTGTACGACATGATCGGCAATGCCAATGAGTGGTGCGAGGACCGCTACGCCGCGGACTACTATCAGGAGTCCCCGGAGGAGGACCCGACCGGCCCCAGCAGCGGCGATTCGCGGGTGATACGCGGAGGCTCATGGTCGGTGAACTGGTACGACTGCCGCTGCGGCAACCGCAACTTCCGCATGTATGACAGCCAGTACGAGTACATTGGTTTCCGGCCCATCGTGCTGCCCTAGATGCCTATATGCACCGACTTCTGTACCGATGAACCAAGTTCCGGGGTCGCGATCAGGCCGTTCGTGAACGCGTAGGTCGGGCTTTCCACTCAGATTA
>CAZXDD010000014.1:0-31079 GCA_964639415.1 uncultured Armatimonadia bacterium
AGCACGCGCGGCCGCGGACACCCTCTCCCCTACTCCGATGGCGCCGGCTTGAGGTCTTTGCTCTGTACCATGGCCGCCAGCGGATTGTCCTCGATGTCCAGCGGGAAGTCCACCCGGCCGCGACGGCGGCTGGATTCGTAGGCCCCGAAGATGATCTCCGTGGCGATCAGCGCATTGGCGGCGTCGAGCTGGCACTTGGTGCCACTTTGCAGGCAGTCGATGACATCGGCGATGGCGCGCTCGATGAAGTTCGGGCCGTGGATACTGGCTCCGCCTGTGTCGGGGGTGCGCCATTCGCTCTCTCCCGCCTGGCGGTAGCGGATGGGCGGCCCGTCGTTGACCCCGACCTCGATCACCCCATCCGTCCCGATGAGGCGATTGGTGCACGGGATCGGGCGGCCGCCTTCGGGAGCTCCGGTCATGATCAGGCCGAACACCCCGTTCTCGTACTCGGTGAGCACTACCTGCTGATTGTCATTGTGGGAGCCAAACACCAGGCTCTCCTTGCGATAGTCGATCTGGCCGATGACCCACTTGGCCGGCACCTCGCCCTGGAAGAAGCTGAACATGTCGATGAAGTGGGTGCCGGTGTCGTACAGGTTCCCGGCCCCGCACTCCTGGCGCACCAGTTGGCCGATCTCCCCCTCCTCCAGCAGGTCCTTGGCGATCCGGAAGGGCTCGCCATAGCGCCGCTGGTGGTTGAAGGTGAGCTGCACCTGCGCCTCCTCGGCGGCGGCGGCCATGCGCTTGGCGCCGCCCCAGGTGTCGGCCATCGGCTTCTCGCAGTGGATCGCCTGCACCCCCGCCTCCACGGCATCCAGCACCATCTGCTCGTGCAGATGCATCCAGGTGCAGATACTCACCACATCCAGGTTCTCCTCGGCCAGCATCTCGTTGTAGTCGGTGTACACGCCGGCGACGCCGTAGTTGTCGGCGAAGTCCCGGGCGTTTTGCTCCACGATGTCGGCACAGGCGACGATCTCGCAGTCGCAAAGCAGCTTGTAGGCATTGGCGTGGCTGTAGGCCATGGCATAGCCCTTCGGCCCCGGCGGCTGCTTCTTGCCCGTCCCGATCACACCAACTCTGAGCTTGCTCACGTGGCTGACTCCTTCCGCGCCCGCGGCGCGTGACTGTAGGGGGGGAATGCGGCAGGGGACTATTCCCCCGAGGGGTCCCCAACACCTGTCGCCGGCCACAGGCGACCACACCGAGACCGGCAACGACCTCAGACCGCGGTGACACCGCGGGACAAGGGCAAAGAGGGCAACAGCAAGGCACGCCGAGGCAGGGAATGGCTGAAGGGGCGGCAGCAGGGAGCCCGGTGATCTGTGGGGCCGCGCCCCCTGCTCGCCATGGCTTTCAGAGGGGCGTTGCCGGCCAAGGCGGACCCTCCCGCCGGGCCTGCGGATTGTCCCCGGCGCGACCTACCCGGCGGCGGCCAGAGCCGCCTGGAGGTCGCCGGAAGTCACGACCCCGCGGAGGTTGCCCCAGTCGTCCAGCACCAGGACGCCGGGAAGGCCGCCCTCGGCGATGCGCTCGTACACGTCCAGCGCCGGCGTACTGTGCCGCGCCACCATCTCCTCGCTCAGCGGAGACATCACCTGCTCCACCGCCGTCACCGGCCACAGCGAGACCGGCGTCCCGCGTACCGCATCCGCCGACAGCACCCCCAGTGGGCGGTCCATCTCCATGATCGGAACCCAGCCCAGTGGCTGGCGAGAGGCAAGATAGGGGGCCGCCTGGCTCAGGAGCGTGCCCGCGGGGAATGCCAGCTCCACGGGGCCGATCAGACTCCCCATGGGGATGCGCGACAGCGAGGCCCGCACGTGCTCGCGCCTGTACCCGGCCCTGGCCACGGCCACCAGCAGTAGCCCCATGCCGCCATTGAAGATCGCCACAACGATGCTGTGGGTGGTGATCCCCAGGAACACTCCCAGGGCGGCCAGGCTGTAGCCCACGGCCTGTCCCAGGATCGAGGCAACCTTGGTCGCACGCAGAAGATCATGCCACCGCCACCACAAGAGCGCCCGCACCACGCGGCCCCCGTCCATCGGGAAACCGGGGGCCATGTTGAAGATCGCCAGGATCAGATTCGCGATGGCCACGCGGTGCACCACGGCACGGGCCACGGCGACGTGCCCCAGCGTCGAGCCCAGCCAGAACAGCGCCCCAAACACCACCGCCAGCAGAAGGCTCATCCCGGGCCCCGCCAGCGATATCAGCAGCTCCTGCTTCGCATTGCGGGGCTCGTCCTCCATCTGGGCCACGCCGCCGAACACAAACAGCGTGATCCTGCTCACCTCCAGCCCCTGCCAGCGAGCCACGAACGAATGGGACAGCTCATGCAGGAGCACGGAGCCGAAGAACAGAAGCGCCGTGATGAAAGCCGCCAGCCACCTCGCCACCTGCCCGACGGACCCATGAATGCCCCACAGACCGCCATCCGCCAGATCGCCCCAGACCAGGAGGAAGATGATGATCCAGGAGCTGTTGATCTCGATGGAGATCCCGCGGATGCTGCCGACGCGCCAACCTCTCAACTCAGACTCACTCCTCGCAGGACGGGCGCCCGGACGCGGGACGGAGGCTCGCGATCGGCTCGGCGTCCCTGTTGCCCCAGACTGCAGAGCGCACACCGCTACCAGGGGTCAACGGTGCGCCGGCACGGGTGGTTCCATGGCCCGGGTAACGAAGGCGCAAGATCTCTACGCCCGACGAGTCCCTCAGGCTGCGCGTCAGCCCACCTGCGGCACATCCAGCCATTGGCCGTCGCGCAGGGCCGACTCGTGGGCGAGCAGGCCCGGGACTGTCATCTCCATCCCGCGGACCTCGTCGATGCGGGGCCGCCTATCGGCCTCCAGAGCGGCCAGGAAGTCCTGGATCAGGCTGTATTCCGCCGTGCCATGCCCGCCCGCCTGAGCCGAAGGCGGTAGTGTCGGGTCGTTCTTGGGGAAGTCACCGGGCTGATCCCGCTCCATCTCCCCCTCGATGTAGATCAACCCCGAGCCCTCGGGTCCCTGACGGTCGGTCTCCAGATAGCCCCGGGTTCCGTGCAGCGAGTAGAAGTGAATCGCCGGCCTGCGGGGCATGACCGAGCTGCGCAGGAGCTTGATGATGGCGCCCTTCTCCGTCTCCATGATGGCGACCTGGATGTCGATGCCGCCGATGGGGGCTTCGGGCAGCACGCGGTGACCCTGACCGATACCACTGACGCGCCTGACGCGGTCTCCGGTGATGTCCAGGATCGGGCCCAGAGAGTGGGTGCAATAGTGCAGGGGCGCCCGGTTGAACCGCCACTTGCCCTCACCGGTCTCCCGGTTGTAAATCAGGTCCGGGATCGGGTGCAGGTACTCGCACTCGGCATAGGCAACCTCGCCGATCCTCCCGGACTGCACGATGTCCCGCCACAGGCCCACGAAGTGCCAATACACGCAGTTCTCCGCCAGCATGTAGGTCTTCCCGGTGCGCCTGACGGCATCCACGATGGCCTGGCAGCCCTCGACACTGTTGGACATCGTGACTTCCGAAAGCACCGCCGCCCCGGCCTCCAGCGCCATGATCGTCTGCTCGGTGTGGAAGGGGATCGGGGTGCCGACGAAGACGATGTCCAGACCGGTCTGCGAAAAGTCGGCGTAGTCCGTGAAGCACTGGGAGTCGTCGAGATTAAGCTCGCGCCCGAAACGCGCCAGGGCCTCCTCCGAGGCGTCGCAGCAGGCCACAACCTGGCAGCGGGGTTCATCGGCGAACAGCTTCCCGTAGCCGGAGCCACGACCGACGCCGACCAGTCCGACGCGCCACTTGGGGGACATTGCACATGCCTTCTTTCGGTGTTCGTTGGGGTGCCGCCGCGAAGTCGCTGTTTCGCATCTACAGGTCTGGCCGGAAAGACCGGACGGCCCGGTTCATGTCATTCTGAGCGTTCATCTCGCGCAGCGAGATAGCGAGGAATCTCGCTGAATGCCACGAGGTTCTTCGAGCTGCTCCCTCGGGGAGCGGGAGATCTCAGAATGACACTCTCGGCGAAAGCGGGCTTTTCGGCCGCGCTTCCAGTCGGTCAGTTCTCGCTCTGAGGGAGACGAGACGCATAGGCGCCGGGCGGGACCGACCCCGGCGGCGCAACGCTGCTTACTCCTTCTCCACCGTCATCGTCAGATAGGCCACGACCTCGCTGCGGTCGCCCACGGCCCCGGAATTGGTGTATTCCACCCTCTTCGCCGTTGTGGCCCCGAGGGCCTTGGCCGCAATGAGCATCGCGGCCACCGGCCCGTAGCCACACATGGTGATCCGCCGCGCCTGACGCTCGCGCAGAAGGCCTTCGGCGTCCAGCGCCTCGATGCGCTCGATGAGGACCACGTCCTGCTCCCCGGCCCGCGCGGCGGTCTCGAAGTGCGTCATGTCCGTGCTGGCGACGATGACGGCGTCTTTGCCCTCCAAAGCGGCCGCCAGCGCCTCCCCGACATCCTGCGCCTCGCCCAGCGACTGGTCCAGCATCATGATCGGGACAATCGGCGTCTCGGTGCCGTACAGGTGCTGGATGAAGGGCAGTTGCACCTCGATGCTGTGCTCGCCGGTGAACCCCATGGCTCCCGGCTGCAGTGACGGGCAGCGCCCGGCCACGGTGCCTGCGATCTCCGTGGCGATGGGCGAGGCGCCCAGGGGGGTGGCCCAGGAGCCGGCCGTCTGGATGGCCCCCACGAGCTGCCCGCGGCCGTGGTTGGGACCGATGATGACGAACACCTCGGGCCGCCCGTCCTCGGCCAGACGGGCGAAGCCCTTGGCCGCGCCGGGTCCCGAGTACATGTATCCCGCGTGAGGGCTGACCAGGCCCAGTACCCTCCGCGGGCCGTCGTCGGCCACGGCGGGCAGCGCACCGGGACCACGGGGCTCGGTGTAGCACTCCTCGATCTGGCGCTTCAATGCGCTCTGGCCGCCCTCGTAGAACATCCCGGCCACCGCCGGATTGCGAACCTCTGCCTTTGCCATCTCGCCCACCTCCGAGGTGGAGCATCGTAACCGGACCGTCGGGTTCCCCGCCGTTCCCGTCCCGGGTCTTGCCGCCGCCGTGGCCTCAGGCGCCCTCAGCCAACTCCCGCACCGCCGCCGCAACCTCGGCCACCGGCACCACTCGCTCCTCCTTGTCCCTCCGCCGCCGGACCTCCACCGTCCCGCTCTGCGCCGTACGCTTGCCCACCACCACCTGCACCGGGTACCCGATCAGATCGGCGTCCTTGAACTTCACCCCGGGGCGCTCGTCGCGATCGTCCACCATCACGCTGTAGCCCACTTGCTCCAGCTCCGTCTCCAGCCCGTCGACGATGGCGGTCAGGTCGTGTACGTTCGGGTCCAGCGAAAGCACGCAGACCTGGAACGGCGCGAGCTCCAGGGGCCAGACGATCCCGTTGTCATCGTGATGGGTCTCCACCACCGCGGCCACCGCCCGGCTGACACCGAAGCCGTAGCAGCCCATGACCGCGGGCCGCTGCTGACCGTCCTCGCCCAGGAAGACGGCGCCCAGAGCCTCGGAGTACTTGGTGCCAAGCTTGAACACATGGCCCATCTCGATTCCACGCCGGGTGGTGAGACGGCCGTCCTCGCATTCCGGGCAGGGATCGCAGACCACGGCCTCGCGGATATCGGCGAACTGCTCCACGGTGAAATCGACATCCACATCGACACCGACGAAGTGGGCATCATCGCGGTTGGCACCCACGACGAAGTCACGCATCGCGTTGATCTCATGGTCGGCGATGATCCGGACGGTGTCGTCGAGGTGAACCGGGCCGCTGAAGCCCACGGCGGCCCCGGTGGTGGCGACGACCTCCTCGGGCGTGGCCATCCTCAGCGTCTCGGCGCCCAGCAGGTTCTTGAGCTTGAACTCATTGAGCTCGCGGTCGCCGCGCACCATGGCCGCGACCATCTTCCCGTCGGCGTTGAGCAGGAGCGTCTTGGCCAGATGGTCCGGAGTGGTCTGGAGAAACTCGCAGACCTCCTCGACCGTCTTCATGCCCGGCGTCTCCACCAGCTCCGGGTCGCCCGCCGTATTCCGATGCTTGACGGGTGCCACGGCGGGGACGGTGGCGCACTCGGCGTTGGCCGCATACTCACACCGGTCGCACATGAACACGGTGTCCTCACCGGCCTCGGTCAGGGCCATGAACTCCCGGGTGTCGCTGCCGCCCATGGAGCCGGCATCGGCCTTCACCACGAGCACCTCGATACCCAGGCGCCGGAAGATCCGCAGGTACGCCTCGTACTGGGCATCGTAGGAGGCGTCCAGGCCCGCGGCGTCCACATCGAAGCTATAGGCGTCCTTCATCACGAACTCTTTGACCCGCAGAAGCCCGCCCCGAGGACGCATCTCGTCGCGGAACTTGACCTGGATCTGGTACAGCGTCACGGGCAGATCGCGGTACGAGTGCAGGTCGCCGGCGACCAGATCCGTCATGACCTCCTCATGAGTGGGACCCATGCAAAAGAACCTCCCGGCACGGTCCTTGGTCCGGAACGGGGTGGGCTCGAAAGTGTCCCAGCGCCCCGAGCGCTCCCACAGCTCCCTGGGGGCCAGCACCGGAAGGTGCACCTCCACCGCCCCGGCTCCGTCCATCTCCTCACGGATGATCGCTTCGATGTTTTTCAGCACACGCAGACCCAGGGGCATCCATGAGAACACGCCCGCGGCCAACGGGCGGATGAAGCCACCGCGCAGCAGGAGCTTGTGGCTGGGAAGATCGGCCTCGGCGGGAGCTTCGCGCAGAGTGGGGGCGTAGTACCTGGATGCACGCAAGGGGGATTCCTCCTGAAGGCTTCTGGTTGGGTGAATGCTGGCGCCCGGCGCCCGGACGAGCGGCGCGCCGGCGCCTCGTTGGTGGTGGTACGCGGATTCTGTCCGATACGGCGCCTCCCGTCAAGGGCGCCGCGAAAGGGGCGTGTTCCCGGCACGCAGGTGGTCCGTCCGCTGCGGACGGCACAGCCCTCGATCCCCACGCAGGCCCAAGAGACAGCCGGGGAGGGGTCTGCTTTGCCCGCGTCGGGCCAAACAGATGCGGGGCTCACCCGGACGAGAGACGGTGCAGGACGGCGGACGACGGCAACCCGAGACCGCCTCCACACTCCCCCCGCCGTCACTGCGCCATCCTGGGCGCTCGAGCTCTGCACGCCCTCGCCTCGGAGGGATCAGGGAGCCGGGGTGGCGAATAGACCGGCAGGCGTGCCACGTGACGGCAACAGGAGGTCGGTGATGAGCGATCTGCGCCAGCGGCTGCTGTCCCAGCTCCGGGCCATTCGAGCCGTGGACTGCCACTCCCACACGATGCTGTCGAGCACCTATGCCCAGTGCTCCCACGATCTTTTTGACCTCATGTGCTACTTCGAGCGCGACTTCCAGGGCGCGCGGGGCATGCCCTCCGCCGAGGCCTACCGCAGCGCGGCCTCGGATGCCGAGAAGTGGACCGTGCTCAGAGGCGTCCTGGACGAGTGCCGCAATGTGTCGTACTGGCGGCACAACATCGTCACCTACCAAGAGCTCTTCGGACTGCAGGACCCGGAGCTGACAAACGCCAACTGGGCCGCGGTGAATGACGCCATCCGCCTGCGGACCGCGCGGCCCGACTGGTACCGGCATGTCACCGAGGATCGCTGCAACCTGGAGACGCAGGTGCGCAACATCCCCTGGTTCGAGGACTGGGAGCCGCGGTACTTCACCGCGGTACTGCGCATGGAGCCGGCACTGGAGCTCCATGACGCCGGGACCCGGGAGCGTCTGCAGGAGCACCTCGACCGGGAGCTGTCCTCGCTGGCGCAGGTCAAGGAGGGGCTCACGGCGCTCATCGACCGGTACCGGGCCAGGGGCTCGGTGGGCATCAAGCTCGCCCATGCCTACCAAAGGACCCTGGCCTCCGAAGACGTACCCGACGCCGTCGCCGAGGCGCTGTTTGCCGACGCGCTGACGGGGCGGGAGCTGTCGACCCTCGAGATCAGGCGGCTTCAGGACAACATCATCTTCTTCCTGGCCCGCAGCGCCGGAGAGCTGGGACAGGTCTTCGAGATCCACACCGGCACCCAGGCCAACTGGGGGCACATCCCCGACTCCGACCCGCTGCACCTCATCCCTCTGCTCCGGGCCAATCCGCGCACACGCTTCGGCCTGTACCACGGCGGCTACCCCTATAGCCGCGAGATCGGCATGCTGGGCAAGCACTTCCCCAATGTGTGGCTGAACATGGCGTGGATGTACGTGGTGACCATGGAGGGTAGCCGCCGGAGCCTGAGCGAATGGCTGGACCTGGTGCCGGCGAACCGCATCTTGGGCTTTGGCTCCGACGTCACCTTCCCGGAGATGGTGCTCTCCCACCTGGTGATGGCGCGCTCGTGCATTGCCGACGTACTGGCCAAGAAGGTCGAGCGCGACTTTCTCAGCGAGGAGTGCGCCTTCGATCTGTGCCACAAGTTGATGCGCGACAACGCCATGGCGCTTTACGGCCTGACCCCGCGGGAGTAGGGGTGGCCCGACACACGGACGGGCGCGTCGGGTGTTGAAGAGGGCCACAGCGGCGCTCCGGCGAACCGTGTCTTGCCGCTTGCCGTGTGCCGCCGGCCGTGACACCGCCGATGGGAGGGGTCTCATGCTCAACTGCGTCCACGTCTGCGCCGCTTTGTCCCTGTGCGCCGTCTCCGCCGCCCAGGGGGCCTCGGTCTGGGTCGCTTCGCCCTGGGAGCACGTCTTGCGGCAGTCGCCATCCGGTGAGGCCGCGGAGGTCCGGATCACGGCCGCCGGCAACGAGTACGAGCCGTTCCGCGTCATCGTGACCGCCGGCGACACGCCGCTTTCCGACATCACCGTGACGGCCGGTGCCCTCACCGGCCCGGAGGGACAGATCGGTTCCGAGAGCGTCGCCCTGTTCCGCGAGCATTACATCCATGTCTTCGAGCCCAGTTACCGCTCCAAGGCGCCCACCGGACAGTACCCCGACGCCCTGATCCCCCTGACGGGCGGCCCCGCCGACGCCGGTACCGCCACCGAGTACCCGGGGATGCCGTTCACCGTCGAGCCCAACACCAACCAGGCGATCTGGGCGGATGTGTACGTGCCCGAGGGCACGCCGGCCGGGGTCTACCAAGGAACCGTTCGCATCGCGGCCGGAGGCCAGATGCTGGCCGAGGTGCCCGTGGCGCTCACCGTACGCCCCTTCTCGCTTCCCGACACCATTGCCATGCGCTCGAACTTCGGAGGCCTCGGAGGGCGGCTGGCCAAGAGCCTCGGCCTCGAGCCGGGCTCGGAGCAGTTCGAGGCCGTGGAGGATCGGTACATCGACGTGATGCTGCGGCACCGCGCCGTTCCCTCGTCCCTGGGGAGCATCTGGCCCAAATGGACGCCGGAAGAGGGCATCGACGCCACCGAGACCCACGAGCGCCTGCGCTCCATGGTCCAGGACCGCCACGTCAACGCGCTCAGCGTCCCCTTCTCCTACCGCGACGACCCGGAGAAGTGCAAGGCCTACCTGCGCGACCTGGGCAAGTACCTGCAGGACAATGGCTGGCTGGACCTGGCATACATCTACATGAAGGACGAGCCCAATGATGCCGAGGAGTACGAGACGGTCCGGCAGCAGGGCAAGATCATCCACGAGTCCGGCTCAGGCATCAAGGGCATGTGCACGGAGCAGACGGTGACCTCGAACCCCGACTGGGGCGACCTGTACGGCGCCGTGGACATCTGGTGTCCGCTGTGGGGGCTGTACGACGAGCAGACCGCCCGGGAGCGCCAGGCCCTGGGCGAGGAGATCTGGAGCTACACCGCCCTGTGCCAGGGCAGCGACCGGGTACCGTTCTGGCAGGTTGACTTCGAGCCCATCGTGTTCCGGGCACCCTTCTGGATAAGCTGGCACTACGACATCAGAGGCTTCTTGTACTGGTCCAGCATCTACTGGACCGAGGGGCAGGACATGTGGGAGCTGGGCCCGCACTTCAGAGAGCGGTACTGGGGCGAGGGGATGCTTCTGTACCCGGGGACGGCCGCCGGGATCGAGGGCCCGGTTCCGTCGATCCGCCTCAAGCTTATCCGGGAGGCGCTGGAGGACTTCGAGTACATGACGCTGGCCGCGGAGCGAAGCAGGGCGCAGGTGGATGAGATCGTCTCCGGCCTGGCGCGTTCGTTCACGGACTGGGAGCACGACCCCGCCACCTACCTGGCCGCAAGAGAGCTCCTCGCGACCCTGATCGAGGGCCGGTAGGCGCTGCTCCCGCCTTGCCGGACCGTTGCCGTCTCGCGCCACGGCCGTTGCCGTGCCGGCCGTCCCGGGGGTACTCCATGTCCATCGCTTTGGCCGTCCTGTCGCTGACATCCATGGCCGCCTTCGCCCAGCCCCGGCCGCCTTCGGAGGACCTCATCGCCGGGCCGCCGGGCGGCCCGTGGAGAAGGCTCTTTCTGGACGCCACCGTGGTCGAGCAAAGCAGCGGCCTGCAGCGGATCTTCCATCAGCCCCGCAAGCACGAGGCCAACCCGGTGATCCGTGCCGACAGGCCCTGGGAGCAGGGGGCCGGCGCTCCGGGCCCGTACCTGTACGGCACCGTGCTGTGGGATGAGGGCCGGCTCCGCATGTGGTACCACTGCCAGTACCGGGGGGCCTACCTCAACTGCCTGGCCGAATCGGCCGACGGCATCTCCTGGACCAAGCCAAACCTGGGGCTCGTCACCCTCGACGGCTCCAAGGACAACAACGTCTGTCTCGGCGCCTGTCAGGACCCCGAGGAGAACCCGCCGTTCAAGGGCCAGGGCGAATGCCACAACCCCGGCGTCATCAAGCGCCCGTGGGAGCAGGACCCGGACAGGCGCTACGTCCTGCTGTGCTACGGTCAGGAGTACCGCTGGGCGCGGGTGGCCTTCTCTCCCGACGGCCTGCACTGGACCTTCGACCCTGAGACGAGAGATAGGGCGCTGTTTGCGTCCTCCGATGTGCTGAACTTCTTCTGGGACCCTTACAGGAGCCGCTACGTGGGAACGTGGAAGGCCGGCAGCCGACGGGGACGCGCCGCCGGAGTGGTGCTCTCCGACGACGCCCTCAACTGGCGCAAGCCCGTGGAGGAGCCGGTGTTCCTGGCCGACGACCTGGACCCGGACGCCACCCAGGTGTACGGCATGCCGGTCTTTCCCTATCAGGGGCTGTACATCGGTCTGCCGTGGATCTACAACGCCCGCTGGTTCAAGTACGGTGGCTATACCGATGAGCGGCTCTACGAATCGGAGCTGGACAGCCCCTGCACCATGGACGTCCAATTGGCCTGGAGCTGGGACCTGATCAACTGGACCCGTCCGCCGCTGCGGGAGCCCTTCATCCCGCGCGGTGAGGAGGGGCGGTTTGATTCGCACATGAACTACACCGCCCGGTCTCCGGTGCAGGTGGGAGATGAGCTGTACTTCTACTACGGCGGCTTCGACGGGCCGCACAATGCACGGACGGTCCGGGCCAATATCGGCCTGGCGGTTCTGAGGCTCGACGGCTTCTGCTCCCTGCGCGCCGGTGACGACGAGGGCTTCTTCATCAGTCGGCGCGAGCCCATGACGGTGCCCCGGGTCACGATCAATGCCCGGACGGGGCAGGACGGCTACGTGCTTGCCGAGCTCCTGGACCCCAATGGCCGCGTGATTCCCGGCTTCGCCCGCGAGGACTGCATCGGCTTTGCCGGCGATTCGGTGCGCCACGTACTGCGCTGGCGCACCGAGCGGCTCCCGGAGGACACGCCGGCCCCCGACAAGAAGGTCCGCTTCATCCTCCGCAACGCGGACCTGTATTCCTACCTGCCCGACCAGACCCCGGCGCCGTTGAGCGTGATCTACGACCCGGCCGCCAACGGCGGCCTTCTGCCCGGCGACCCCGCCATCGACGCCTCGCAACGCTTCGAGACCAATGGCGACCCCGCCGGTTTCTCCATGGCCACCGAGGGCGAGCTGACCTTCGTCGACCTACACAGCGTCGCGGAGCGCAAGACCCAGGCCTGCTACAGCCGCAGTGACACCTGGACGGATGAGCAGGATTGGGTCCTGGAGGCCTGGATGCGCGTGGTGGATCAGGGCGACGAGCCCATCTACGGCCTGGCGATCCAGATGCGTCGCGACTACGGCGCCGCGGTGGGCATCTATCTGCGGGAAGGCGAGGTGGGTCTTGTCACCCACAGGGAGCACGATTACCGGACTCTGGGCGTGGTGCCCGTGGACACCACCGACGCCTTCCACTGGTACCGGATGACCCACACGGGCGGTCCGGACGGCACCGTTACGCTCCTCGTGGATGGCAGACAGATCGCCTCGGTGCCCTATGCCGAGCTGGACCGGAGAGTCTCGGCGGGCTGGAACGTGGTCTTTGGGCCCAACGCCTCGCACAGGGAGGGGCGGTTGCAGGTGGCCAGGCTCGGCTACCGCACCGGAAGCGCCGAGGTGCTACTCGGGCCGGTCGGGCAGGACGAATGATGGGGCCGCAGTACCACCACCAGAGCAGGGGGAAGGTTCATGTCACAGAAGATGCAGGCCAAGCCGGGAACCAAGATCAGTCTCTCCCAGTATGACCCTTCCTTCTGCGAGGGCTACAGCAAGAAGGACCCGGAGGTCAAGACGAAGCTGCAGGAGGACCTTGACGAGATGCGCGCCCTGCAGGAGAAGCTCTACGCCGAGGGGCAGCGCGCGCTGCTGGTGGTGCTGCAGGCCATGGATGCCGGGGGCAAGGACGGCACAATTCGCCACGTGATGGGCGGGCTGAACCCCCAGGGCTGCGAGGTGAGCTGCTTCAAGGTGCCGACGGCCGAGGAGCTGGCCCACGACTTCCTGTGGCGCATCCATCGCCGCACCCCGGCGCGCGGGCACATCGGCGTGTTCAACCGTTCGCACTATGAAGACGTGTTGGTGGTGCGAGTGCATGGCCTCGTGCCCGAGACGGTCTGGCAGGCCCGGTACGAGCAGATCAATGCCTTCGAGAAGCTGCTCTCCGACAGCGGAACGCGGATACTCAAGTTCTTCCTGCACATTTCCAGGGAGGAGCAAAGAGAGCGCCTGCAGGCGCGTATCGCCGATCCGGAGAAGCACTGGAAGCTGTCGGAAGCCGACGCCAAGGAGAGGCTCCTGTGGGACGACTACCAGCGGGCGTACGAGGACGCACTCAGCCGCTGTAGTACCAAATGGGCCCCGTGGTACATCATCCCGGCGGACCGCAAGTGGTACCGGAACATGGTGGTCGCCGACATCATCGCCGGTGCCCTGCGGCAGATGGACCCACAGTGGCCGGAGCCGAAGGTGGACGTCTCCAGTTTGGTGATCGAGTAGGGAGCATCGGGCGCCGTGGGCCATGTACGGACGCCGGCGTGCACGCTGGTGTTTGACTTCAGCTTCGGAGGCTGACTATAATCCCTTGCGTAATACGGGAGCAGACACCCGCTCGCCACCGCCCACGGAGGTAGCTTTGGACACGTCGGAGACCCAACCTCGGCCGTCATCTTCCGGTGCCCTGGGCATCGAGGCCGACGCGGAGGAGTTGTCCGCGCTGATCGGGCCGGGAGACGCCAATCGCCGCCTGGTGGAGAGCCTGCTGGGCGTGCGGGTCTCGGTACGGGACGGTGCCTTGTGGGTGCAGGAGGCCGGGGAGGAAGCGGATGTCGCCGTGGCCGCGCTGGAGGGCCTACTGGCGGCAATACGCGGCGGCCGCGGCGTATCGACCGCGGATGTGCGGTACGCCGTGACGCAGGCGCGCCGGGGTAACCTCGAGAACGTGGGCGAGCTACTCAAGCGCCAGATCGTGGTGACGCATCGAGGCAAGCCCCTCACACCCAAGACGGCCGGCCAGTTGCGGTACGTGGAGGCCATGGCACAGCACGACCTCACCTTCTGTACGGGTCCGGCGGGGACCGGAAAGACCTACCTGGCCATGGCAATGGCCGTCGCGGCGCTCCGTGACGAGACGGTCAGCCGGATCGTCCTGACGAGACCGATCGTCGAGGCCGGCGAGGCGCTGGGCTTCTTGCCGGGCGACATGATGGACAAAGTGGACCCTTACCTGCGACCGCTACATGATGCGCTGCACGATATCATGGGGCTGCAGAAGTTCCAGCGGCATCTGGCGCGGGGCTCGATCGAGGTCATCCCTCTGGCCTACATGCGGGGCCGTACCCTCAACGACGCGTTCATCGTCCTTGACGAGGCGCAGAACACCACCCCATCCCAGATGAAGATGGCGCTGACGCGCCTGGGCTTTGGCTCCACGATGGTGGTCACCGGCGATGTGACACAGACCGACCTCCCGCCGGGCCAATCGGTGGGCCTCACGCACGCACTCGGCATCCTGCAGCACATCGAGGGCATCGCCGTCTGTCGCCTGACCGGTGACGACATCGTCCGCCATGGCCTGGTTCAGCGCATCGTTTCTGCCTACGACATGCACGCGTCCGAAGCGGGTCAGGTGAATGAATAGGCGCAGCAAGTGGCGACGACCGCGTAGCAAGGACACAGCTCGGCGCCACATGCCTCCGGGCACGCTGCGCCGCGTCCTGCTGCTGCTGGCGACTTCCGGGTGTCTTTTCCTGGCCTCCTGGGCACGTCTCATTCCCCCCAAGCTCACCCTCGAGGTCGGCGACATCGCCACACAGACCATCCGCGCCCCGCGCGGTGGCCAGTACGTCGACGAAGACCAGATGGACAAGCTGCGTGAGAAGGCCGCCGACACCGTCGGCGACATCTACGACGTGGCTCCCGACGCCGCGCAGAGCGCGCTCAATACGCTGGATGACATCTTCGCGGACTTCGCGGAGGTGCGCGCCGACCCGACACTCACCACGGACGCCGAACGCATCAACGCCCTGCGCAGCCAGATGGCCATCTGGCTCAGTGTCGAGACCCTTGAGCTCGCCGTCCAGACCAAGACGGCGGACGCCGTCCTGGTGCGAATCCGCGACAGCATCGCCGGCCTGATACGCCGGGAGATGTCCAAGGAGATACGGGACAACACCACCGATCTGCGCCAGGCCAGGGAGAGCCTGGCGGACGCGGCCAAGGAGCTGGGCCTGACCAGCCGGTTCACCAGCATGGTGGCGGAGATCGGCAAGGCGGTGCTGAAAGCCAACCGGATCTACAACGCGCAGCAGACCATGCGGGCCCGGGAGGAGGCACGCGCGGCGGTCAAGAACGAATCCTACCCGATCAAGGCCGGAGAGGTGCTGATCCGGCCGGGTGAGGAGGTGCGCCGGGGCCACATCGCCGCCTTCCAGGCCGTCGGGCTGATGCAGACAAAGGTCGACTACTATCAGGCGGTTGGCCTGCTGCTCACCTTCACCGTGCTCACCCTCCTGTACGGGGTCTTCGCTGCGTCCTTCAGTCGCGCCGCCTACGACCGCTTCACCCACCTGACCACCATCGCCGGCCTCCTGGTACTTGTGGCCTTCGCCTACCGCACGATCGAGCCCACCTCGTGGTTCGAGCCCGGCGCGGTGACCCTCGGTGTCGCCGTCTCGATGCTCATCGCCCTCATGGCAGATGCGCCGCTGGGCCTGGCAACCGGCGTGTTCCTGGGGCTGCTGCTCCCCATCATCGCCTCGGGCAGCGACGCGCGACTGGCCATGATCGGGATCTGCTGCAATCTGATGGCCGTATTCTGCGTCTCGCGGCGGGGCAACAAGAGCAGCATCATCGGCACCGCGGCGCCGATCACGGCGGCCTTCAACGCGACGATGATGATGGTGGGGGCGGAGTTGTTCTCCGCCGGGGTGGACGTGCGCAGCGTGGTGATCGCCTTCATCGGCGGCCTGGGCGCACCGCTGCTGGCAATGGGCGCCTCGGTGGTTCTGGAACGCCTGCTGGGCATCACCACCGACTTCCGTCTCATGGAGCTGGGCAACCCCACAGAGCCCATCCTGCAGCGCCTGCTGGCCGAGGCCCCCGGCAGCTACCAATCCAGCGTGATGGTCGGCAATCTGGCCGAGCCGGCCGCGGAGGCCATCGGAGCCAACACCCTCCTGGTCCGCACCGCCGCCATGTACCACGACATCGGCAAGGTCCGGCGTCCGTACTTCTTCGTGGAGAACCAGTTCGGGGGCGACAATCCCCACGACCGGCTTTCGCCCCACCTTAGCGCCCTGATCATCACATCCCACGTCAAGGACGGTCTGGAGCTGGCGGAAGAGCACCGTCTCCCGGCCGAGATCAAGGACTTCATCGCCCAGCACCACGGCACCACACTGGTGAAGTACTTCCACAGCCGCGCCCTGGATCAGGCCGAGGACCCCAAGTCCGTGCAGGAGGCCGGCTTCCGCTATCCCGGCCCCCGGCCCCAGACGCGCGAGACCGCTCTGCTCATGCTGGCCGACACCGTCGAGGCCGCCGCGCGCACTCTGGAGAAGCCCTCCCACGCCGCCATCGTCGAGATCGTCGATCGCCTCGTGGGCGAGAAGGTCACCGAAGGCCAACTGGACGAATCGCCGCTGTCGTTCCGCGATCTCGCCACCGTGAAGCGCTCCTTTGTCGCCACGATCTCCGGCATGTTCCACCAACGCATCAAGTACCCCGACCAACTAATGCGCGAGGCCGAGAGCGGCGCCGCCCACGGGACCTTGAGCACGCCACGACCGCCGCCCGGCGGCGACGGCGACGGTTCCGGCCCCGTGGACGCAGCGACGGCTCGAGGTACCGTCCGCACGGATTCCGACCGGCCGGGGGCCGGGCAATGAAGATCGAGCCGCGCAACCTGCAGGCGACCCCTGTGTCCATGGAGGCCCTGCGCCGGGTTATCCACGCCACAGCCACCCACGTCCGGGCACCGGTTGACGTGGTGGGGCTGGTCCTGGTGGACGATGAGAGGATCGCCGAGCTGAACCAGAGGTTCCGGGGGCTCGACGGTCCGACAGACGTGATCTCCTTCGAGGCCGAGGAGGAAGGCCCGGATCTCGTGGGCGAGATCATCGTCTCTGTGCAGACCGCCCGGCGCCAGGCCGAGGCGGCCGGACACGACCTTGACACCGAGCTGGCCTGGCTCGTGGCCCACGGCATGCTCCACGTCGCGGGCATGGACGATTCCACCCCGGAGCAGCTAGAGGACATGCTCCATCTGCAGCGCATCATACTAACGCAACTAGGACTGCACCCAAGGTGACCAAGCCGGTGAGCGACGAATCCCCAGGGCCGCCGGGAGGTACGCCTACCCCGCGGCGAAGCAAGAGCGTCTTGCGCAGCTTCCGCTTCGCGTGGGAAGGCCTGTCCTTCGTATTCAACACCCAGCGCCACATGCGCGTCCACGTGTACATCGTCACGCTGCTGCTCATCGCCGCCTGGGGCCTGGAAGTCACGACCTACGAGCTGCTCCACCTGCTGACGGCCTTCGCCCTCGTGCTGATCACGGAGATGGTCAATACCGCCATCGAGCAGACGATCGACCTGACGGTCAAGACATATGATCCGCGGGCGAAGGTGGCCAAGGACGTGGCGGCCGGCGCCGTCATGATCGCCGCCGCATACGCCGTGGCCGTGGGAACCGTCGGGATCGCCTCCAGCGAGACGTTCTGGAACGCAGTCCACCGCATCCCGCAACCACACCCCGATCCGCAGATGGGGCCGGTGCAGACGGTGCTCATCGGCTCGATACTCGTGGCCATCATCATCACCTGGATCAAGCGCAGGACCTCGCCGCGAAGCCTCTGGGGCACCGGAATCATCTCCGGACACACGGCCCTCGGCTTCCTGGTCGCCACCAGTATCACCATTATCACCCGGAATCCTGCCATCACCTGCCTCGCTCTCGCCCTGGCACTCCTGGTGGCCCAAAGCCGCGTCCAATCCCGCATCCATTCGCCCCTCGAGGTGGTCTTCGGCGGGGCCCTCGGCATCGCCGTGGGCGTGGTCGTCTTCCTCCCCACAGTGCTGTCCCTGGACTAAGGAGCCGCCTGATGTCGCTACGGGAGAAGACCCGGGCACTGGATGACATCCTGCTGGACTTGGGCAGTGCTGCGGTGGCCTTCTCCGGCGGCGTGGACAGCACCCTACTGCTGGCCAGAGCCATCGCAAGACTGGGAGACCGGGCGGTGGCGGTCTCGATCCGCTCGCCGCTGAACCCACCCGGCGAGCTGTCCCTGGCCCGAAGCGCCGCCATCACCCTGGGCGCGCGCCACGTGGTCCTCGACATTGATGTTCTGAACGGTGCGCCGGTCTCCGCCAACCCGCCGGATCGGTGCTATCACTGCAAGCGTGCCATGCTCCTTGAGCTGCGCCAATGGGCGGATCGCCAGGGGCTCGCGCACGTCATCCACGGCGAGCACGCCGGCGATCTCGAGGATTGGCGACCGGGCGGCCTGGCCGCTCGTGAGCTGGGCGTCCGTGCGCCCCTGGCCGAGGCGGGGCTGGACAAGGCGGATGTGCGGGAGCTCTCCCGCTCGATGGGGCTGGAAGGGTGGGACAGGCCCTCCATGGCCTGCCTGGCATCCCGCGTCCCGTACGGCACCGCCCTGAGCGTCGAGCTGCTGGCGCAGGTAGCGGCCGCGGAGCAGGCCGTGGCCCGGACGGGAGCGACGCAGGTTCGCGTCAGGCATCACGGCGACCTGGCGCGCGTGGAAGTCCCCGTCGCCGAGCTGCACCACGCCGCAGACCCGGATTGGAGACAGAAAGTCGTTGCGGGCGTCAAAGCGGCGGGCTACACCTATGTCACGCTGGACCTGGAGGGCTTCCGCTCCGGAAGTATGAACGCGGTGCTCTCCCAGACGCCCCGGGACAGTACCCGGGCGCACGAAGAGCACCCCGCAAGCGCGAGACAAGAGGACTGACGAATGAGGTCATCTGAAGCCAGCGCCGGACAGAACGTCATTCACTGCCGTTTCGCCGTAGTCGGGTCGGGGATCGCCGGTCTGTGGACGGCTCTGCATCTCAGTCGGCACGGTCAGGTGGCTCTGGTCACCAAGACCCGCCTGGATGAGAGCAATACCGGCTATGCCCAGGGCGGGATCGCGGTGGCGCTGCTACCGGCGGACTCGCCGGAGCTGCACAAGCAGGACACCCTGGCGGCCGGCGACGGGCTCTGCGACGTGCCCGCCGTGGCGATTCTCACCCGCGAGGGGCCGGACGCGGTCCGAGAGCTCATCGACATCGGCGCCCAGTTCGACAGCCGCGACGGGCAGTTGATCGTGGGGCGGGAGGCCGCCCACGGCCGCAGCCGCATCATCCACGCCCACGGCGATGCCACGGGCGCCGAGGTTCAGAGGGCCGCTTCAGAAGCCGCCGAGGCCTCCCCCAACATCCGCATCCTGCGCAACACCATGCTGACCGACCTGGTCCTCCTCCACGGCAAGTGCGTGGGCATCGAGGCCCTCGACGCCGTCTCCGGTGAGCGAATACGCGTCCTGGCGGGTTCCACACTCCTCGCCACCGGCGGCTCCGGCAACCTCTACCGCGTCACCACCAACCCTCCTGTAGCCACCGGAGACGGGTTCGCGGTGGCCTGGCGGGCCGGGGCGGCCCTGCAGGATGTGGAGTTCGTCCAGTTCCACCCCACCGCGCTGGCCGATGCCAGCTACCCGCGATTCCTCATCTCCGAGGCCGTCCGCGGCGAGGGGGCCGTGCTGCGCAATGCCGCCGGGGAGGCCTTCATGGTCCGCTACTCACCCCGGCAGCTCGACCTCGCCCCACGGGATGAGGTCTCCCGGGCGGTACTCTCCGAGATGAAGCGCGATGGGGCCGACCACGTCACCCTGGACTTGACCCCCATCGGTGACACCACCGCCGTCGAGCGGCGCTTCCCGGGGATCACAGGTGAGCTCCGGGAGCGCGGTCTGTGGCAGGACGGACGCATGAGCATCCCCGTCACCCCCGCCGCGCACTACATGATGGGCGGCGTGCGCTCCGACGTCAACGGCCAGACATCAATCCCCGGCCTGTTCGCCTGCGGCGAAGCGGCCTCCTGCGGCGTGCACGGCGCCAACCGCCTGGCCTCCAACTCACTCCTGGACGGGCTCGTGTTCGGCGTCAGGTCGGCCAGAGCGATGGCGGCCGCGCCGGACATGACCGACGGCGAGGTGTCGTCCGCCGCCTCCTTGCCTCTGCGTCCTCTCTCGGCCACCGACCCCGAAGTGCGGCAGGAAGTGCGCGATCTCATGTGGGACCACGTAGGCATCCTGCGCCACGGCGATGGCCTCCGCCACGCCGCCCACAGCCTCCGCGCCATGTGCCGCGCAATACAGACGGCTCCGGAGGCCTCCGGCGAGGCCGTCGAGGCCGCCGCGATGGTGCAGGCCGCCCGGCTCATCGCCGAAGCGGCTCTCGCCAGGGAAGAGAGCCGCGGAGCCCACTATCGAGAGGACTTCACCGCTCCCCTGGACGCCTGGCGCAAGCACATTGTCCTGCGGCGCGGCGCCGGTGGCGACATCATCATCGGCGACGCACCCGTGCTGGAGTAGCTCCCCGCCGTCCCGCCGCCCGCCCCGTTGCTGAGCCCCCCAGAGCCATCGCCGCCACCGGCGTCGATGGCTCTTTCTGCATGGCCGGAGCTCCCGCCCTCCCCCCGCCGGCATTACCTCACCCCGTGTCCTCCGTCTGCCTACACGTCGCGTGTCGGCATCTGCCCGACATACTGTAGGCCCCGGGCCGATGGCCGATGGCCAGGACCTCACCTGCCACTCCGCCACTTCCTCATACGCGGATGAGACATGTTGCCGATCATCAGGGTGCCCCGGCAGTCGGCAGGCGATCCGGCATGCCCGACGCCATGGATCGGCTCGCCAACAGACGCCCGACTCCGCGGTGCCCGCCTTCGGTGTCACGGCCCGCAACGTGCACCGGGGCCGGCGGACCGGTAGCCGGAGGACCACCGACGAACGAATGAACGGAGAGTGCGCCGAGATGAACCGCCTATTCAAGAACACGAAGCTGGCGACGAAGGTCATGGCGTTCGGCCTCGCCATCGCCGCGCTGTTCGGGCTCTTGCTGGGATACGTCTACACACAGACGGCCCGCAGCATGTGGGAGTCCAAGCGGATGAAGACCCGCGAGATCGTGGAGGTTGCCTATACCGCAGTGGAGCACCAGGCCGCCCTGGCAAAGAGCGGGGCCGTCTCGGTCGAGCAGGCCCAGGAGGCGGCCAAGGCCGTCCTGGCCGCCATGCGCTACAACCAAAACGATTACTACTTCGTCATGGATGGGGACTGCAACATGATCATGCACCCCATCCAGGAAGAGCTCAACGGCACCAGCGTGGAGAGCAGGGCCGATCCCACGGGCAAGAAGCTCTTCAAGGAGATGGCCGACGTCTGCAAGAACGACGGGGCAGGATTCGTCGAGTACGTGTGGGAGAAGGAGGGCGCCGCCTCGCCGGTACCCAAAGTCACCTACGTGATGCTCTTCCCCGACTGGGGCTGGATCATAGGTTCGGGTATCTACGTCGACGACGTTCAGAAGGCCATGGCATCCATCGTCACCGCCGTCTGCGTGGGCGGTCTGGTCATCCTCGCCCTCGCCGGTCTGCTCTCCTGGGCTCTCAGCCGCGCGATCGCGGGACCCGTGGGTCAGGTCGCGGTGGCCGCCGAGGGGATCGCCCAGGGCTACATCGACCAGGACATCACCTATGACTCCGGCGATGAGGTGGGCAAGCTGGCGGAGTCGTTCCGGGTCCTGGTCAACAACCTGCGCGATGTGGTGGGACGCGTCCAGCTCGCGACCGACGAGGTCGGTTCCGGTAGCGAGGCCGTCAATATCGCCGCCCAGAGCCTCTCCGAAGGCGCCACCGAGCAGGCCGCCAATGTCGAAGAGGTCTCCAGCTCCATGGAGGAGATGAACAGCTCCGTCCAGCAGAACGCGGACAATGCCCTCCAGACCACTCAGATCGCCGAGAAGGTGGCGACCGATGCCGAAGAGGGCGGCAGGGCCGTGGCCCAGACCGTCTCCGCCATGACCGACATCGCCGAGAAGATCGGGATCATCGAGGAGATCTCTCGCCAGACCAACATGCTGGCCCTCAACGCCGCCATCGAGGCCGCCAGGGCCGGAGAGCACGGCAAGGGCTTCGCCGTCGTCGCCGCCGAGGTCCGCAAGCTCGCCGAGCGCAGCGCCGCCGCCGCCAAGGAGATCGGAACCCTCTCCACCGGGAGTGTTCAGATCTCCCGCCAGGCCGGAGAGCTCCTGGACCAGATCGTGCCAGGCATCAAGCGCACCGCCGAGCTCATCGCCGAGATCAACGCCGCCAGTGGCGAGCAGTCCCACGGCGTGCAGCAGATCACCACGGCCGTCGAGGAGCTCGACGGCGTCATCCAGCGCAATGCCGCCGCATCCGAGGAGCTGGCGGGCACCAGCGAGCAACTGTCCTCACAGGCGGGTGATCTGCGCGAAGCGGTGAGCTTCTTCAAGTTCAACAGCTCACCTGCCGCGACACGCAAGAGCGGCCGCCGCCCTGCCGTCGCCCCCCGCAGGCAGACGGTCACCGCGCCCCCTGCCTCCGGTCTCGACCTGCGTCTGAGCGATGAGACGTCGGATGACGAGTTCGAGAGGATGTCGGCATAGAGTCGCGGCCGAGAAGCCCGCCCTCGCCGGAAATGTCATTCTGAGAGCGTCCGCTCCCGCAGGGAGTAGCTCGAGGAATCCCGCGAGATGCAACGAGACTCATCGCTATCTCGCTGCGCGAGATGGACGCTCAGAGTGACAGCAACCGGGCCTATCAGACTTCTCGGCCACACATCCAGACTCTGCGGATTGCTCGGCCCCGGTCAGGACCTCGCCATGCGGGCATCGCACGCGTGCACCGACCGGGGCCGTGCAATAGCTCGGAACCCCACCAGACCCCGCCACCGGCACGCGCACCGTCCGCCCCCGTCTCCGGACGCTTCCCCCCGAGGGTAACTCTGCCTTGCCGAGTCGGCCTTTCCCCCATGCCCCGTCGGCCCGGGGCCGACAAGACTAGGCAAGCGCCTCCCCCACCATCGCATCAAGTCACCATGCGGCTGTGCCGTAATGTGCCGAACATCAAGCAGGCAACATCCCCTTCCGACGCTCCGGCTCTCGGGACTTCCCGCTGCCGGAAGACCGCCCCAGGGCCATGTGCGCCACCCCGGTCTCGGCCTCCTTTCTCCCGAGGCTGCGATATCGGGTCCGGGCCGCGGAAGACAACTCATGAACGGAGAACGTGCCGAGATGACTCGGGTATTCAGCAACATCAAGCTGTCCACGAAGATCATGGCCTTCGGGCTGGCGATCTCGCTGCTGTTCGCGGTCCTGCTTGGGTACGTCTACTCACAGACGGCCAAGTCGATGTGGGAAGCCAAGCGGACAATGACCAGGGAGATCGTGCAGCTCGCCTACACGGCCGTGGAGAACCAGGCGGCGCTGGCCAAGAGCGGCGCCACGACCGACCAGAAGGCCCAGGCCTCCGCGATGAGCATCGTCAAGGACATGCAGTACGGTCAGGGCGACTACTTCTTCATCATGGACCAGACGGGCAAGATGCTCATGCACGCCGCCCAGGAGGAACTGGTCGGCACGGAAATGGCGGAGAAGACCGACCCCAGGGGCAAGCTCTTCATCAAGGAGATGCTGACCGTCTGTGACAAGGACGGCGGAGGCTTCGTGGAGTACGTCTGGGACAAAGAGGGCGCCAGGGCCCCCGTGCCCAAGGTCACCTACGCCAAGCTTCACCCGGAATGGGGCTGGGTCATCTCCTCGGGCGTCTACGCCGATGATGTCCAGAAGTCGATGGCGGCCATCGTCACCGCCGTATGCGTGGGCGGCCTGCTCATCCTCGGCCTCGCGGCGCTGCTCTCATGGGCCCTGAGCCGCGCCATCGCCGGTCCTGTCGGCCAGGTCGCCCAGGCCGCCGAGGGGATCGCCCAGGGCTACATCGACCAGGACATCGGCTACCAGTCCGGCGACGAGATCGGCAAGCTGGCGGAGTCATTCCGGGTCTTGGTGACAAACCTGCGAGACGTAGTGGGACGCGTCCAGCTCGCGACCGATGAGGTCGGCTCCGGCAGCGACGCGGTCAACGTCGCCGCCCAGAGCCTCTCCGAAGGCGCCACCGAGCAGGCCGCCAACGTCGAAGAGGTCTCCAGCTCCATGGAGGAGATGAACAGCTCCGTCCAGCAGAACGCGGACAATGCCCTCCAGACCACTCAGATCGCCGAGAAGGTGGCGACCGATGCCGAAGAGGGCGGCAGGGCCGTGGCCCAGACCGTCTCCGCCATGACCGACATCGCCGAGAAGATCGGGATCATCGAGGAGATCTCTCGCCAGACCAACATGCTGGCCCTCAACGCCGCCATCGAGGCCGCCAGGGCCGGAGAGCACGGCAAGGGCTTCGCCGTCGTCGCCGCCGAGGTCCGCAAGCTCGCCGAGCGCAGCGCCGCCGCCGCCAAGGAGATCGGAACCCTCTCCACCGGGAGTGTTCAGATCTCCCGCCAGGCCGGAGAGCTCCTGGACCAGATCGTGCCAGGCATCAAGCGCACCGCCGAGCTCATCGCCGAGATCAACGCCGCCAGTGGCGAGCAGTCCCACGGCGTGCAGCAGATCACCACGGCCGTCGAGGAGCTCGACGGCGTCATCCAGCGCAATGCCGCCGCATCCGAGGAGCTGGCCGGCACCAGCGAGCAACTCTCCTCACAGGCCGGGGACCTGCGCGAGGCGGTTGGCTTCTTCAAGTTCAGCAGCTCCCGGGCCGGCAAAAGCCCCAGAGCGGCACGTCCCGCCGCCGCGCCGCGCAGGCCGGTCCGCGTCGCGCCTGCCAGCGACGGCCTCGACCTCCACCTGGCCGATGACACCGCCGATGACGAGTTCGAGCGCATGTCCGCATAGACGGCACCACCCACGCCAGTCACTGCGAGCCCCGCCACCTACCGGTGCGGGGCTCGCGCGATTCTACTCATCATAGGAGGGGAGCCCCCCACCGGGGCCGAAATACCGCCCTGCCGCCTCACCTCAGATCGAAGAGGACGCCATGAAGCAAGTTCGAGTGGGCATCGTCGGCATGGGCATCGGCAGACCCAACGCCCTGGGGATGTCGCGGAACCCCCGGGGACAAGTGGTGGCGCTGTGTGACCTCGAGACTCCCCGCATGGAGAGCTTCGCCCGCGACCTTCCCGAGCCCGTGAAGCTCTACACCGACTACAAGCAGATGTGCCGCGACAAGCAGATCGACGCCGTCTTCGTGGGCACCCCCAACCAGTGGCACGTACCCATCGCCCTGGAAGCCGTCAGGCACGACAAGCATGTGATGGTGACCAAACCCCTGGCGGACTCGGAGAAGGCGGCCCAAAAGCTGGTGGAGGCCGCCGAGGCGGCCGGAGTCGTGAACATGATGTCTCTCAGTACCCGCTTCGGCCAGGCGTGCCGCTACCTGGGCGAGGTCAGAGATCAGGGCGACTTCGGCGACCTGTACTATGCCCGCGCCCGCAGTATCCGTCGCAGCGGCATCCCCGCCTGGAACCTGGGGTTCATCCAGAAGGGCGGCGGCGCCTTCCGCGACATGGGCGTTCACGTGCTCGACGCCGCCTGGTGGCTTCTCGGCCTCCCCACACCCATCAGCGTCACCGGAGTCGCCGGCGCCCGCTTCGGCCCCCGAGGCCTGGGCTACTGGGACTTCAGGCCTCCGGAGAAGAAGGTCTACTCCCAGTACGCGGCCGATGACTACGCCGGCGGCTTCATCCGTTTCGAGGGCGACATCGGGCTCCAGGTGGAGAGCTTCTGGGCCTCCCATCAGCCCGAGGAGCTCCAGATCGAGCTCTTCGGCACCGAGGCCGGCGCCCGCCTCTCCCCCACCACCATCTTCCGCACCCGGCACGGCGCCCCACAGGACATCGCCGTGAGCCACCCCAGGGGTTACGAGGTCTGGGATGCCATCGCCGGCCACTTCATCGACTGCATCCTCGATAGCGTGCCCTGCGAGGCCCCGCTGCGCCACGGCCTGATCGTGCAGCGGATGATGGAAGCGATGCTCAAGAGCGCCCAGACGGGCAAGGAAGTCAGGCTGGACCGCGGCCCGAAGTAGCGCACAACCGCCCGGTGACGACCGGGCATGGCACACAAGGAGCCCCCACTCATGAGATTGGGATTCATCGGCCAAAACGACCTGTCCGGCGTCGAGGCGGACGCCGCCTTCGCTCAGCAGCACGGCTTCTGCGGATTGGAGTACAACTACTGGGGCGATTTCGAGCAGCTCACCGCCCAGACGGTGTCCGCCATGCGAGAGCGCCTGGACGCCCACGGAGTGGCCGCCTGCGCATTGGGTCTCTGGGGCTGGAACCACCTGGCCCCGGACGCTCAGGAGCGAGAGCGCGCCCACGAGATGCTGAGCCGTGCCATCGACTTCGCCCAGACGCTCGCGGCCGAAGTCATCATCGTCGGCGGCGGTCAGTTGCCGGACGCCACCATCGAGCAGAACGCCGCCGAGTTCGCCAAGGTCTTCCCGCCCTTCCTCGACCGCATTCAGCAGGCAGGCCTCAAGCCCGCCATGTACGCCGTCCACGGCAACAGCTTCTTCACCTCCATCGAAGCCTATGAGCGCGTCTGGGAGCAGTTCCCCCAGATCGGCATCAAGCTCGACCCCGCCAACTGGTGCCACCACGGCGATGACTACCTGTCCATCCTGCACAACCATGGGGACAAGATCACCCACGTGCACATCAAAGAGCACCTGTACTTCGACGGCGAGCTCGTCTCCCAGCCCGCCGCCGGAATGGGCGATATCGCCTGGGGCAAGGTGATGGCCTTCCTCTACGAGCACAACTACGAAGGCTACCTCTCGTTCGAGCCCCACGGTCCCCTGTGGGCCCGGCCGCCTCTGCGGGAGAAGATGCTGCTACTGAGCAAGAAGCACCTGAGCCAGTTCCTGATGTCATAGGCCCATACAAGGGAGACCGCGGACATGCTTCACACCTGCTTCACTATCGGTGCGCTCGGCACACTCCTCGTCGGCTGCGCACACGCGGCACCGGCGACACCCAGAACGGCCGCCCTCCTTCAAGAAGGACAGGAGCCCGTGCGCATCGTCTGTTTCGGCGATAGCATCACCGGCGTGTACTACCATACCGGCGGCCACCGCGCCTACTGCGACATGGTGGGCATCGGCCTGCGCAGGCTCTACCCGCAGGCCCAGCTTACCATGCTCAACGCCGGGATCAGCGGCAATACCACCGTCGCCGCCCTCGCCCGCATCGACCGCGATGTCCTGGAAAAGCGGCCGCATCTGGTGACCGTGATGTTCGGCATGAACGACGTCACCGGCGTGCCGCCTGAGCAGTACCGCGACAACCTGCACACGATCGTCAACAAGTGCCGGGAGATCGGGGCCGAAGTGCTCCTGTGCACCCCCAACTCCATCTACGCCGAGGACGACCGCCGCCCGGTGGACAAACTGGCTCAGTACGCCCAGATCGTGCGCGATCTCGCCGCCGCCACCGATGTGCCGCTGGTGGACTGCTACAAGGCCTACGAGGACATCCGGGCCGAGGACGATCTGGAATGGAAGCTCCTGATGAGCGAAACCATCCACCCGGGGATGAACGGCCACAAGCTGTTCGCCGAGCAGATCGTTACCGCGATCGGCGGCGAGCCGATATCCCTTGCCGACGAGCCCCCACCCGCCCTGGCGATCCCCCATCTCAAGGCCCTGCTGAGCGCGGGAGAGCCGGTGAACGTCATCGCCATGGAGCCCTACGATGCCCTGATTGCTCCCGCCCTGCAGGCCATCGTGCCCGGTGCGCAGGTGAACGTCACGCCCTGGCCTGTTGCCGGGCAGGACCTGGCGCAGATCGAGGCGGCCGCCAAGGGCATCCGCGAGCAGAAGCCCGATCTGGTGCTGGTCGCCGTCCCCGCCTCCGCCTCGGCGCCCGACGACGAGAAGTACATTCGCTCCTATAGCTGGGTGCTCAACTGGTCCCTGAGCTTCGGCCTCTCTGAGTGGGACTGCGTGGCCATCGCGCCCTCCGTGGCGGCCCCCGATCTCCCGGAGCAGGACCGCGCCACCGAGGCCTTTGCGCTGCGCATCATCCGCGGGCAAGATATCGGCTACATCGTGCGCCCGGCCGAGGACGACGCCCCCGCCGCCGACCTCCTCCGCCGCTGGCTGGCGGAACAGCTCGCCGGCGACTAGACGCCCATATGGGCACACTCATTGACGCCTGAAGCAGGCTCCGCGGATCGTCCCCGCCGTTCGCAGGCGTTCCGCAGTGCGAGATCGGACTTCCCAGCCCGGCGGCTCGCCGCCTCCCCGCGGCATCGGCCCGGGGCGAACCTCTGCGACGTGCTCATCGGTTTGGGGCGAAGCGTCGCACCCCAAAGGACGACGGGCGCGCCTGCACGGCTCGGGAACGGTCCGGCACTCGTCGTGACAGTCCGGCATACGCAGCGGCGCACGCTCGCAGAAGGCCCCACAATGGCGACCTACCACGCCACCGGAGTCACTCTGGTGGTCCACAAGTACAAGGGAACACAACGCCTCGCCGGGTTCTACACCCGCGAGCGCGGCAAGATCGAGGCCACCGTGAGCGGTGTCGGGAAGCCGGGCAGCAAGCTGGCGCCCGCCGTTGAGCCCCTCACACTCTCGAAGCTCTACTTCGCCGAGGGGCGCAATATGGACCGACTCACCCAGTGCGAGGTCCTCGACGCCAACTACGATCTGCGCAACGACCTGCAGAGACTGGCGATGGCCTCGTACGTCGCCGAGCTTCTGCACACGACTACCGAACCCGGCCATCCGGAACCCGAGCTCTTCGACGCCTTCGTCGCGGCACTGACCGCCATCGCCGCCACGTCCCAGCCGGAGCTGGTGATGTGGAGCTTCGTCCTGCGCTACCTGTCGGCCCACGGTATCGGCCCGGTGGTCTCCCAGTGCGTGAGCTGTGGCGCCGCACTCAGCGGGGACGCGAGCTTCGCTACCCCGCTGGGAGGCTGCGTCTGCCGCTCCTGCGGCGCCGAGGGCGGTCTGGTGCTCTCCGCCGCCACGCGAGCCGCCCTCGCCACGCTGCAGACCATGCCTCTGGACAGACTCGACCGGGTCCGCCCCACTCCCCTCGTCCGGCGCCAACTAAGGGAGCTGCTGCGCCGACACATCCGCTTCCACATGGGTGTGGAACTCAAAAGCGAGAGGTTCCTGGACAAGATGGCCTGGGGAGTCGGTCCCGGATAGCCCCACAACCGCACATGCGTTGAGGCGACCCAACGGCCGTCGGCTTGGCCGGCCTTCAGACACGGCCCGAGCCCGCCGCCGGACGGTCTCCGCCGGGTGCAGCCGACCAGTACGGTTCTGCACCCGGAGGCACCGGTCGCCACCGCCCTCACTGCCGACGGACGGTCCTCTGCCGTTGCCGGATGCCGTGCCCGTACGGCACCGCGCCTCGTTACTTCCCCGTCACACACCGGTACCCCCCCGTTGCACACAGGGCCTCAAGTTTCTGCTATCATGCTCTCACTCAGGCAGCCACAGCACACCCGACGGACAACGTGGAGAGACGAAGACGAGATGGCAACCAGGATCGCCGCGTACACGGCCAACGTGCAGATGCCCCGGCGCGACGAGCGCCACACCCACCTCCGGGCGTCTCGGCCACGGACGACGGCAATGACCGCCGACGAGCGGGTCACGAGCACCTACGTCAGCAGCGGGGCTCGCCACCACCTCACCCGCTTCGGCAGCCACCTCGACGTCATGGTTTCATAGGGAGCTCACAGGGAGTGAGATCTGCGGCTTAGCGCTCTTGGCCGGGCGGCTACGCCGGCGGCGTCGAGTAGTCTCCATCTCAGGTCCGCGGCACCCCACAGAGGGCGTGCCGCGGTCCACGTTCTGCATCCCTGTCGGCCGGCGGCGACCTACGCGTCCGGCCGAGCCCGGCGCCGCACGACAGGGGGCGAGAGGCGCCTTCTTGTGGCATCTGCCCGCGTCGTCTATGATGTGAAAGAGGAAGCCTGCCGGGGTCTTTGCCTGAACCGCCTTTCGTCTGCAGAGGTGATTGAGCTGTCCATCGAACGCTTCGGGGTGTCCATGGATGCCGAGCTGTTGGCTCGCTTCGACACGCGCATCGCGGCGGCCGGCTACACAAACCGCTCGGAGGCGATCCGAGACGTGGTACGTGGCTATCTGGTGAAAGACGAATGGGCCACCGGCGATTCGGAGGTCATCGGGACGGTGACGTTGGTCTATGACCATCACACCCGCCTGCTGGAGGACAAGCTGCTGGAGGCCCAGCACGAGCACCACGAGATGATCCGCTGCAGCACCCACGTGCACCTGGATCACCACAACTGCCTGGAGGTCATCGTCCTTTCGGGCAAGGCGGCCGAGGTCCGCACCGTGGCCGAGGCGCTGATGAGCATTCGTGGGGTCAAGCACGGCGAGCTGAGCTGCACGGCGGCGTGTTCGGGGCTGTAGCGTACTGGCAAAGCGCGGCTCTGGTCCCGCTGGCCAGTACGGGAAGCCCGCTCTTGCACAGCTTCCGCACCGGTTCCGCCGCGGCTACCTGCTGCGCAGTCGGCGCCGCGAGTGGTACGGGTATCGCGCGGGGCCCTCAACGTTTGGGGGCTAATGGGGTATAATAGGTTGCGGAGAGTGGGCCGGGCGGTCGCGGGGCGACCTTCGCGGGTTGCTTCGAGGAAAGTCCGGACTCCACAGGGCAGGACGCTGGCGAAATGCCAGGAGGGGCGACCCTACGGAAAGTGGCACAGAAAAGACACCGCCGGCAGCGTAAGCGACATCGGCACGAATGGCTCGTGCTCAAGAGGCGCGGTGCTGTAGTGTTCGGTGGCCGGTAAGGGTGAAAAGGTGCGGTAAGAGCGCACCGGCGATATGGTGACATATCGGCCTGCCAAACCCCGTCCGGAGCAAGCCCACATAGGGGAGCGCAAAGGGTGGCCCGCCCAGGCTCCCGGGTAGGGCGCTAGAGGCGCCTGGCAACAGGCGTCCCAGATACATGACCGCCGCCCGAAAGGGCACAGAATCCGGCTTATAGGCCCACTCTCCGCCATATTTTGGGCCAGAAACTACCGGTTATTGGCTCGGACGGAGGCGATAACGCGAACTTAGCGTGCCCGTCATCTGGGGGTCGTTCGGGGCCTGTCCGTGCCGCGTCTGACGACGCGGAAAGGACGCCCAAGCCATGCG
>CAZXDD010000015.1:0-30523 GCA_964639415.1 uncultured Armatimonadia bacterium
GATGGAATCTCGTGACTGGAGTTCAGACGTGTGCTCTTCCGATCTGATCCAGCCGCCGGATGATCTGACCCAGCGCTTCGGCGAGGTACTCGTCGCGCCCGACGGTGCGTGGGAGATCTCTGTCCCCGCCGCCTCGGCGCACGACGCTCTGGCCTATCTCGGCCTGGAGCGCGAGCCGGCGTTCTCGCTGTTCATCGACGTGTTCGGCGTCGACCACGGCGAACAGATCGAGATCATCTACCACGCCTCCCGCCCGGAGACAGGGGACCTTTGTCGCGTCCGGACACGCGTCCCCCGCATCGGCGGCTCGATCGCCACCGTCACCGACATCTGGCTCGGCGCCGGGTGGCCCGAACGGGAACTCATGGAGATGTACGGCGTCGGCATCGAAGGCCACCCGGACCCGCGGCATCTGCTGCTTCCCGACGACTGGAAGGGCTTTCCGCTGCGCAAGGATTATCAGTACCCGGACCACCCCTATCTCACTCCGGACCCGATGCGGGAGGACCCCGGCAAGTACCTGAGCGAGCATCCGATCGAGGAGTAGTGGCCCCGCGAGACAGCGGCGGGACGACCGCGAACCACAGGAACAGCAACTGCCCGGCAATGAGCGAACAACACAGGGGACAGACCGAAGAGCTGCTCATCAACATGGGCCCTCAGCATCCCAGCACTCACGGGGTGCTGCGTGTAGTGCTGCGCCTCGATGGCGAGCTGGTCAATGACGCCGACGTGCATGTGGGCTATCTGCACAGCTCCCTTGAGAAGATCGGCGAGGCCAAGACCTGGGCCCAGTACGTTCCCTATGCCGACCGCTTCGACTATCTGAGCGCCATCACCAACGAGTTCGCCTATGTCCGCGCAGTGGAGAAGCTCCTGGGCATCCAGGTCACTGAGCGCTGCGAGTACATCCGGGTCATCATGGCCGAATTGCAGCGCATCGCCAGCCACCTGATGTACCTGACCGCCATGGGCCTGGACACCGGCGCCACCACCGTCTACCTCCACTGCTTCCGCGACCGCGAGCGTGTCGTGGATGTGCTGGAGAACGTCACCGGCCAGAGGCTCTTGTACCACTACTTACGCATCGGGGGTCTGCGCAACGATCTGCCCGCGGACTTCGCCGACAGCATCCGGGACCTTTTGGAGTACCTGCCGCCCAAGTTCAGGGAGTACGAGAACCTCCTGACCAAGAACCGCATCTTCCGCGCCCGTATGGAGGGCATGTCCTATCTGCCCCCGGAGCGCGCACTCAGCTACGGCCAGTGCGGGCCCTGCCTGCGGGCCTGCGGCTTCGCCCACGACCTGCGCAAGCTCCTGGGCTACAGCGCCTACCCGCAGTTTGACTTCGACATTCCCGTCTACGACACGTGCGACGCCATGGCCCGCCATCTCGTGCGCTGCGACGAGCTGATCCAGAGTCTGCGGATCATCCAGCAGGCCGTGGACAAGCTCCCGGGTGGCGAAGTCAGTGTCAAGGCTCCCCGGAACATCAAGCCGGAACCGGGGACCGTCAATGAGCGCATCGAGGGCGCGCGCGGAGAGGTCGGCTGCTACCTCGTCTCCGATGGCGGCGACAAGCCGGCCAGGATGCACTGGCGGCCCGCCTCGTACTACAACCTCCAGCCCCTGCCTGACCTGATGCGCGGCGGCTATGTGGCCGACACCGTCGTCGCCATCGCGGCGCTGGACATCATGCTCGGCGACGTGGATAAGTGACGGCAGTCGCGAGTCGGCGAGCCGCGAGTCGCGGGCCAACGGCGACGGCAGGCAACGGCGTCTGCGGCGACGGCTGTCAACGGCGTCTGCGGCGACGGCTGTCAACGGCGACGGCAGGCAACGACGACGGCAGGCAACGGCGACGGCCACTGAGCCGTTGGTGGGGCGGGCTTTCCAGCCCGCCGAGACGCTCCGCGGGAGCGGCATTCGCCTGTCCCGCTGAGGCCTCGGGCGCTCTCGCGGACAACCTCTCCCCCGGCAGACCCGTCGGGTCTCCGAGAGGTGAGCAACAGACGGCGCGGCGGCCCGGCCGCCGCTATCACTGAGAAGACCACCTCACATGTCTCTCGTACGGACCATCGCTGCGGCGATCCACAACTGGCTCACCGGCCTACTCACCGGTTGGGGGCTTCCCGACGACTGGGCCCGCCTGGTCGTGGAGATCCTGGCCTGGGTTGTGGGCGCCGTGGCGATCATCGCCGTCATGATGGTGGCCGCCCTGGTGCTGGTGTACCTCGAGCGCAAGGTGGCCGGGTTCATCCAGGCCCGCGTCGGCCCGCTGCGAGTCGGCCCGCACGGGTTGTTCCAGACGCCCATGGACGCCGTGAAGCTGCTTGTCAAAGAGGACATCGTCCCGGCCCGGGCCGACAAGATCCTCCACACCCTGGGCCCCGTGGTGTTCTTCGTCTCCTCCATGTTCGCCTGGCTCGTGGTGCCCTGGGACAATGAGGTCGTCATCGCCCGCCTCATGGACCTGGACATGGGGGTGCTGTTCTTCGTGGGTGCCTCCAGCATCTCGATCATCGGCATCCTCATGGGCGGCTGGGGCTCGAACAACAAGTGGTCCTTGCTGGGCGCCATCCGCGGCGCCGCGCAGATGGTCAGCTACGAGATCCCCATGCTCCTGTCACTGCTCTGCGTGGTCCTCGTGGCCGGGACCCTGTCCTTCCACGGCATCGTCGAGGATCAAAGCGGCATGGGCCTGCTGAGCTGGAACATCCTGCGCCCCTGGCTGTGGCTACCGGCATTGATCTTCATCATCTGCCTGTTCGCCGAGGTCGCCCGGGCGCCATTCGATCTCCCGGAGGCCGAAAGCGAGCTGGTCGCCGGCTACCATACCGAATACTCCGGCATGAAGTTCGCCCTCTACTTCCTGGGCGAGTATGCCAACGTCCTTTTGATCTCGCTCATCGTCTCCGTGCTGTTTCTGGGTGGCTGGCTCTCGCCCTTCGGGCCAGGAGACACCATCATCCCCGGCGTCCTATGGCTCCTTGCCAAGACCGGCCTGATAGTGTTCTTCGTCCTGTGGGTGCGCTGGACTTTGCCGCGCCTGCGCATCGACCAGCTCATGAGCTTCGCCTGGAAGTTCCTGATCCCGGCGGGCTTCGCCGCCCTGGCGGTGGCGACGGTAGTCGTCAGCGTCGTACCGGGCGCGTAGAGGCGGCGCGTCTACTCGCATTGCGGGTCGCGGAGTCGCGAGTCACACGGCAACGGCTGTCAACGGCAACGACAGCGGGCTGGAAAGCCCGCTCCACCCACGGCAAATGGCCAACGGTGGGTCGCCAACGACGAGGCCCGAATCACTTAGCGTATGCCTACTCAGAACCGAGGACGACCAACGGCGCAGAGCATCCCGGGCGATATCCTCTCGGGAGCCGTCAGTATCTGCAAGGGACTCGCCGTCACCCTGACCAACTTCTTCCGGAAGAAGGCCACGGTCAACTACCCCTTCGCGGACCCTGCGCTGAACTACAAGCCCCGTGACGGCTACCGGGGTGACTTCGCCCTGCTCACCGACCCGGACTCCGGACGGCCCAAGTGCACCGCCTGCATGAGCTGTGTCAGGGCCTGTCCGGACGGGTGCATCCATGTGGAGGCCGAAGGGAAGGGCAAGGAACGCAGGCCTGTGGCCTTCTTCATCGACATCGGGCTGTGCATGTTCTGCCACCTGTGCGTGGAGGCCTGTCCCTTCGAGGCCCTGACCATGACGCCCGAGTACGAGCAGGCCGACGGCGACCCGCGGAAGCTCATCCGCACCCTGGAAGACCTCTCGGAACGCGGCAGGAACTACACCCACGTGCTCCGCGTGCAGACGGCTGTCGCGGAACCGGCGGAAGAGGCTGAGCCGACCCCATGACGGCCCAGGACTGGCTCGAACAACTCGGCTTCCTGCTGGTGGCCCTGTTCACACTGGGCTCGGCGCTGGGCGTGATCCTGGCGCGCCGCGTGCTGCACGCCGCCCTCTGGCTGCTGCCCACGCTCTTCGGTGTGGCCGGGATCTTCGCCCTCATGGGCGCCCACGCGCTGTTTGCCATGCAGCTCATCGTCTATGTGGGAGCCATCGCCGTCCTCATCGTCTTCGGCGCCATGCTGCTGGAGGACGACGCCCGCGAGCGGCTTCCCAGGTTCCTGCGCTATCGCGTGCCCATCAAGTACGAGCCCGCCACACGCCTGGTGATGCACTATTACAGCGGCATGCAGCACGTACTGGCCGGGATCGTCGGGGCAGGCATGATGCTGGCGGTTATCATCGCCGCCCTCGCCGAGACCGCCTGGTTCCACCAGTGGCGGCCCCTGGTGACCGAGGGCCCGTCTGACTTCGTGGGCGATAACGTCCGGCGCATCGGCGAGTTGTTCCTGACCCGCTATCTGCTGCCCTTCGAGCTGGCCTCGATCGTGCTTCTGGTAGCCCTGGTGGGCGCCGTGATCCTCGCCCGCCGCGACGCCGACGACGGAACCCACGCCTTCTCGACCGGCGCCGATGAGCCGCCCGCCGAGACGGAGGCCGCGGAGGAGGCAGCCACCCAATGACACCGCCTCCCATCGGGCTGACCCACTATCTCGTCGTGGCCGCGATCCTGTTTTGCATGGGCCTTTTCGCCGTCATTACCCGGCGCCACGTGGTGGCGGTGCTCCTGGGCATCGAGCTGATGCTCAATGCCGCCAACATCAACCTGGTCGCCTTCACGCGGTACCTCGGCGCCCCGGCGCTGGGTGCCGACCCTGTGCTCAACTCCATCCTCGGCGGGCAGGTTTTCGCTCTGATGGTCATGTGCCTGGCGGCCTGCGAAGTGGCCATCGGCCTTGCCATCGTCGTGTGCCTGTACCGTAACCGGGGCCTGACAAACGCCGATGAGGCCGCGGACATGAAGTGGTAGGCTCCAGGTAGTCGCCGGTCGGCGAGTCGCGGGTCGATAGTCAACGGCCGCCGGCGGCGGTGGCTACGGCGACGGCGGCGGGCACGCAGGCGAGGTCGTGAGTGCCCGGCAGCCACGGACGTATCACCTACTTGGTTGGTTAGTATGCTTTCACTGGCCTGGCTCATCCCAATCATCCCCTTCTCCGCCTGCGCGGTGCTGATCTTCTTCGGCAGCGCGCTGCAGCGGCGCGTGGGGGAGAAGGTCGCCTGGATCGGCGTGGCCGGCATTGCCGCCACCATCCCTCTGAGCATCGGCTGCCTGACGGACCTGATCCTCGGGGCCGCCGCACGCGATGTGGCCGTGCAATGGGCCAAGGTCGGGCACCACGTCATCCACGTGGGCTATCTGGTGGACCCGCTGACCGCGGTGATGATCACCATGGTCAGCATCGTCGCCACCTGCATCCAGATCTACAGCATCGGCTACATGCACGGCGATCCGCGCTTCTCCCGCTTCTTCGCCTATCTGTCCCTGTTTTGCGGGTCGATGTTCCTGATCTGCCTGTCCAACAACTTCCTGATGCTCTACGCGGGCTGGGAGCTGGTGGGCCTGTGCTCCTACCTGCTGATCGGCTTCTGGTTTGAGCGCGAGCCGGCGGCCAATGCGGCGAAGAAGGCCTTCATCACCACCCGCGTGGGAGATGTCGGCTTCGCCATTGGCATCCTGATCCTGTTTGCCTACGTGCCCACCCTGCTGTTTTCCGATACCTTCGCCGCCGTCGCCGCCAATGAGATCCCGCTCCTGGCCCTGGGCGCCGCTTCCGTGTTCCTCTTCTGTGGAGCCATCGGCAAGAGCGCCCAGTTCCCTCTGCATACGTGGCTGCCCGACGCCATGGAGGGGCCCACACCCGTCAGCGCCCTGATCCACGCGGCTACGATGGTGGCCGCCGGCGTGTTCATGGTCGCCCGGCTCTTCCCGCTCTTCTACGGGTCGCTGGGGGCCGGCGTTCTCTTCGGCGCCCCGGCGCTCACCGTCGTCGCCGTCATCGGCCTGATCACCGCGCTCCTGGCGGCCGTCATCGGTGTGGTCCAGAACGACATCAAGCGCGTCCTGGCCTATTCCACCATCTCGCAGCTCGGTTACATGATGGTCGCGCTGGGGATGGGCGTCGCCGGCTTCACCGCGGGCGTCTTCCACCTCATCACCCATGCGTTCTTCAAGGCCCTCCTGTTCCTGGGCTCCGGCAGCGTCATCCACGGCTGCCACGAGGAGCAGGACATCCGCAGGATGGGCGGCCTGGCGTCGCGGATGAAGGTCACCTACCTCACCTTCTGGGCGGGGACGCTGGCTCTGGCGGGCTTCCCGCTGTTCGCGGGGTTCTTCTCCAAGGACGAGATTCTCTCGGCGGCCTGGGCCAACGCCCTCGAGGACCCCAGCTACTGGGTGTTCTTCTGGGGCCTGGAGATCGGCGCCTTCCTCACGGCCTTCTACATGGGCCGCCTGTGCTTTGTGACCTTCAACGGTGAAGCCAGGAGCGACAAAGCGTCCACGGCCCACGAGAGCCCGGCCACGATGACGGTTCCGCTCATCGTCCTCGCCGTGTTCGCCGTGCTCCTGGGCTGGGTGGGCACGCCGTGGCTGGGCGGCAACCTGTTCCACCACTTCATCCACTACGCTCCGGAGGCCGCCGAGACGGCGCACGGGGCCACGGCGGGTGCACACGCCAACTGGGCCGTCATCGGCATCTCCACACTCATGGCCATCGGCGGCCTGCTGATCGCCGCCTGCATGTACCTGTGGAAGATCGTCTCACCCAGTGTGGTCAAGGTGCCGCTCTATCCGCTGTACCTCCTGGCCCAGAAGAAGTTCCTGTTCGATGAGCTGTACTCCGTCATCCCTGTGGGCCTCACGCTCCTGCTCGCCCGGGGCTCCCGCCTGGTGGACACCTACATCGTCGACGGCATCGTCAACGGCGTGGGCTGGACGACGCGCTGGGTCTTCGGCTGGGGATCGAGGCTGTTTGACACCATCGTCGTCGACGGCATCGTCAATGCCTGCGGCTACGTGTCCCGCTGGACGGGCGAGCTGCTGTCGCGTCTCCAGACCGGGCACGTGCAGGAGTACGTCTCCGGCGCCGCGATGTTCGTCTGTGGCATCGCCGCGGCGGTGTTCCTGACGGTCTATGTCATCGTCAACGAGGTTCAGGTGTGGGAGGTCCTCAGGGGACTGCTGGGCGGGTAGAGCACGCAACGGCGTCCCCCCCGGCGACTCGCATGGTTGTGAGGGGCGGGGGGGGCGGCATCGGTGACGACAACGGCAACGGCGGAATGCGCCTGCCGTTGGTGGGGCGGGTCTTGCAGCCCGCCGCCGCCGGCCGGTCGGACACCGGCAGCAGTCCCGCAGGGCGGGAGCGTCCTCGCCCCCGGCCCCCGCACGGCTGTGGGGGGGCGGGGAACGAATGACTACGCACCAGACCAGACACTAATCGGCTTTCGGAGGCCTGCGGGTGATGTCTAGCATCCTCAGCGTGATGATCTTTCTGCCCCTCGTCGGCATGGTGCTGATCGTGCTGATGAAAAAGGAGCAGCATACTGCGATCCGCTGGGTGGCCGCGGTTTTCTCGGGCCTGACGCTGCTTGTGTCCCTGGCGGCCCTGCTGTCCTTCGACCCGAGCTCCGGCATGCAGCTTCAGATCAACGTCCCCTGGATTCAGGCCTTCAATGTCAACTACCACGTGGGTGTCGACGGACTGTCCATGCCGCTCATCGTCCTGACCACCCTCCTGACCTTCCTGTGCGTCCTGTACTCGTGGCGGATCGAGCACCGTGTCCGGGACTACATGGCTTTCTTCATGCTGCTCCTGACAGGTATGCTGGGCGTCTTTTGCGCCCTGGATTTCTTCTTGTTCTACGTGTTTTGGGAAGTCAGCCTCGTCCCCATGTACTTCCTCATCGGAATCTGGGGCGGCCCGCGCCGGGAGTACGCCGCCATCAAGTTCTTCCTGTACACCCTTGTGGGCAGTCTGGGCATGCTGCTGGCGATCCTGGCCCTGTACTTTCATTCCACACCGCACACCTTCGACATGCTGGAGCTGGCCCGGCAGATGCCCATGGCCCGCGCCGGGATCTGGGGCGGCCTGGTCTTCTGGGGCCTGTTCCTGGGCTTCGCCATCAAAGTGCCGCTGTTTCCGTTCCACACGTGGCTCCCGGACGCCCACGTGGAGGCACCCACGGCCGGTAGCGTCATCCTCGCCGGCGTCCTGCTCAAGATGGGCACGTACGGCTTCGTGCGCGTGAGCCTGCCGATCGTGCCCCACGAATGCCAGAAGTACGCCCTGGTCCTGGCGGTGCTGGGTGTGATCAGCATCATCTACGGGGCACTGTGCGCCATGGCACAGACCGATCTGAAGAAGCTCATCGCCTACTCCTCGGTCAACCACATGGGCTATGTGATGCTGGGGATCGCCGCCGCGGCGGGTGCAGCGGCCGTCCCCGGATTGGTGACCTCGAGCACCACCGCCCTCAACGGCGCCGTCCTGCAGATGTTCAACCACGGTATCATCACCGGAGCCCTGTTCTTCCTTGTCGGAGTCGTCTACGACCGCGCCCACACCCGAGACATCGACGCCTTCGGCGGCCTGGCCAAGACCATGCCCGTCTACGCCGGCATCATGATGGTGGCCTGCTTTGCCTCCCTGGGCCTCCCGGGTCTCTCCGGCTTCGTGGGCGAGTTCATGGTCTTCATCGGCGCTTTCGGCACGTACCCGCTGCTGACGGGGCTGTCTTTGCTGGGCGTCGTCATCACAGCGGCCTTCTTCCTCATGGTCATCCAGCGTGCGTTCCTGGGTGAAGTCAATATCCAGTGGCAGTCGCTCAAGGACATCGACGGCGGCGAGCTGGCGGCCACCGTGCCGCTGTGCATCTTGATGCTGGCCATCGGTATCTACCCGATGCCCGTCATCAACCTCATCAACAGCGCCATGGTCAACCTGGTGATGTTCATGCACGGCGCCGGGCCGGCCATCCAGGCGGCAATACCTTTGGGGTAGTCGCGGGTCGGCGAGTCGACGGCGACGACGTCTACGGCTACGTCAACGGCGTCCAGGGCGGCAACGGTCCCGCCCTGCGGGAGCTACAGCCGGTCTACGGCAACGGCAAAGGCCTCTACGGCAACCGCTGGAATGTAGCCGCCGCTGCTTTGATCGCTGTCGATACACATCAATTCTGCAAGATTGCGTGCATCTGCAATGCCCTATCAGGACCTGAGCGTCTTTGCTCCCGAACTCTGGCTCTGCGGACTGGCCCTTGTGGTGCTTGTCCTGGACCTCCTGCTGCCCCGGCGAGCGGCATTCGTCTGCCCGGCGGTGGCCCTCATCGGGCTGCTCGCCTGCGCGCGGCCGGTTCTCGGGCTCCTGGGCGCGGAGGCGACTACCGAGTTCGTGGGAAGCTTCGCCATCGACGGCTTCTCCGCGCTCCTCAAGCTCATCTTCCTAGCCTGCGGCGCGCTGGTCATCCTGCTCAGCGTGGACTTCTTCCGCAAGACCGAGGCCTACGGCGAGTACTTCGCCTTCGTGGTTTTCCTCGTCCTGGGCATGTGCCTGCTCGCCGGCGCCCGCGACCTTGTGACTATCTACCTGTCCTTCGAGCTGGTCAGCCTGACCTCGTACCTGCTGGTCTCCTGGCGCAAGAAAGACGCCAAGTCCAACGAGGCCGGGGTGAAGTACTTCATCTTCGGTGCCGCCGCCTCGGCCGTCATGCTCTACGGGATGACCCTGCTCTACGGCGCCGGCGGCTCCACCAACCTGTCGGTCATCGCCGCAAACCTCATGCAGCCGGAGCGTGGCGGCGGCCTGGCTCTCACGGCCGTGCTCGGCGTTCTGATGACGCTGGCGGGCATCGGCTACAAGATCAGCATGGTGCCCTTCCATTTCTGGGCTCCGGACGTGTACGAGGGGGCCCCGACACCTGTCACGGCGCTGCTTTCGGTAGGGCCGAAGGCCGCCGGCTTCGCCCTGCTGTTCCGGCTGTTTTGGGACCTCGAGCCCGCCCTGCACTTCCCGTGGCAGATGGTGATGGCCGTCCTGGCCACGATCACCATGTTCGGCGGCAATCTCCTGGCCCTGCGACAGACCAACATCAAGCGCATGCTGGCCTACTCCAGCATCGCGCATGCCGGCTATCTGTTGATCGGCTTCGTCGTTGGTCCCGGGGAGCTGTGGGGTATTCGGGGCGTCGTGGTTTATCTTGTGGCGTACCTGCTGATGAACCTGGGGCTGTTCGCGGTGGCCATCGTTCTGGAGCGCGCCGCCGGCTCATCGGACATCGACCGCTTCGCGGGCCTCTCCCGGACGGCCCCGGCCCTGGCGGCCATGACCATCATCCTGCTGCTGTCGCTGACCGGGATCCCGCCGACGGCCGGCTTCCTGGGCAAGCTGTACCTCTTCGGCGCGGCGATCAAGTCCCACACCTGGGCCTGGCTGGCGGTGGTGGGCATCGTCAATAGCGTGATCTCGTTGTACTACTACATGAACATCGCACGGCTGATGTACTTCGACAAGCGCGAGGGCCTCCGTCTTCCCACCGTGCCGCCGGCCGTGCGACTGACGCTGCTTCTCACCGGAGTGGGGACCGTACTGGTGTTTCTCTTCCCCAACTGGCTGGTGGACATGGCGCAGATGGCTTCGCTGATCCACTGATCCCCGCGATAGCGGAGCCCGGCGCCCCATCGAGCAGACCGACGGACCTCACCGGCCATACCCGCCGACTCCTGGTAACTGGTGCCCCGATGCCCTGGCAATTCGACATCCCTGAAGCGACCGTTGGGCGCATCTCCACCTACCTGACCATCGTGCGCCAGCTCGAGCGCGAGGGCAGGCAGACGGCGTCTTCGTCGGAGATCGGTGAGCGCGCCAACGTCAATGCCGCCCAGGTGCGCAAGGACCTCTCGTACTTTGGGGATTTCGGCCGCCGGGGCCTGGGCTACCGTGTCAGCGACCTGAGGGTGCATCTGATGCGCATCCTCGGCGTGGAGCACGAGCGCAAGGTGATCCTGGTCGGTGCCGGCAACCTCGGCGCGGCCCTGGTAGGCTACCCGGGCTTCGAGGCCCGGGGGTTCCGCATCGTGGCGGTGCTGGACAACAACCCGGCCAAGATCGGCCATCGCCTGTACGGCCAGAGGATCCTGCCGATGCAGAGCCTCAATGAGGTGGTACAGAGCACCGGGGCGGAGCAGGGGATCGTCGCGGTGCCGGGTGCGGCGGCGCAGTCCGTAGTGGACGGCCTGGTGGCCGCGGGCGTGCGGAGCATCTTGAACCTGGCGCCGGTGCAGGTGACGGCCTCGCCACCCGTGGTGATCCGCAGCGTCGATATGACCAGCCATCTGGAGTTGCTGTCTTTCTGCCTCACCCATACCCCTCAACCCGCCGACCGAGAGCCATCCTGAATGCCTGATACCAGCGAGCGCGAGACATCCCGGCCTGAGGCCTACGAGCGCTCCCGTCTGCTCCTGGCCGAGCAGCTCGAGGCCGTCGAGCAGCGGCTCCTGCGCATCTGCGGCCCTGAGGCCAATATCCTGGGCCAGGCGGCGCGCGGAGCGGTGGAAGCGGGCGGCAAGCGCCTCAGGCCGCTTCTGGTCCTGCTCTGCGCCCGAGCGGTTGCCGACCCCAATGAGGACTCCGAGGGCATCGCTGCGGCCGTGGAGGTCATGCATCTGGCCTCGCTGATGCACGACGACGTCGTGGATGAGGCCACCGTCCGCCGCGGGGCCCCTGCCGTCCGTGCCCGGTGGGGCAACCGCGTGGCCGTGCTTGCCGGCGACTATTTGGCCGCCCGCGCTTACTGGGAGCTCAACTCGCTAAAGGACAGGGACTATCTGGAGATCCTCGCCCATGTCGCCATGGACATGTGCCTGACCGAAGGCGATCTCGCCCGCGGGGCCGGCGCCGTCCTCACCCCGGAAGACTGTCTGCGCGTGGCCCGCGGCAAGACCGCCGGCCTCCTCGCGGCCTGCTGCCGCCTGGGCGCCCTCAGCGTCGGTGCGGACCCCGAGGTCGCGCAGGCCTTCTGGGAGTACGGCGAGAGCTACGGCATGGCCTTCCAGCTCACCGACGACCTCCTCGACATCTACGGAGACGAGGACGTACTGGGCAAGCGTCCGGGGCAGGACATCGCCAGCGGCCAACTGACCTACCCCCTGGCCGTGGCTTTGCGCTCCGCTGTTGCCGGGGAGCTCCGCCGGGCCCTCAGCGCCTTCCGCGCCGGGGAAGAGCCCTCCGGAGACCTGCAGCAGGTGCGTGAACTGGTGAGCAGTGGCGGCGGCGAGGCACAGACGCAGGCGCAGGTGGAGAGCTACGTCTCCCGGGCCGTGGCGGCCCTGCAGGCCGTGGCGGCGGCGGATAGCCGGGTCATCACGGCCCTGGAGGGGCTCGTCCGCGCCCTGCCAAAGCGACGGTACTAGGGTCCGGACGGCGCCGGCCGTTGAGTTCCGCCTTCTGTTCGGGCGCACGTCACCCTCTGCGGCGCCCATCCGCCGGGCCCGCCCTCTGTCATTGCTCTTGGCCCTCTCCCCCATTGCCTCCCCCGCTGCGGTCGTGCTCGTCCAGGACTCTCTTCGCGCGGTCGATGAGGTCCTGCTCCGGGGTGGGTGGCGGCTCGCGGCGACCTCTGGCGATGAGCCGGAGGAGCAGGAAGATGATGAACAGGGCTCCCACAACCACCAGCAGCATCTGCATGGATGCCCGGCGCCGGGCCTCGGGGCTGGCGGGCGCAAGCCCATCGCCGTCGGGAGGTGGCGCGGCGACGGGAACGTCCAGCACCGGGGGCCGGTGCTCGCTCTCCTGTCCGGGGCAAGCGGAGAGCAGGACGCAGAGCATGGCGGTGCATGCGAGGGCAACGGCGGAGGTCTGGTTCATGACGGTATCTCCTTTGGCGGGCGACCCCATTCGCTACGGCAGGGCCCCGGACCTCCTGCCCCGGAACTTGGCGGGGAGGCGAGCCGTCCTATCCCGGTGGGCAAGGGGTGGCGCTGCGTCCGGCTCCAGGGCCTTGCGCCTTGCGTCCTGCGGGCACTGCGCGCTATAGTGCACTATCCCGAGGGCCGCCGTGCCTCGCTCTCCAACCCGCCTGGGGGACCTGATGCGATGAAGCTCATCGACCGCTATCTGGTGGGCGAGATGGTGGGGCCCGCATTCGCGGCCCTGCTGAGCTTCGTTGTGCTGCTCACCGGACACGTGTTGTTTCAGATCGTCGACGATATCGTGGGCAAGGGCATCCGACTGGACAACATCGCCAGGTTCGCCGCGCTGAAGACCCCTGACGCCGCGGTGTTTGCCCTCCCCGCAGCCACCATGCTGGGCTGCGCGCTGGCGCTCAACAGGCTGGCCTCGGACAACGAGATCGTGCCTCTGCTGGCCGGAGGGGTGGGCGGCGTTCGCCTCATGGGTGCGGCGATGGCGGTCGGAGCCATGGCCACCTTGCTCTCCTTCGGTCTCAAGGAGTACGTCGTCCCCATCGCCGATCAGAGGGCCGAGGAGCTCAAGCGCGAGATGCTCCTGCGCCAGAAGACGCTGGTGTTCAAGCCGGGCAGGTTCGTGGACACCGGAGGCAACTGGGTCTTCATCACCCAGGGGGTGGATCAGGGGACCGACACGCTCTTTGGGCTGCGCGCCCTGATGCGCCGGCCCGGTGAGATGCCCCTGGTGTACTACGCCAGGCAGGGCCGCTTTCGGGACAACACCCTCTGGCTGCAGGACGTCCTGGCGCTGCAGTTCGCGTTTCCATCCGACATCTCGCGGGTGACGTCCCCCGAGGGGCGCATCCACCTCGAACAGGTCTCATTCGGGTCGTTCTCGGGCCAGACCGACAGCAACGAGAGCCTCCGAGCCCTGCTGGACAAGAGGGCGCAACTGAGGACCGGCCCCGCGGGCTCGACGCGGAGGCTGGACCTGGAGATCAACACGCGCCTGGCCAATGCCACGGCGTGTTTCGTGTTCGCCCTTCTCGCCGCCCCCATTGCCATGCGGTTCGGCCGCGGACAGAGCCTGGCCGGGGTGCTGGTGACTCTTGTGGTGGGCTTCGCCTACTTCCTCATCGGATTGGGCCTCAGGCTCCTGGGGGGCAACGGGACCCTACCGGTCTCGGTGGCCGCCTGGGCCCAGAATGCGCTGCTGGCCGTCGCCGCTGTGGTGGCCATGCGGCGGGTGTAGGCGGAAGGGACCGGCGGCGCTTTCCGAAGCCCCTCTTGGGGGCATTGGCGGCGAGCGCCGGATACGAAAGGCACAAATGCACCGGGGCATGCACCGACTCGTACCAGTTGGGGCGTTGGTGTGCGCGCTTCTCTGCGCGCCGTGCCATGCTGCCCGCTGGACGGACACATGGCCGCAGGAGAGTGACGGCCGGTCGGCGCCGGTCGGCGGCCCGGAACGGGCGGAGGAGGCCGGGGCGTCCGTCGAGGAGGCGCTGCCGCCCGCGGACGGAGGTACGCCGCCGCCTACACCGGCGGAGGCAGAGGCCCCCATCGCCGCCCGGGAGCCGGAGGCAGGGGAGCCCGCGGCCCGCGGGGAGGAGCTCCCCCCCACCTCCCCGGATCAGGCGGGGACGGCCGAGGGAGAGCCGCCGGCTCAGACCACCGAGGGGGACGCACCGGTGTCCGGGGAGGCCCCGCCTCCGGAGGCGTCTTTCGATCCGGCGGCCCCCGGCGTCACCGAGGGAGCCGGAGCGGACGCCGTGCCGCCTTTGCCCCCTACAGGGGCCGCCGGAGCCTCTGCGGGAGATGACGATATCCGCTTCAAGGCCGATAGCGTCGTGGTCGTCGATGAGACGGTGATGGCCGAGGGAGGCATCGAGGCCCAGACCAGGGAGTTCACCATCACCTCGGACACGGCCATGATCGACGCCGACCAGGTGTGGGTGTACTTCGTGGGCAGCGTGGTGGTTGGCTCAGACAAGCTCAGCGCCACCGCGACGAGCTTCACGGTCAACCTCGAGACCTCCAAGTGGCACGCCAGGGACGTTCGGCTCATGGCGCAGCCGCAGTTCTTCGAGTCGGCCGAGGTCTCCGAGCCGGTGTACCTGTGGGCCGAGCGCACCGGGAGCCGAGAGCATGGGGATGAGATCGAGGGCTTCGTCGGCCTGGCCACGACGTGCGACAAGGGCGCCCACCGGCACTATGAGCTGCGCTCCAACTACATGCGCGTCACGCCCGGCAACCGGCTGCTGGTACGAAGACCGCAGCTCTACCTGTTCGGCCACCGCATCCTGACCTACCCGTTCGACCTGATCCTGTCACTCAACCGCAAGGACAACCGCTGGATTCCCGAGGTGGGCCGCAACGAGGTGGAGGGGTATTTCGCCAAGTTCGCCTTCAACTACCTCTTCAATGAGCAGAATGCCGGCCTGCTCCGCCTGCATCTGACGGAGAAACGAGGCGTCGGTGTGGGCTTCGACCACGGGCTTGACTCGCCGCGACACACGGCGCAACTCAGCCTGTTTTACGAGCCCAAGGAGGGGGCGCTGTCCTCGCGTCTGAGTCACCGCTGGCTGGCCTCGGAGCACTTCACCACCAGCCTCAGCTCCGACCTGCAGCGCAATAGCGGGTACTCGGGGAGCGCGGAGACTCTGGCCAACAGCCTGAACCTGGAGCTTAGCGGCGCGGGCTCCTCGACCCAGTTGGGTTTTCAGCAGTCGCTGTCGGACTCCAGCTACACCACCTCGCGGCGGTTCACTACCGCCTTCACCCATCGGAACAACAGTCCGGGGCTGGACTGGAATGTCCGGGCCACCATGCAGGATGCCCGCTACGGCACGGAGGTGGCCCCGGACCGCTCGCTGGAGGCGGGTTTCGAGCTGCGGCGGCGCAAGAAGAGCTACGACTGGGCGCTGTACGCCGACGACTACTGGGACCTGGACGCCCAGGGCACCCGGCGCACCCAGACGCACCGCCTCCCGGAGCTGGAGTTCAACACCGACACCCAGCGCCTGGGGATGAGGCCTCTATTCGGACGGCTGGACACGCGGGCCAGCTTCTCTCTCGGGCGCTACACCCAGGAATCGGAGCAGGAGGAGTTCGGGCGCGCGAGGTTCCGGTTTGACTTCGGCGGCAAGGAGCACCGGCTGGGCGCCAAGTCCAGACTGCGAACCAACGCCTACTACTATCAGTCCTTCTACGGTGAGGGCTCGGCACAGTATACCGTTGGGCTCAACTCCCAGCTCAGTACGGACTGGGGCCGGGGGTGGAACACCCGGGTACAGTACGGCTGGTCCAATCCGGATGGGTACGCCCCGATCCGCCTGGACTACTGGGGCCGACGCAGTGACATCGCGGTCCAGGCCGTACACCTTCGGCCGGGCAAGTCGCGCTTCGACCTCTCCGGAGGTTTTGACCTGCTCAATGACCGCTGGAACACGCTGACGGGCCGGGTGGAGTACATGACCTCGGGCAGCTCGAAGCTCGACCTCCAGGCCGCCTTCGACCTCAACGAGGTGCAGTGGCGGCCCCTGAATGCCAGATGGGCTTTCGTCCACCCCGACCAACTGAGCATCACTCTGGGCAGCCTGTACGACCTCAACGACGGGCAACTGACCCAGGGAACCATCGACTTCGACTGGCGCGTGGACCCAAAGACCCGCATCGAGCTGCTCACCCGCTACAGCGGCTATACGGAGAAGTTCGACCAACTGGAGACTCGGCTCACCCGGGATTTGCACTGCTTCGTGGGCTCGGTATCGTACAACAAGCTCACCGACGACATCCGGGTGAGCATCGGTCTGAAGGCCTTCCCCTCGATCCAGACGGATTTCGGCACCACCCATGGCGCGCGAACGGCGGGGAGCTACTAGAGGAGCGGCCGGGAAGTCTGGCCGGCCCTGTTCCTGTCATTCTGAAGCGTCGGCGTCGCAGACGCCGCTTGGGCGAGGAATCTCACTGAATGCCGGGAGATCACTCGAGCTGCTCTTGCTGGGAGCGGACGCCCGTAGAATGACACTCCCGGCGAATGCGGGCCTTTCGGCCGCGCTTCCAGGGGCGCGAAGACGCCCGGCAACGGCGGCCTATAGCCACGCAGTTCGGCCCAGAACGACGGGAACCACGGAACGGCGGAACACCAATCGACCGGTAACGGCGGACAACTGCCGACCGACGGGAGACTAGTGCGATGAGACTGCTGCGCATCCTTGCCATCGGCCTGTCGGCCGCCTCGCTCATCACCGGCTGCAGCTCATGCGGCAGCGGGCAGGCGGAGGCCGGCAATGTGCTGCCGCCGCCGCCGGTGGCGGCGGACCGTCCCAGCTTCGACCGCAGTCGGGCGTTCTCGGCGCTGGTGACTCAGTGCGACTTCGGCCCGCGCGAGCCGGGCTCGCAGGGCCATGAGGCGTGCCGCCGGTGGCTGGTGCAACAGCTCCAGGCCGTGGCCGACAAGGTGCACCTGCAGAGCTTCAACTCCCGCACGCCCATGGGCGGACCCTTCGATTTCCAGAACATCGTCGGTCTTTACGAGGGCACCAGCGACGATGCGCCGCTGCTCCTGGGCGCCCACTGGGATACTCGGCCCATTGCGGACGAGGACCCTGATGAGGCCAACACCAACACCCCGATCCTCGGCGCCAACGACGGCGCCTCCGGGGTCGCCGTCCTGCTGGAGTTGGCGCGTCTTCTCAAGCAGCACCCGCCCGCCCGGCCCGTGATGATCGCCTTCTTCGATGCCGAGGACTCGGGTGTTGCCACCGAGAGGACCATGCCCTATATGGGCTTTTGCATCGGCTCGAACTACCTGGCCAACAACTGGCCCGCGAATGAGCTGCCCTGGCCGGAGGAGATGATCCTGCTGGACCTCGTGGGCACCGACGCGGTGAGCAATCCCCGCCTGCAGCCCGACGGGGCCGTGGGGGCGCCCCAGTTCTCCCTCGAGCTCAACTCGCTCACCTCCAACCCGGCTCTGGTGGAGGACATCTGGAGCGCTGCCGAGGCGCTGGGGCACACGGCCTTTGTCCGCCGGACCATCGGTCCGGTCACCGATGACCACAAGCCCTTCATCGACAAGGGAGTGGCGGCGGTGGACATCATCCACTTCTCGCCGCCCCCGGCGGAGTGGCACACGATCGATGATACTCCGGACCACTGCTCGGCGGCGACCTTGTTCCAGGTTGGTGATACGCTGGTGGACGTCATCTGGCCCGGATGGCGCTAGCGGGGGAACGCCCCGCCCCGCTCCGCGGCCCCGCCGAACGACGCCGGCAATGGAGCACGCCGTCGCATCGACACCGGGAGGAACCCACCGCCAATGCCGCGACACGCGATCATCTGGGACTTCGACGGGACGCTGGCCTACCGCCCCGGCAAGTGGGGCTCGGCCCTGCTGGCGGCACTGGAGGAAGCACCGGGCGGCGCCGGTATCGACATCCAGAAGCTCAAACCCCACCTTACCACCGGCTTTCCGTGGCACCATCCGGAGCGCCCGCATCCGGAGTTGTCTGAGCCGCGGAGCTGGTGGCGGTACGTGGAGGACGTCCTGTCCAAGGCACTCGGTGCCGCGGGGTACGACCCCGAGGCGGCGGGAGCCATCGCCGCGGCGGCCGGGGAGAAGTTCAAGGATCCGGCATCCTTCATCGTGTTCGAGGACACGGTTCCGGTTCTGGAGCGTCTCGGCGCCACCGGGTGGCACCATCTGATCCTGTCCAACCACGTGCCGGAGCTTGAGGCCATCGTGGAGGCCCTGGGGCTCGCCCGGCACTTCGACGCCATCCTCAGCTCGGCGAACATCGGCTATGAGAAGCCGCACCCGGAGGCCTTCGGCATCGCGCTGGAGGTCGCCGGGCACCCGACGACGGCGTGGATGGTGGGCGATAGCCTCGTCGGCGACGTCCAGGGCGCCCGGGCCGTGAGGCTCCCGGCGATCCTGGCCCGCGCTCAGGGGCCGCAAGCGTCACGCCATGCCGCTGACCTGTGGGAGGTGGCGCGGCTGATTGAGGAAGCCGGGCCTGCAGGCAGGTAGATTGGGGACCGGCGGCGAATCGGTGCCCGCAGGGGCGCAAAGTGCGCTCGCACGCCACCTGCGGCCATTTGCGGATCGTTCCGTCCTTGACTTGCAGTGGGCGGGAACTGTAGAATTGGTTACCACATCACATTATAGCGATTATGGGCGCGTCGGCCTCCTGTGAGGCCGACGCGTATATTCATGCGTGTGAAGATGCGCGCCCTGCACAATGGGGATGGACCCAATGGACTACCGACAGACGCTGAACCTGCTGAAGACCGACTTCCCGATGCGAGCGAACCTCCCGCAGCGCGAGCCCGACATCGTCAAGTGGTGGGAGGACATCGACATCTATGCCAAGGTGCGGGAGAAGGGACGGGGCAGGCCCAAGTGGGTCCTGCACGACGGCCCCCCCTACGCCAACGGCAATATCCATCTGGGCCAGGCGCTGAACAAGATTCTCAAGGATATCGCGATCAAGTACAAGACCATGCGGGGCTTCGACTGCCCGTATGTGCCGGGCTGGGACACGCAGGGGCTGCCCACGGAGCAGGCGGTGCGGCGAGAGATGGGGGTCGACCGGTACGACGTGTCACCCCTGGAGTGGCGGGGCATGTGCCGTGATCTGGCGATGAAGTACGTGGGTACCCAGCGAGAGCAGTTCAAGCGCCTTGGGGTCCGGGGCGACTGGGACAACCCATACCTGACGCTGAGCCGGGAGTACCAGGCGCGACAGGTGGAGGCCTTCGGCAAGATCGCGCTGCAGGGTCTGGTGCACCGCCGGCTGCGGCCGGTGTACTGGTGCCACGGTCCGGAGTGCGTCACGGCTCTGGCCGAGGACGAGATCGAGTACCACACCAAGACTTCTCCGGCCATCTACGTGGCCTTCGAGCTTCCCGGTGCGGAGGAGGCGTTCGCCGCTGAGGGCGGCGGCGGAGCCGTGCGTCTGCCGGAAGGCGCCACGGCCGAGATCGTCATCTGGACCACGACGCCGTGGACGATTCCCGGCAATACGGGGATCGCTCTGGCCGAGGCCGCCGACTACGTGCTGTTGCGGGCCCGGTGGCAGGGCCGGGACCGCTATCTGATCGTGGCCTTCGCGCTGATGGACGCGCTGGTCTCCGCTGCCTCCCTGGCGGGAAGCGAGATCATCGGCCGCGCCGGGGGTCGCGATCTCGAGGGCCGTGTGGCCATCCATCCGCTCTACGGCAGGGATTCGCGGATCGTGCTGGCCGACTACGTGCTCATGGATCAGGGGACCGGCTGTGTGCACACCGCCCCCGGCCACGGCCTGGAGGACTTCCAGACAGCCCTGAAGTACGACCTCCCCGTGCTCAGCCCCCTGGATGACTTCGGCAAGTTCACCGCCGAGGCGGGGCCGGAGCTGGAGGGCAAGGTCTGCGACAAGTCCAATGAGGTCGTGCTACAGCTCCTGCGCGGGCGCGATGCCCTGCTGTTCGCCGGGACGCTGGAGCACGAGTACCCGCACTGCTGGCGCTGCCATGAGCCCGTGATCTACCGGGCCACGCGGCAGTGGTTCATGGACATCGACCGGCTGCGAGAGCAGGCCCTCGCCCAGATCAAGACCGCCGAATGGATGCCGCGGTGGGGCGAGGCGCGCATCAGCGGCATGGTACAGGCCCGCCCCGACTGGTGCATCTCCCGCCAGCGGGTGTGGGGCGTGCCGATCCCGGCGTTCTTCTGCGCCGATTGTGATGAGATCCTCCTCACGCAGGAGACGCTGGACCACGTGCGCGACCTTGTGGCCGAGCACGGGGCGGATGTGTGGTATGCCCGGGAGCCCGCGGAACTGCTTCCGGCCGGCGCCCGCTGCGCCAAGTGTGGGGGCTCTCGGTTCGTCAAGGAGCCCGACATCATGTCGGTGTGGTTCGATAGCGGGGCCAGCCACTACTGTGTCCTGCGACCGGACCCGGAGCTGAGCTTCCCGGCCGACCTCTACCTGGAGGGCGATGACCAGTACCAGTGCTGGTTCCAGACCTCGCTGTGGGTTGCGGTGGCTCTGGGCGAGCCCGCCCCCTTCAGGCAGGTGGTCGGGCACGCGTTCTTCGTCGATGAGACGGGGACGAAGATGTCCAAGAGCAAGGGGAACATCATCGCCCCCGACGAGATCTACGAGCAGTACGGCGCCGACGTGCTGCGGCTGTGGTTCACCTATGCGGACTTCCGGCGCAAGATGTACTGCACCCAGGACATCTTCAAGCAGGTGGCCGATGCCTACCGCCGCATCCGCAATACGGCGCGATTCATGCTGGCAAACCTGCAGGACTTCGACCCGCGGACGGACGCCGTGGCGCCGGGGGAGATGCTCGAGCTGGACCGCTGGGCCCTGATGCGCACCGGCCAGGTGGTGGAGCGGATGACCCGGGCCTTCGACAACTGGGACCTGCATCTGTTCTACCATGACGTGCACGGCTTTTGCGTCACCGACCTGAGCGCCTTCTACCTGGACGTTCTGAAGGACATCCTCTACACCAGCGCTCCGGAGGCCGTTGAGCGCCGGTCGGCCCAGTCGGCCATGTGGCAGATCCTGCTGGCCCTGACGAAGATGATGGCGCCGGTGTTGACGTTTACCGCCGAGGAGATCTGGCAAGAATGCAGGAAGCTGGATGCCACGTTGCCCGAGAGCGTGCAACTGGCCGACTGGCCCGAGGCCCCGGCGGCCGATGCCGAACTAGGCCGGCGATGGGACCGTTTCCTGCAGATGCGAGACGTCGTCTTGGCCGCGATCGAGGAGGCCCGCAAGGGCGGGGAGCTGGACAACCCTCTCGAGGCCCGGGTGACGATCTATACCACACCCCGGACGAGCGAGTTCCTGAGCACCTTCGGCGACTTCCTGCCGGGCCTGTTCATCGTGTCCGCCGTGGAGGTGCGGCCGGCGGAAGAAAGCCCGGTGGCCCTGGACGAGTTCGCCGAGATGAGTGCGGTGGCCACGCTGGCCACCGGCGAGAAGTGTGGGCGCTGCTGGATGAGGTCGGACACTGTGGGTCAGGTCTCCGCGCATCCGGAGATCTGCGCGCGGTGCGCTCAGCGGGTCTAGCGGCTCTCCCGCGGCGCTGTGATCTGGAGGCAGCGGGGTTCTCGGGACGCCATCTCACGCGCCGAAGCAGTAGCCGGGAAGCTCTAGTGGGTACGGGGCGGGGTGTTGAGGGGCTGGTGCAAGACCGTGCCGTAGCGTCGGTTCGGAACGCCACCTTTGGTGGGGCCCTTGGTTGGCCATGGATGCCGGGCGGACGTCTGGCAAGCTCGGCGAGGGGCGAGTGCAGGACAGGAGGTTAACACCGTGCCTCGAAAGCGAAGACTGGATGTCGAGAAGTTCCGCGAGCGGCTCTTGGAGGAGAAGGCGAACCTGGAGCATGAACTCCAGCGGATCGAGGACCGCACCGCGGGTCGGGATCGGCTGAATTCAGACACGGCCGGGGAGGATTTCGACGAGCCGGGAGGCGACGCGGCCCAGGAGACCCTGGAGCGTTCGCAATCCATGGCCATCGGCGAGAACCTGCGCGAGATGCTGGAGAACGTGAACAACGCCATCAAGCGCGTGGATGAGGGGACCTACGGGATATGCGCGGTGTGCGCCAAGGACATCCCCAAGGCGAGGCTGGAGATCATGCCATCGGCGACGATGTGCACGGAGTGCAGGGCGCGCCTGACCTCATGACGGGCGCGCCTGCGGCGGGCACGGCCACGCTTGTCCGGTCCTATGGCTGGCTTCTGGGCGTGGCCGCTTTGGTGCTGGTCGCCGACCAGATCACCAAGACGCTTGTGGTGGCGCAACTGGAACTGAACCAGAGCGTGCCCCTGGTCGGCACTGTTGTGAGCTTCACGCACCGCATGAACACCGGCGGAGCCTTCAGTGTGATGGAGGGCCAGCGGCTTTTGCTGTGCGTGGTGAGCGGGACGGTGGCGGCGGGCCTGATCCTCATCGGCCCGCGCCTGGCCGGTGGCAATCGGCTGATCCTCGCCGGACTGGGCATGGTGCTGGGCGGAGCGGCCGGCAACCTGGTGGACCGCTTGCGCCTGGGCCATGTGGTGGATTTCATCGACCTGCATTTCTGGCCCGTATTCAATGTGGCCGATATCGGCATCACCGTTGGGGCGCTACTCATCGTCCTGACGCTCATCGCCACCATGCACCAGGAAGACGACGACGCAACCGCTCCGCCGCCCAAGGCGTAGACAGACGATGGTTGAGACCGCCTCGCGGCGAACGGCGAGCGTGGGGGAGGTCTCGTCGGGAGTCAAGGAAGGCTGGGAGTGACATGCGCTCGGCGCTGGTGACTTTGGGGCCCATGGAGTGGCCGGCGATCCTGCTGATCGCCGGCATACTGTTGGTGGTGGCCCTGCTATGGCGCAAGCTGGAGCGGGCGATGGGCGATGAGCCCCCGCCGCTGGGCGGACGCTGGTTTGCGGCCGCCGCGCCGGCATCGATCGCCGGGGCCGTTGTGCTGTGGCTACTGATCAACAGGTTCGCCCCCGTGCACGTGCGCTCCTACGGCGTCATGCTCCTGACGGCCTTTGTCGCCTGCATCATCTACCTGTCGCGCACCGGCCCTCCCCGCGGCCTCCGCCTGCCGACCATCATCGATTCGGCGCTGGTAATCCTCATCTCCTGCATCATCGGCGCGCGGCTGATGTTCGTCCTGCTGGAGCTGGGCAGCTACCGGGCGAACCCTGTGACCGTCATGGATGTGTGGCAGGGCGGCCTGTCCTTCCATGGCGGCGTCATCGGCGCATTGCTGGCCATGGCCGTCTTCGTCAGGAAGCACAGGATGCGCTGGGATGTCTATCTTGACCTGATGGCCCCTGTTGTGGCGCTGGGCTACGCCATCACGCGGATCGGCTGCTTCCTCCGGGGCTGCTGCCACGGCAACCCGACAGAGGTGGCCTGGGGCGTGGTGTTCCCCGAGAACATCAGCGAGTTCCCGATGCCGGTGCATCCCACCCAGCTCTACGCCTCCGCGGGCAGCCTGGCAATCATGTTCATCCTCATCCGGGTGTGGCCCCGGCTGCACCGCCCCGGCCAGCTCTTCGCTCTGTACGTGTTTCTGTACTCGATCCTGCGCTTCCTGTGTGAGATCACCCGGCGCGGCGCCAGCGCCGAGGACTTCGGGTTCCTGCCGGCTCTTAGCGTGGCCCAGGCGGCCTCGATCCTCACCGCCATCGCCGGAGCGGTCTGGTTCCTGTGGCTCCAGAAGCGCCCCCACGAGGACCCCGTGACCGCAAGCATCCTGCTTCCCGAAGCGCAGGGGGACGGAGCCGAGGAGACCGGTGAGCAACAAGACAAAGGTCACCGGACGGCAGGCGAGGGCGGCAGGGGAGACCGGAAGGCCAATGCGACCGAGAAGCACGGCCGCGGCCGCAGGCGACGGTGAGCAGCCGATGGAAACGTGGAGAGGACAAGTTCCCGGCGAGCTGGCCGGGCAGCGACTGGATCAGGTGCTGGCCGAGCTTGTCCCCGAGCTGTCTCGGACGCAGGCCAAGAGGCTGATCGATGACGGTTTCTGCGTGCTCGACGGCCTCCGGGCCAAGTCCGGCGTCCGGCCCACCCCCGGAGCCGCCATCGCCGTCAGGCTTGTGGAGCCTGAGAGCGAGATCACCCCCGAAGACATCCCCCTTGAAGTCCTGCTTGAGGATGACCGGCTCATCGTGGTGAACAAGCCCGCCGGAATGGCCTCACATCCGGCCCGAGGCACCCCGCGCGGGACGCTGCTCAACGCGCTCACGGGACACCTGCACGGCCGCGGCGGCCCCCGACCCCGCGTCACCCTGCTGCATCGCCTGGACAAGGACACCTCAGGGGCGATCCTGGCCGCCAAGACGGTGGCGGTCCACCGTGAGCTGAAAAGGCAGATGGACGACGGGGCGGTGAGTCGTGTCTACTGGGCTTTGGTACGCGGCCTGCCGGAGCCGCGCCGGGGTACAATCCGCGAGCCCCTGGGCCGCGAGCGCGGCGACAAGCTGCGCATGGTCGTCTCTCCGCGGGGCCTGGAGGCCGTCACGCATTACGAGGTCCTGGCCACGGACGGTGACTTGTCCTTGGTCTGCGCGAGGCTGCAGACGGGGCGCACGCACCAGATCCGCGTGCACTTCGAATGGCTCGGACACCCGCTCGTCGGTGAGAGGACCTACCGCGGCGGTCGTCCGCGGCTGGATTGCCTTGACGAGGCCTTTGTCGGCCAGGCCCTGCACTCGCGCTCCCTGAGCTTCGACCACCCCGCCACTGGCCGACGCCTGGCAGTAGAGGCCGCGCTCCCCGCCCAGATGGCGGAGCACGTGGCACGCCTGGGCGTGCCGGACCTCACTGTCGAGCCCCGGGCAGAGGGGGAGCGGCCCGCCCCCCCTCGGGGCTGACATACCCCGTGGCGCCCGGTGGGCCGGTGCTACCCCCTACTCCCCCGCCGTCGCCTCCGCGCGTGCGAACTCCTCGGCCAGTTGGCGGAGATCCTCCAGTGTCCGCGCCTTGTTGCATTCCCGGCGCAGCCCGGCACCTCCGGGCAGCCCTTTGGAGTACCAGGCGAGATGGGCCCGCATCTGGTGGACGGCGGTATGCTCGTCGGACTGCTGCTGGAGCATCTGGGCCTGGCACAGGGCCACGCCGAGCCTGAAGGCGGTGGGAGGGTCGGATGGCGGCCGGCGGCCGGCCAGGACCTCATTGGCCTGCGAAAACACCCACGGGCGCCCCACGGCGCCCCGGGCGATCATCACTCCGGCACAGCCGGTATCCTGCAGGATTGCCAATGGCATGGTGGGGGTGAAGACGTCGCCGCTGGCGATGACGGGGATGCGAAGGGCCTCCACCAGCCGTGCGGTCAGGCGGTGGTCGGCCTCGCCGCTGAACCCCTGAGTGATGGTTCGCGCATGTATGGCGACGGCGGCGGCACCGGCCTCCTGCAGCCTGACGCCCAGCTCCAGATAGCTCTCGTCTCCCTCGTGGCTGCCCGCACGGATCTTGCAGGTCACCGGGAGACGGGCGGCCTTGACCACCGCGCTAACGATGGCGACGGCGCGGTCGGGGTCTCGCATCAGGGCCGATCCTCCCCGGGCCTTGAGCACCTTCGGCACGGGGCAACCCATATTGATGTCGATAATGTCGGCTCCGGCGGCTTCCAGGTGGGGCACGGCAGCGGCCATGGACTGCGGCTCAGCGCCGAAGATCTGCATGGATACCGGGCGCTCCGAGGGATGGCTGCGCAGCAGCGAGAAGCTCTTCCTGTTGTCCCGCACCAGCCCCTCCACGGCCACCATCTCGGAACACACCAGATGTGCCCCGGCTCTGCGGCACAGGATGCGCAGCGGCAGATGGCTGAACCCGGCCATGGGCCCCAGAACCAGCGGCCCGTCGATGCGAACGTCTCCTATCGTCATGCCCTTCCATGCCATGCTTGCGATCAGAGCCTCATCTCATCGGCCAGCAGACGCAGGCCGTCCAGGAGCAATAGCGGATAGTGTGCGACCTCGGCCCCCAGCGCGGCCAGGACCGTCGGGGCATCGCCACCGGTGAGGACGATGGGCGCACTGGTGCCATCCAGAGCCGACCGCGCGGCGGCCACCAGCTCGCGGGCCGTGCCCACGAGGCAATGGTGCAGGCCCGACAGCAGGCTCTCCGCGCTGGACCGCGCAGGGGACCGTGGCGTTGCCCAATCGGCGACGGCACGCTGCAGCGCCGGGCTCAGGTGCGCCGCCGACTGTGTGACACCGGATAGTAACGCCGGCAGGCCGGGAGCGATGGCCACGGGCAGCAGGACCCCCTCGGGCGAGACCGCCTCGCACGTCAGGCACGTCCCGGCGTCCAGCACGATGCACGGACGCCCCACCATGGCGGCGGCCGCATACCCTGAAAGCAGCCGATCCTGGCCCAGGGAGCCCGGCGGGTCGTAATCGGCCTGCATAGGAACGGTCATGTCACGCCCCAGCACACTCGGCGCCACCCCGGTGACCTCGGCCAGGGCCGCACAGAGCGCCAGCACATCCGGAGTGCTGGCACACAGCGCGCACCGCTGCACCGAGGACGGCGACACACCGGCCGCATCGAGGATGTGCGCCACCGCCCGGTCCCACGTGCCTTCGCGCCGCAGGGCGGCGGCCTCAAAGCGGCCGTCGGCCAGCCAACCGTCGCCGTAGGCGCCTAGCTGCAGGGCGGTGTTGCCCAGATTGGCGTAGAAGCCGGTTCGCATCGGGGTTCTCCGTTGTGGGGCCCGGCGCATTCCGCGTCTGCGGCCTGCGGGTACGATGGAAAAGCTCCATGCGTCCGGCGCGGTGGGCTAGTTGGGCTGAAGCAGCTCGCGATCGAAACCGCCCCCCGGCCGGCTTCTGAGCAGCCCCACTCGCCTCCCGTACGCTCCGACGTGGGAGATGGAGACGCCGTTGATACTCACCAGCTCCGCCAGCTCTTGATGGCTGTGACCACCAAGAATGACGTCGAGCTGTCCGAAGGCTTCGGCCAGCTCGCAGTCCCGGGCGAATCCGGCGTGACTGAGACAGACGAGGTAGTCGCACTCATCGCGCAGCGCCGCCACGGCGGCGGCGGTGGCCGCCTCGTGGGCCAGGAAGCGCATGTTGGAGAACACCTCGGCCCACGAGCCCGGCGGTATCATGAGCGGTGTCAGCCCGAAGAGCCCCACTCGGGCTCCCCCCGGGGCCTGCAGAATCGTCCAGCGCCGCACGTGGCCCAGGTCGCCGGAGCAGGCGATGAGATTGGCCGACAGAACGGGGAAACGGGCCTCCACGGTCTTCATCAGCAGCCCGCAGGCCCGGAAGAAATACTCCCGATTCCCCAGGGCCATGGCGGCGTACCCGGCCTCGTTCATGCGTCGGATCGCCGGCTCCGGTCCCAGTTTGACAAAGACGTTGCCGGCCCAGATCGCGTCTCCGGAGTCCAGGAGCAAGGCCCCGTGCTCGATTCGCAGATGGCGCAGCATCCCCGCCATCTGCAGGTCGATGTAGTTGTGCAGGTCGGATGTGTGCAACAGGGATAGAGGTGGCATCGCAAGGCACGGGGCGACCGACGGCGGATGACAGTAGCGGCGGCTGGCGGAGGACGCGCCCTGCAGGGCGCTAGGGCTAGACGATCCCCGCCTTGAGCAGGTCCTGGATGTCCACCATGCCCACAGCCCTGCCCTCCTCGTCGACTACCGGGAGGTTGTCGAACTCACGGTCCTGCATGAGCTTCGCGGCGGTGGCCGCCAGGACCTCGGGGCCCACCGTGGTGGGCTGCGCGGTCATGACCAGGGCAATGGGGCAATCCATCACCGCATTGCGGTCGGCCTCCTTCTGCATCAGGAGGCGGAAATCGCCGTCTGTGAACAGACCCGCCAGCCTGCCCCGGCCGTCCACGACGGAGACCGCGCCGCGCACGGCGGCCTGGCTCATCACCATCAGGGCATCGGCTACGGTGGCGCCGGTGTCGACGGTGGGGTTCTCGGAGCCTGCATGCATGGCGTCGCTGACCCTCCAGAGGGTGCGGCGTCCCAGTGTGCCACCCGGATGGCTCTCGGCATAGTCCTCCGGCGTGAAGCCTCGGGCGGCCATGAGCGCCACGGCCAGGGCGTCTCCCAGGGCCATGGCGGCCACGCAACTGGCGGTCGGCGCCAGTCCCAGCGGGCAGGCCTCGGTCTCCACAGAGGCGTCCAGGAACACGTCGGCTTCCGCTGCGAGACGTGAGCAGGCGGCTCCGCACAGAGCGATGATCCGGGCACCTCTGCGACGCACGGCGGGCAGGATGGCCGTCACCTCCGACGTCTCGCCGCTGTTGGACAGGAAGATCACCACATCCTGACCGGTGACCATACCCAGATCGCCGTGCACGGCCTCTGCGGGGTGCATGAAGAAGGCGGGGGTGCCGGTACTGGCCAGGGTGCCGGCGATCTTGCGGGCCACGGCCCCGGACTTGCCCATTCCGCTAACCACGGCGCGACCGCGCATGGCCAGCAGAAGCTCGCAGGCACGGACGAAGTCCTCGTCCAGACGCTGCTGGAGTGCGGCGATGGCGGCCGCCTCGACGGCCAGCGCCTGCTTCCCACAGTCCACCATCTGCGACCCGCTCATGGCGTCTGCACGCTCCCGGGGGTTCTTTCGGCCTCGGGTCGCACCGCACGGTAGACCCTCAGCAGCCCACACAGCAGGTCCCGCATCTGATCCAGCGGCACCATATTGGGCCCATCGCAGGGCGCGCGATCCGGGTCCGGGTGGGTCTCGGCGAAGACGCCGTCGGCACCGGCGGCGATCGCCGCCCGGGCCAGGGGCGCCACAAACTCCCTCTGCCCCCCTGACGCCCCGCCGGCCCCACCGGGCAACTGGACGCTGTGGGTGGCATCGAAGAGCACCGGGCAGCCCAGCCGCGCCATGGTGGCAAAGCCCCGCATGTCCACGACCAGGTTGCCGTACCCCAGGCAGAAGCCGCGCTCGGTGACGGCCACGGCGGCATTACCCGTTGCCCTCACCTTCTCCACCGGATAGCGCATGTCCGCGGGAGAGAGGAACTGGCCCTTCTTGATATTCAGCGGCCTGCCGCTTTCGCCGGCCGCCAGGAGCAGGTCCGTCTGCCGGCACAAGAAGGCCGGAATCTGGAGCATGTCGCACACCGCCGCGGCGCTCGGGACCTGCCAGGTCTCGTGTACGTCGGTGATCACCGGGACCTTGGCGGCCGCCTTGACCCGTCCCAAGGCCTCGAGACCCGCCTCCCACCCCGGACCACGGGCCGCCGTCACCGACGTCCGGTTCGCCTTGTCACAGGAGGCCTTGAACACGAAGGGGATGGCGAGCTCGGCACACAGATCACCCAGCCGCAGGGCCATGTCGGTCGTGGCCTGTGCGTCCTCGATCAGACAGGGCCCGGCGATGAGAAAGAGCCGGTCGGCGCCCAGGATTACGTTCGGAGCGACGTGGAGGGTGCTCATCGCTCCATGATGCTCCGGACTTTGGCCAGGTCCTGCGGAGTGTCGACGCCGATGGGCGAGTAGTCCACCTGGACCACGCGGATGCGGCAGCCGTTCTCGAGAGCGCGGAGCTGCTCCAGACGCTCGGTGCGCTCCAGTGGCGTCGGTGCCAGGGCGGAGAACCACAGGAGCGTCTCGCGGGTGTAGACGTACAGGCCGATATGCTTGAGCGGCCACAGTCCGGAATGCGGGTGCCTGCGGGGAGCGCCGGCGGCCGGAGCGTCATCGGCGTCGAGGCGGAAGTACGGGATCGGTGCGCGCGAGAAGTACAGGGCATAGCCGGCCGCATCCACGACGACCTTGACGGTGGCCGGGTCCAGATGCTCCTCGGCGTCTGTGATGCGCGTGGCCAGGGTCCCGAAGCGCTCGGGTGCACCGGCCAGGAAGGGCTCCACGGCGGCGTCGACGGCCTCCGGCTCGATCATCGGCTCATCGCCCTGGATGTTGACGATGACATCGCACTGCAGGCGTCGCGCTACCTCCGCCAGACGGTCGGTGCCGGACTGATGGGTATCCGCGGTCATCTCGCACCGCCCGCCGAATGCCGCTACCGCGGCGGCGATCCGCGGATCATCGGTGGCGATGAGCACGGCGTCGAGGCAGGTGGCCTGGGCGGCCCTCTCGTAGACGTGCTGGATCATGGGCTTGCCCGCGATCTCGGCCAGGGCCTTGCCCTCCAGGCGCGTGGAGCCATAGCGAGCGGGGATCATACCGACGATTCTCAAGCCAGGTGTCTCCTCTTG
>CAZXDD010000016.1:0-30474 GCA_964639415.1 uncultured Armatimonadia bacterium
ACGGCCGCTGTGGTCGCGACCGTCCGCCTCGCTGCACCGAAGGGACGTGTGTGTCTACTCCGTCTTGGCCTTGAGCCGCTTGACGGCCGCAGCCGCCTCGGCGGCACGGTCCTCGTCCAGACCTAGCTTCAGCACGCGCTCGAAGCGGCCGATGGCCAGGGCGGTGTCTTTCTTCTGTGCCAGGACCCAGGCGGCCAGCCAGTTGGCCTCAACGTCTTCAGGCTTGGAGCGAAGCACCGCGCTGACCAGGCGCAGGGCGCCGTCCAGATCGCCGCGGTCCTTGGCCTTGTCGGCCCTCGCCAGGAGGTCGTTGACCTCGGCGGCAGACATTTCGGGAGCCTTCGGCTCCTCGGCACCCTCTTCGCCGCCCGCGGCACCCTCGTCAGCACCGGGGCCGCCACCGGGGCCGCCACCGGGGCCGCCGGCCGGGCCTCCGCCAGGGCTACCACCGGGCCCACCGGGACCGGCGCCGGGAGCACCGCCGGGTCCAGCGGGACCGCCACCGGGACCGCCGGGCCCACCGCCGGGACCGGCCGGGCCACCACCGGGACCACCGGGACCACCGGGGCCGGCTGGGCCGCCGGCCATGGCCTCGGGCCCACCCATCGGACCGGCGCCCTCGCCACCGGCATCCTTCTTCCCGCAGGACGTAACGATGCAGACGACCAGCGCGACCAGCGCCACGACCAACAGCAACCTAGAGATGTTCACCTGGTTCCCTCCCTGTCAATACGAGAGCCGATACGGCAAGTAGGTGCGGCATGCATTGCTCTATGTGGAGGCCGCGCCGGGGGAAGCCTGCACCCCGGCCGCCGGTCATCCGCAGTCCTTGTCCCCCGCCTCTTGCCGGGAGTGTTCCCCAGTGCGGCGAGGTTCTCCTCTTGGGTCTACAGGCCCGGCCGAAAAGCTCGGCCTGCCGTGGAAGTGTCATCCCGGAGCGCCTGCGTCACCGGTCCGGGCGAAGGATCTCGCGACATCCCGGGAGATTCCCCGAGCTGCTCTTACCGGGAGCACGCGCTGTCAGCATGACACTCCGGGCGAAGGGGTCTCCGGCCGCGCTTCCAACGGGCCATTCAGGCTTTCCTGTGTGGCGGGACGCGACCGGGTAAGGCCCCGGTGCGGTCAGTTCTCCACGGGCATCCCGCAGGCCTCGGCCAGCACCTGGGCGATGTGCCTGACCCTCAGCGGCTGTGGCTGCCGGCGGGCGCCGTAGGAGAGCTGGATCACGCAGGCCGGGCAGGCCGTCACCACCGTACCTGCCCCGGTGTCGCCGATGCGGCCCATCTTGCGCTCCAGGATCTCCAGTGACAGCTCCGGATGGGCCAGATTGTACGAGCCGGCGCCGCCGCAGCACCAGTCGGCTTCCTTCAGCTCCACCAGGTCCACCCTGGCCACGTCGGTCAGGAGCGCCCGTGGCTCAGAGTAGATGCCCTGCCCACGCCGCAGGTGGCATGGATCATGGTAGGTGTACTTGCCGGGAAGGGCCTCAGCCCCGGCGGGCAGACGCAGCTCCGGCAAGAGCTGGGTGAAGTCACGGGTGCGCGCGGCCACGCTCCGGGCGGCGTCGGCCTGCTCCCGGTCCTGCTCCAGCAGGCTGGGCCACTTCTTGATGAATGCGCTGCAACTGCCGCACTCGGTGAGCATGTAGTCAAAGTCGAGCGCCTGGAAGACCTCCAGGTTCTGCCCGGCGAGGCTGCGGGCAGCGTCGCGGTCGCCATACGAGTACGGCGGCAGGCCGCAGCAGACGTTCTCGACCACCGTGAGCTCGCAGCCGGCGGCGGCCAGCACCCGCATGGCCGCTTCGCCCTGCGCCGGAACCTGGAAGTTGGTGCCACAGCCGATGAAGTACAGCACCGCAGGGCCCGGGGCCGGCGCCGCGGCGTCTCGGGGGCGCACCCAGCGCGCCGGACCTCCGGTGGTCTGCCGTCGGAAACCCATGTGGTACAGACGGTCGCGCAGGAACCGGCGCGGCATGGTGCCCACCAGGCCGTTGGCCCCCTCGAGCGTGGCGTTGATCCACCTCAGGATGCCCAGGCGGTGAGCCAACTCCGCGAGGCCCGAGCGCTTACCCAGGGAGAGCATGCGCATCAGACTCGTCAGTCTGCGCGGGTAGGGCAGGAGCTGATCGAAGATCAGCCGCTGCACGGCGGGCTGCCCATGTTCCTCCTGCCAGGCTTCGCGGGCGCGGACGATGATCTCATCGGTCTTCACGTTGGAGAAGCACGTCTCGGTGCAGGCCCCGCACAGGAGGCACTCGAAGATCGGATCCCGCAGCTCCGGGAGCATCTTGAGCCGCCCGCCGGCCACCTGGCGCACGATCTCATTGCGCCCCCTGGCCACCTGGCGCTCATCACGCAGGGCACGGTACGTGGGACAGGTGGCCATGCAATAGCCGCAGCGATGGCAGTGCAGAAGCTCGCTCTGGACCAGCAACTCGCTCAGAGGGTTCGGTGGCGTTGTCACGATGCGTTCCACGGCTCCCAACCCGGGGCCGCAAGGACGCCCTGAGGGTCATAGGCTTGTTTGATCTGAGCACAGAGGGCGGCGGCCACGTGGTCCAGATGGCCCCTGGGCTGCCCGTCGGGCGCCGGGGCCAGCCAGCGGGCGGAGCCCTCCAGCTCGCCGGCAAGGGTCTCCAGGGGCCCCAGTTGCATGCCGGGCACCGAGACACAGAGGATCCCGGTGCCGGACCCCAGGCGGATCAGCGCCTGTTCGCCCAGGGTCTGGGCGAGACGCTCCACGGCCTGTGGCCCGAGGGACAGGGGAACGCCGAGCTGGGCGACGGGATCACCCACGGCAATCACGGGCTCCCAGAAGGCGATCGAGGCGTCGCCCTCGAGTACGGCCACCTGCTGCAGGCCGTGCCCGGCGGCCAGGGCCCCGATCTCGCGGGCCAGGTAGTCCACCTCTTCCACCAGTCCCTCGGCCGCGACCGCAAGAACCCAGGCCTCCGGTGCGCCCCCCCGGGCGGCCAGCCCCGGCGAGAGCAGCTCCACCGCCGCACACTGCAGGTGTCCGCCGATCAGCTCTTGGCCCAGGGCGCAGAGGCCTTCCCGGTCCCCGGCGCCGTCGGCAGCAGACAGCAGGAGTGTCCGCTCCGCCTCGGGGAGCGGTAGGGTACGGAATGTGGCGTCCACAAGGACCCCCAGGGCGCCACCGGAGTCGATGAGCAGCTTCTCCAGGGCGTAGCCCGAGACGTTCTTGACGCAGCCGCCGCCCATGGCGATCGTCTCTCCGGAGGGCAGGACGAAGCGCAGCCCGGTGATGAGGTCGCGGCAGGTGCCGTGGCGCAGGCGGTGCGGCCCACTGGAGTTGGTGGCGATGACCCCGCCGACGGTGGCGTCTCGCGCGTGTGGCGGCCGCAGGGCCACTCGCTGGCCCACACCGGCGACGGCCTGCTCCAGTCGGCTCCAGCTCACCCCCGCCTCGACGCGGACCGTCATGTTCTCGGGGTCCAAGGACAGGATCTTTTTCAGGCCCAGGGTGGACAGGACCGCGGCGTCGGCCGCGGGTGGATGCGACTTGGTGCCGCCACCACGGACACAGACTCTCTTGCCCTCCCGGACGGCCAGAGCCAGGAGCTTGCCCACCGCTTCCGCGTCGTACGGCTGCAGGACACCATCCTCATCGGTGACGACGAGCCGGCCCGCGGCTTCCTGGAAGGCCCCGTGGGGCAGATGCGGGTCTTCGGCAGGCTCAATGCCACCTCTGGGGGGGAGCACCTTCCGCGGGTTGAAAAGCCCGGCCGGGTCGAACACGTCTTTGAGCGCCCACAGCGCCCGCAAGGAGGCGGCGGAGAACAGAAGCGGCATGGACTTGCGTTTGCACGAGCCCACGCCGTGCTCGCCCGTGAGCACCCCACCACGCGAGACCGCGAGCTTGATGATCTCCTCATCGGCCTGGTGCGCCCGCTGTACCTGGTCGGGATCGCGGATGTCGTAGAGGATGTGGGGGTGGAGGTTGCCGTCCCCGGCGTGGAACACATTGCCGATCTGCACACCGTACTTCGCGGCGATCTCCATGACCCCGTGCAGCACGTAGGGCAGCTCGGTGCGCGGGACGGCGACATCACTGACGATCTGACTGGGCGATAGGTTTGCCAGCGAGCTGAAGGCGCCTTTGCGCCCGCGCCAGAGCAGGGCGCGCTCGGCGTCATCCTTGGCCCACTTGAAGTCCTGCACCCCGTGCCGAAGGCAGATCTCGCGGATCTGGGCCAACTGGCGGTCCATGGCCACCTGCAGCCCGTCGACCTCGATGATGAGCACGACTTCGGCGTCCGGGGGATAGCCGGCATCGAAGGACTGCTGGACGGCGTAGATCACATGCTTGTCCATCATCTCCAGCGTGGCGGGGAGAAGGCCGGCGCCGATGATGCCGGAGACGGCCTGGCTCGCCTTGTCCAGCGAGTCGAAGATGGCCAGCATTGTGGTGACCGTCTGGGGTTTGGGCAAGAGGCGACAGGTGATCTCGGTGACGATTCCGAAGGTGCCTTCACTGCCGACGACGGCGCCGGTCAGATCGGGCCCGGGCCGGTCCAGGGACTTGCCTCCGGTGCGCAGAACCCGGCCGTCGGGGAGGACCATCTCCAGGCCGGTGACGTGGTTTGTGGTGACGCCGTATTTCAGGCAGTGGGGGCCTCCGGCATTCTCGGCCACATTACCACCGAGAGTACAGACAATCTGGCTGGCCGGGTCCGGGGCGTAGAAGAAGCCCCGCTGCTCCACGGCGCTCTGCAGGTCCATGCAGATGCATCCCGGCTGGACGACCGCGCGCTGATTGGGCAGGTCCAGCTCGAGGACGCGGTCCATCTTCGTCAGCGAGACCACGATGCCCCCGTCGGCGGCCACCGGTCCGCCCGAAAGGCTGGTGGCGCCTCCCCGCGGAGTCACGGGCACCTGCCGCTCACGGGCGAGGCGCACCACGGCCGAAGTCTCCTCGGTCGTGCGCGGGAAGACGACGGCCTCGGGACGGATGGTCTCCGGGCTGGCGTCGTAGGAGAACAGGAGAAGATCGCGCTCCTGGTGGCGGACGTTATCCGCCCCGACGATCTTCCCCAGATCCCCGGCAAGTTCAGAAGGCACAGCGGTTCGCATGGAGCGTCCTTTGCCGGCGGCGATCGCGAGGCACCCAAGCCGCATCCACGGCGGCAGACGGCATCCTCGCCCTCGGCGGGTGTACGCATGGGTTAGGCCTCAACGGCAAGAGCCCCTGAGACAGGGCCCTGCGCCGGCCCAACGTCAAAGGGCGGGCCGGGAGGCCGGCCCGCCCTGGCGGCCTCAGCGCTCGACGGTTAGGACGCAATGGCCTCGATGCGTTCCTGCATGGCTTCGGCCTCGTTCCTGAGCCGTTCCACCTCGATACCCATGGCCTGCAGACGCCCGATGCGCATACCGGAGGCCTCGTTGAGCTGGGCGTCCAGATAGTCCCACTCTCTTTGCAGTTGCTCCAGGCCCGTCTTCAGGCTGTCTTTGGCCTCCGAAGGCGAGAGACGCGCCCAGGCCTTCCAGCCCTGGGCGATGGCGTGCCCGACCTTCTCCAGAGGGTCGCTGACGTCCGGCAGCTCGATGGGATAGGCGGCACTACGCCAGGCCACGTCTCCTTTGGAGTCCGTGACAGAGAACGCCAGCCACGCAGGCCCGCAGCGCCGCACCCTGTAGGGGATATACACCTGCTTGCGGCTCAGCGGCTCCAGTGTCTGCTTGGCGGTACCGAAGTAGTGGCTGCGCCGGTCGCTACCCATGACGACCACATTGAGCTTGGCGTCGGCGGCCGAGGAGCACAGATTCTCCAGCGTGACCATGCCCACGTTCTCACCCATGAGACGGTCGCCCATGTCGTCGATGGTCGCCGTCAGCAGGGGCGAGATGAACTGCATAGTCCCGAAGGCCGTGGCCTCGTGAAACCCTCTCTCATGTCGGCTCCAGGTACTCAACTCCCCCTCGCGGGCGGCATTGCGGCAGACCCCGATGTTCCATACCTCTCCGTCCCGAGGCGGGATCTCGCCGGCGAAGGGCAACTCGATCTCCACGGCCCAGCCAGTGCTGTTGATGGCGGCCATGACATTCCAGTCGAAGTTCTCGGCGCTGTCGTGGTCGTAGGCATCGAACTTGGTGCCCAGCGAGTTCACCGCGAGGTGGGCGTAGTGCTGCCGTGTGCCCTCCATGTCCACGAACAGCTCCAGGCAGTCGTCTTCATAGACGCTGCCGTCGCGGTCGGTAGCATTGGCCACCAGGTCGGCGGGATTACTGTCCTCGAGCTGTGCCGCGATGTAGAGCGCCTTGCGGGTGTGCAGGACATAGACCCGCGAGGGGAGGCGGGGCATGCTGCGTCCACCCAGCAGGACAAACTCGGACAGCCGTCCGGCCGCGGCCCACTCGGCGCTGTCGATGTTCCCATCCATGATGGGGGCCTCCAGCACGCGAGGGCAGACGACCACCGGGAGTTTCGGCTCCATCTGTGCCCACGCCGCCCCGGTGAGCAGGACAGCGGCGAGCACCGCCGCGGCAAGTCCGAGAATACGCACAGGTCATCCCTCCGGAAATAGCAGCGTCATTGCGCTGCGGCGATTATATCACCTCGGCGCACGCAGGCAAAGCGGGTACGGCGGGGAACGACCAACGGCACACGTCTCACCACGGAGACGTGCCGCCGGAGACGTTCCTCGCCGCCCGTCTCCCTATTCGTGCTCGACGCGCTCGAGAATCGAGCGGCGCAGATCGTCGTCCAGCCGGGTCCAGTATTCGGAGTATCCGCCCACACGGATGACCAGGTCGCCGTGTTGCTCCGGATGCTCCATGGCGTCTCGCAGCACCGCCTGGTCGACCACATTGATCTGAAGCTGCATTCCGCCCAGCTGGAAGTACGTCTCGATCAGATCACGCAGCTTGCGGCGCGTGTCCTCGGAGGTCAGCATCGTCTTGGCGAAGCGTGCATTGACCACCAGTGTACCGGGGGCAAGATGGTGCTTGATGCAGGCCACGGACTGGAGGAGGGCCGTGGGGCCACTGGTGTCACGTCCCTGCATGGCACCCGCGGAGTCGGCGATGGGCTCACGGGCCCTGCGGCCGTCGGGGGTGGCGTCCACGGGCTTGCCGAAGTAGGCGTAGGTGGTGAACATCAGGCAGGCGGGGAGGTACCGGCCGCCACGCCAGGGGGCGTGCTCTCGCAGCTCACCGAAGACGAAGCCCGAGATGTCGCGGGCCAGCTCATCGGCCTCCGGCTCGGCATTGCCGAAGCGCGGGCAGGCCTCCAGACGCCGCCGGAGTGCCTCGTGGCCGACGAAGTCCGCCTGCAGCGCCGCAAGCAGCTCCTCGGAAGTGGCGGCGCCGGACTCGAAGACAACCCGCTTTACCGCCGCCAGAGAGTCGATGACATTGGCCAGCCCCATCACGTTCACCACGCACCAGTTGTACCTGGCGCCGCCGGCATTGTACTCCCGGCCGTTGTCGATGCAGTCATCGATGAGCAGGCTGCGGAGCACCTGAGGCTGAAAGCGGCTCTTGCCCTCCTGGTTGCGGTTCCACTCCTGGGTCAGCCGCCGGATGTGGGCCACGAGATCGCCCTTGTAGGCGGCGACGAACCCCTCGAAGCTCTCCGCCGCGGGGAGATGCTCGTGCAGGGACTGCACCAGCACCTGGGGCAGGTTGATGTCTCCCTCCAGGGAGCCGCAGTTGCTCTTGCCGTGGATCATCAGCTCGGTGCAGCCACCGAAGGCGAAGTCGGGCAGATCGACCTCAGCGACGCCCAGGTGAGCCTCGCGGATCGCACCGATATAGGCCTCTTCGTTGTACAGGGCCGGGAGGCCGCCGCCGGCGGCGATGCTGTCCAGTGTCCTGTCCCAGATGCTATCGGGCGCCCCGCGGTGCAGGCGCAGCGCCAGGTTGGGGCGCCTTCTCCCCGTCCCGGCCTCGACACAGACGTGGGTCAGGTCGTTGATGGCCGAGTTGCCGTCCTGCAGGAGGCCGCCGAGAGCCACGTTCCAGGCACCGGTAACGTCGATGTTCTCCCATACCTGTCTCACCCATTCCAGGGCCTGCTCCCGGGCAAGGGCGCCGGAGGCGATATCCGCCCGGTATAGTGGCCACAGGTCCTGGTCGAAGCGGCCCAGGTCGTCGGGCCCGTCCACATAGAGGATGAAGTTGATGGCAACGAGGCCCTCGTAGAAGCTGCGGGCCGGAGAGAAGGGCACCTGCGCCAGGGCCTCGATAAGCCGCTCAAGCGTCTGCTGCTGCTCGGGCCCCTGAACGGGCGCGGATGCCAGGTACGCCAGGACCCGGCCGTGGAGGGCGCGGATGGCTGCCAGCACGGTGTGCATCGCGTGGCCGAAGTCCACGCGGTCCTGCTCGCCCCTGCGCTGGGCGATCTCCAGCGTGCGGTCGATGCGCTCGGAGTAGCTGTCGAGGCCCTCGGTGATGATGCGCCGGTAGTTGGGGATGCTGTGCGTATAGCCGCCGAAGCGCGGATAGTCGGCGAGGGCTTCCCGGACGGCGAGTAGAGCCGCGCGGGTCTCCTCGTCGGCGGCGGCGAGTTTGGCCTGCAGCGCCGCCTCGTTGTACGTGATGCCCGCCGAGTAGTGGAACTCCGCGACGGCACCGGAGAGGTACAGCGACGGGCCGCAGGGGTAGAGGGCCTCGGCGCCGTATGCGGGGAGGTCGACGTGGGCCAGGTGCTCGGCGACGGCGGCGGCGAAGCGGATGACCGGCGTGGCGTCGGGCCGGCTCATGTAGCCGGCGGCGAGATGCTCGCCACAGCGATTGAGGGCGTCGAGGCGGATCCGGGCGGGAGAGGGGGCGGTGGAACCCATGACACAGGTGGCCTCTGCTGGATGATGGAGCAACCGGTAACAAGATACGCCGGATTCCGCCACGGCGCAAGCCCGCCGTCAGCGTCCCCGGAAGCACAGGCGTCCTGCCCGCACGAGACGGCCGGCTGAGCCAACTGGGCCGACTACGCGCCTCGTTGCCAAAGTACGAAGGGCGTAGTGTCGCCATGGCCCCATGAGCGTGCCGCACCCGCGGTTCGGACGCGCTTAGTCGCGGGGCGTCGCCCGCCCGTATCGGAGGGTGCCAAACTACTTTGCCGACAGGCCGGCACGCGCTCGTCCGCCTGCCACTATTGCTTCTTACCACGCCTCTGGGGTAACCTCAGGCCTGACCGCGACACTCGTACCAAAGGGGTCGCGTTTGCCCCACGGCCTGGCGCGGGGTGCATGCGACCTACCCACGAGCGCCCGTTCACACGAGGGCGTCGTACGCAACAGGAGGAGCCGACGAATGCGCGGGATGGGACCAGAACGGGCCTTTGGCGGCTTCGGGCGAACCTACGGCATGCAGCGCACCGCCGCGGCGGGGTTCGACCACGACCCGATCAAGATCGACAAGGAGAGGCTCAAGCGCGCCGCGCGCTATCTGCTCCCCTACTGGCCCAAGTGGATTGTCGTGTTCCTGTGCATCGCCATCACCGCTGGCCTGGATGTACTCCCCCCGCTGTGCGTCCGCGCCATTCTCGATCACGCCATCCCGGACAAGAACCCGCATCTGCTGTACACGATGGTCGGCGCCATCGTGGGGCTGAGCCTCAGCAGCGGCCTGATCGGGGTGCTGCAAAGCTACCTCAATACGCTGATCGGCCAGAGCATCATGTTCGATCTGCGCAATGAGCTGTACGGCCACCTGCAGCGACAGTCGCTGGGCTTCTATACGGTCACCCGGGCGGGCGAGATCGTCTCGCGGCTCAATAACGATGTGGCGGCCGTGCAGGGCGTGGCCACCGGGACGCTGGTGGCCATCGTCAGCAACCTGTTCCGCCTCATCGCCACCGTGACGGTTATCTTCACCATGGATCCGCGCCTGGCGGCGCTGGCCGTGGTGATCGTCCCGGCCTTCTACCTTCCGACCAAGCTGGTCGGCCGCGTGCGACGCCGGCTGTCGCAGGAGACTCAGGAGCGCCAGGCCGATCTGGTGGCCTTCATGGAGGAGCGCCTGAACATCGGCGGGATCATGCTGGCCAAGCTCTTCGGCCAGTCCGGAGCCGACGCCCAGACCTTCGAGGACCGCAATCGGAAGGTCCTCGAGCTCACCGTCCGGCAGGCAATGGCCGGCAGGTGGCTGTTCATGGCTCTGGCCACCATCAGCGTCGCCGGCCCGGCCCTGATCTACCTCTACGGCGGGCATCTCGCCATCGCCGGCAGGCTCTCGATCGGCACCATCATCGCCTTCGTCGCCTACCTGTCCAATCTCTACCGGCCCTTCGCTCAGCTCGCAAATGTGTATGTGGACATTCAGGGCGCCCTGGCCGTCTTCGAGCGCATCTTCGACTACCTCGACACCAAGCCCGATGTGGAGGACAAGCCGGACGCCGGGAGCCTCGACACCGTCGCCGGTCACATCCGCGTCGAGAAGATCAGCTTCACCTATCCCCAGGCGCCGCGACCTCAGGCGGCCAATGGCGACCCGGACGACAAGCCCGCCGAGCCCCCCAGGCCCCAGCCGGCCCTGCGGGGCGTGTCCTTCGAGGCCCTGCCGGGCCAGAGAGTGGCTCTCGTGGGCCCCAGCGGGGCGGGCAAGACGACCCTCACGTACCTTCTGCCCCGCTTCTACGACCCCGCCGAGGGGCGCATCACCCTCGACGGCCACGACCTGCGCGACCTGTCTCAGGAGAGTCTGCGCTCCTACATGGGCGCCGTGACGCAGGACACCTTCTTGTTCCACGCCACCCTGCGCGACAACCTGCTCTACGCCAAGCCGGACGCCACGGAAGAGGAGATCATCGCTGCGGCCAACGCGGCCAATATCGACGACTTCGTTCAGGCCCTTCCCGAGGGCTATGACACCACGGTGGGCTCCCGGGGCTTCCGGCTCTCCGGAGGCGAGAAGCAGCGGGTCGCCATCGCCCGGGCCCTGCTCAAGAACCCCAAGATCCTGATCCTCGACGAGGCCACCAGCAACCTGGACGCCACCTCCGAGCACCTGATCCAGGAGGCGCTGGAGGTGCTGCTGGAGGGCCGCACCTCGATCATCATCGCCCACCGGCTGTCCACGATCCTGACGGCGGACAAGATCGTGGTGCTCAACAAGGGCCGGGTGGTGGAATCCGGCTCCCACGACGAGCTGCTCCGGCGCGGGGGCCTGTATGCCACGCTGTACCACCAGCAGTTCAGCAGGGTGGTGGAGGCAACGCGGGCGGAGAGCGACGAGCAACGCGAGAAAGACGACGGAGGAGAGAGAGGCGAGAGGCGGAGAGAAACGTCTCACCACGGAGACACGGAGAGCACCGAGTCACACGGAGAACGGCAATAGAAGGCGTGAGCCGTGGGCCGCTCTGCAGGACGGTCTGACGGGTGATGGGCGGGGGTGAGGTCGTTGGCGCGCCAGCAGGCGGAGAACTACTCCCGATGGCGAAACCAGAACTGATGGCGAACGGCGGACCGACGGGCCGCAACGCCGGCCAAGGCAGTGGCGTAACGAATGATGGCCGGCCGGCGCCGTGCCGAAGTGCCTGTCGCGCCCTTCCTGCGCATGCGGGGAACCCGGAGGCCCATCATGGGCACGCTGATCACTCTCTGTGCCATCGCGCTGGCGATCTGGGCCCTGCGTCGGGTGGCGCTCCTGGAAGAGCGCGTCCGCCTCCTCTCCGACCGCCTCAGTCGCCTCAGCCAGAGCCTCCAGCCACCGGATGCCGAGGCGATGGCGGCAGCGCCGCCCGCGGCCGCCCCCACTGCCGAGCCCGGGCCTCCACACGCCCAGGCCCCGCCCGTGGTCCACGAGCACAGGCCGTCGCGCCCGGTGCCTCTGGCTCCGGAGCCACCCAAGACGCCGCCTCCGCAGGTGCCAACTGCCCCGCCGCCTGAGCCCCCGTGGGCTCCGCGGGCGCCTGCCGCCGAGCCCCCCCCACGGCCCGTCGTCCCACCCTCCGCTCCCCTCGTGCCGCAGGCCCCGCCGGCGTCGCAGCCGGCGGCTGCCCCGCTCGTGCCCGAAGCGCCTCTCGCAGCGGCGCAGCCGCCGGGAGGGGTGTCGTCTCTGGAAGCCACCGTCGGCGGCAAGTGGGCGCTGTGGGTGGGGGTGATCCTGATCCTGTGCGCCGCGGCCTTCGGGCTCGCGTACGGCTGGAGCTACGTCGGCCCCGGCGGCCGCGTGGCCTGCGGCGTCGTGCTGGGGCTCATCTTCCTGGGCCTGTCCGACTGGTTCCGCCCCCGCACGCAGGAATGGTACGTCGAGGGCCTCGCGGGAGCCGGCGTGTCCCTCCTCTACCTGAGCATCTGGGCGGCCGCCATGCGCTACCACCTGCTGGACACATCGGCGGCCTTCGCCGCCATGGCGCTGGTCACGGGCCTGGGAGTGGTGCTGGCCCTGCGCCAGGACGCGCTGAGCCTCATCGTGCTGTCCACCATCGGCGGCTTCCTGACCCCGGCGATCCTCCACGGCAGCGGCGAGGGGCAGTCCGATGCGCTGATCTTCTGGATCTATGTCACGATTCTGAACGCGGGGGTCATCGGCGCCGCCACCCACAAGGGGTGGCGCTCGGTGTGGCTCGCCTCGCTCACCGGCTCGGTACTGCTGATCGGCGGCTGGCTGGCCACGGGGTACGACGACAGCCTGCGCTGGACCTCCCTGGCGTTCCTGACCGTCAACTTGTCGCTGTTTGTGGGCGCCACCGTCCGCGAGTGCCTGATGACGGGCGAGGAGACGGGACCGGTGGAGCTCACCATTCTGCTCGTGGCCACTACGGCCTTTTTCATCGCCGGGGTCTCCGTACTCCCGGGCTTGCCCTCGCTCTCCCGCGGCGTGCTGGCTCTGTTGCTGGGAGCCGGGGAGCTGGTTCTCGGCTGGGGCGCACGGCGCCGGGCCGGGCGGTCATCCATGCTCCCCGACGCGTCCTACTTCCTGGGCGGCGCGCTGATGGTCATCGCCTGCCCGCTCATGCTTGGCGGCAGCCCGCTGGCCGTCGCCTGGGCCGCCGAGGCGGTGGTCCTGACCTATCTGGGCCTCCGCTACCGGCGCGAGACTGTGGCGACGGCGGGCTGGCTTGTGCTGGCGGCAGCGGGCGTCGTGCTGCTGGGAGTGGACGTGCAGTCGCTCCGGGCCGAGCAGGTTTTCCTGCTCAATGGCCGCGGCGCCGCATTCCTGCTGGTGTTCACAGCCTGCTGTGCCATGGCCTGGCTGCGCCTGCAGGCCGCCGTCGATCAGCCCGAGAGCAGCAGCGCCCATGCCGGCGCGCTGCTCACGGTGGCCGGGGGCCTGCTGCTGTGGCTGTCGGCTCGCGAGGTCTCCGACGCCTTCTCGACCCATGGGTGGGGACAGCCGCGGACCGATGCCGCGGCATGGCTGGTGATCCTGGCCGTGTGGGCCGTCATCGCCCGGGGCTGGCACCGGGTGGGCGACGTCCTGGACCTGCCGGGGCCGCGGGTGTTTGGGCACGTCATCCTGATCCTGACGCCGGTGGCCGTGGCGATGCTCAGCTCCTCCACACTCTCGCTACCCTGGCGTCCGGTGCTCAACCTCCGAGTGCTCAGCGGCCTGACCGTGATCGCGAGCAGCATCAGCCTTGCCCTCCGACGGCGACGCGACACAGCAAGTGCCGACGACGCCACATCGGAGGCCCTGGCGGTGATGTGTTCGCTAATGGTCCTGACGGTGGGCTCCGAGGAGATCTACATCGCGGCACCGCGCGACGCCTTTGGCTCCTCGGCCGGCTGGGTGGCCGGCGTGTGGCTCACCATCGCCGCCGCGTGGGCCCTTTGCTCCGCCCTGCTGGTGGCTCTGGGCGCAAGGGCGGGCAGCACCGCGCTGCGCTGGACCGGCACGGCCCTGTGGCTGGCGGCAGCTCTGGTGACCCTCGGCATGGCCTTCTCTTCCGGGACGCATCAGTGGGCCCCGTACCTCAACGTGCGGGCAGCCGCGTTCCTCGCGCTCATTCTCTCGCTGCCGGCGATGGCAAGGGCCCTCCACGCGACAGACGAACCGGTCACCGAGGAGGAGCGCGTCGTGCTCGGCCCGGACGTCGTGGCGGCGACGGGTGCCATCCTCGGCCTCGTCGAGCTGGCACTGGAGACGTGGGCGACCTTCGCCTGGTCGCAGTTCCCCTCTCCCCTGATGTGGCGTCATGCGGCCCAACTGGGCATCTCCGTGGTTTGGACGCTCTATGCCGCCGCCTGGCTGGCCGCCGGTGTGGCCCGGCGCCATGCGCTGTCGCGCTGGTTTGCCCTGGGCCTGTTCGGCGTGACCTTGCTCAAGGTCTTCCTGCTCGACCTGCAGTTCCTCAGCCTCCCGTACCGGATGGCGTCCTTCGGCGTGCTGGGGCTGATCCTGGTTGCCGTGGCCTGGCTCTACGCCCAGTTCGGGGGACGCCTGCTGGCGGAGTGGAGTGCGGACGACGGTGGGAACGGCGGTGGGAACGGCGGTGGGAACGGCGGTGGGAACGGCGGTGGGAACGGCGGGGATGACGGCGGTGGGAACGACGGTGGGAACGGCGGTGGGAACGACGGTGGGAACGACGGTGGGAACGACGGGGATGACGACGGGGAAGCGCGCTCCTGGTGAGGCGAGTCGGGCACCACCTTGCGGGCTCGATCTGCTCCGGTACCAGGCCGGGCCGCACCCCAAGAACCAAAGGGAGGGTCAGAAATGACTCGAAGCAGCGCAGTTGTGGCGGCATCTTTCGCCTTGCTGGTGGCCTCGCAGGCCATGGCGCTGAAGATCGAGGCGATCGGCACCGGGTCGTACCAGCAGATGGATGTCGAAGTGACCAACGATAGTGGCCAGGATCTGGCGGTGACGCTGGAAGGCAACGAGGTCTTCGTCCCCGAGGATCCCTCCTGCCAAGACATGCTGATAGCGGTCACCGTCGAGTTGCGGCTAAGGCCCTGGGCGACCGAGACGGCCCGAGGCTGCCTGAGCTACTGCCTGAGCAGGGGCAAGGCCACACCGGCCCGGGGGGCTCGCTTCAGGTTCCTCAACGAGAACGACAACCTCGGGTGGCTCTGCAGGTACGGCCGCGAGCGCGGCATGGGACACGGGGAGATCCAGAAGCTGGTCTGGGACTACACCGATGCGTACGGCTCGCGAGACCCGCAAGGCCCCCACCCCTCGACCGTTCTGGAGCTGCCGGGTGGTGACGTTCCATCGCCCGGCCTGCCGGCACCCTCGTCGGCCTCCGCCGCCGGAGCTCTGCTCATCTTCGGGAGGGCCTATGTGCCAATGCGCGCCGTCTTCGAGTGGCTCGGCGCCACCGTGGGCTACTCGGAGGGCATCATCGCTGCCGTTAGCGGTGCTCGCTCAGTCCGGCTTGCTGTGGGAAGCCACCAGGCTCACATCGACGGACGTCCAGTGCAGATGGACACATTTCCCGTCGTGATTGCGGGGATCTGCTTCGTGCCCCTGCGGTTCGTGGCGACGTCCATGGGGGCTTCCGTCTCCTATGATGTCGCCACCGCGACAGCCACAATCAGCCAGGACGGTCGTAGCATCACCTACAGCGTCGGCAGCACCGTCGACGTTCCGGTGCCGGGTTACCAGCCAGGGCCGCCGAACAACTCCGGCGCGTGCCCACCTCACAGCTATGCCCAGGAAAACCGCTTCGGTGGCCGCGGACAGGGGCCGTTCAGCATCTGGAGGTGCCGCCGGTGTGGGGGCAGCGTGAGGATGGACGGTTGGGACACCCCACCATCTCCGTGGTCACAGCCGGAGAGGTACTGAGAAGGCCCGCCCCGGGAGCGGCCACGGAGGGTGATGAAGAGCGGGAGACAGGTGAGGGCACGGCAGGGCGCGAAATGACCGGGCAAGTTGCCTCCCAGTACCCTGCCCGGAGGCCAATAGAGACGACCCATGGAGGGCTTCGCCATGTCACGCATACCCATCGCGCTGCAACTGTACTCGGTCCGCGGGGAGTGCACGAAGGATCTGCCGGCCGCGCTGAAGGCCGTGGCCGAACTGGGCTACGAGGGGGTGGAGCCCTGGGGCTACGACGGCCAGGCCGTGGAGTGGCTGGGCCATCGGCCCGCAGACCTGCGCAAGATGCTGGATGACAACGGCCTGCAGTGCTGCGGGATGCACATCGCCACCGGCGCACTGCTGGGCGACAACCTGGCGCGCACTGTGGAGCTCAATGCGGCGCTGGGCAACCGCTTTCTGATCGTCGCGGCCGACAAGCCCCGCATGAGCGCCGCGGAAAGCACGCTGGAGCTGGCATCGATCCTCAACGAGGTGGCCGCCAAGGTCAAACCACAGGGGATGTACACGGGCTATCATGCCCACGGGTTCGACTTCGAGGTCGTCGAGGGCACGATCGCCTGGGACCGGCTGTTTGCCAACACCGACCCGGATGTGATCATGCAGATGGATATCGGCAATTGCGCCAATGGGGGCGGCGACCCGATTGGGACGCTGAGGAAGTTCCCCGGCCGGGCGCGCTCGGTGCATCTGAAGGACTACGGCGGCCCCGCGGGCTCGGTGATCGGGGAGGGCGAGGCCGACTGGCCAGAGGTGTTCCGCCTGTGCGAGACCGAGCACCCCACGGAATGGTACGTGGTGGAGGAGGGCGGTCCCGAGGGCCTCGGTTTCGAGGTCTGCGGCCGCAGCCTGCAGGCCCTCAAGGACATGGGCAAGTAGCCCTGCACGCCGCATGTAGGGCGCGGGCCCGCACCGCGCCACCGACGGACGGCGGGGCCGGGTGCGCGATGCGGCCGCGTTCCCGGCCCCGCCAGACGCCCCACGACCGACGGCAGACTACGCCGCGTCCTGGTGCGGCCAGGTGAGCGCGATCACGCGCTTGACGTGCCTGCAGGGCTCCACCGGCCAGGCCCGCGTCCTGCCCAGCTCGTCCCCGGTTTCCTGGGCCTCCCAGGTGTCGTAGGCCCGCTGGAGTGCCTCGCGCTCGGTGGGCAAGATCCGCGTGGGCAGCCGCACGGCACCGGTGGCCAGGCGTGTGGTGGGCCGGAGATTGTCGGTGATGGTCAGCAGGCAGTCGTCCAGGGCGGCCATTGCCCGGGCGGTGGCTTCGTGGCTGGCGGCGAACAGGGCCGCGATCGGCGGGAGGGCCCAGTCCAGATCGCCAACGGCCTCCGCCAGCCATGGCCGGTACAACAGGAGTTCTGAGGCGCAGGCCTGGTAGACCCCCTCGGACCCGACACTTCCGACGGTCGGTGGCAGTCGCAATGCCATGATCTCATGGGCCAGCGCAAACCTCAGCCTCGTGCGCCAGACCCTCGCGTCCCCCTCCGGCCGCGCATTGAGGACGATGTCCAGCCCGTCGGCCTTCCCACGCCGTCGCTCGGCCAAGACCCCTGCCTGAAGCACCCTCCTCCCCACCGTGATCCCAAGATGCGCGGCAAGCTCGTACACCGGCACCGGGGGGCCGGTGGCCCCCATCGCCTGCAGCCATGTGCCGGCCAGGTACCCGGCCTGGTACCGCAGATCGTCCTCGGCGACCTCCCGCATCTGCCCCCGCCCCCCTGCGACCCTGCAGCCTGCACTCGGGCATCGCCGTCATCACCTCTGGTTCGAGTGGTCGCTATTTTGATCTATCGAACATATGCCCTATCGTACATCAAGCAGATTGCGTTGTCAAGGGTCCGGGCTCAAGAACTGAGGAAACGGCGCAAGAGGGAGCCAGGAGCGGCGCGGGGTGGCGGGGCGTCCGACAGGCGGAAGAGGGGCGGGGCCCGACAAGCGGGCCCCGCCCTGCGGCAAACGGGTTGTCAGAGGGTCAGTCGAGGCCCATGCTCTTGGCGCTGACGCCGTCGATGGCATTGAGGTCGGCCACCATCTGGGAGATGTCGGCCTCCGCGCCACAGCAGTGGAGGATGATGATGCCGAAGGATGAGCAGTAGTCCTTGGAGGTCTCGTGCAGGCCCAGCCGGGCTCTGATGGCGCAGCCGTGTTTGGTCAGGACGTTCTGCACGGCGGTGGCGTTCTCGGTGCGCTGGTCCAGCTTGAAGGCGACAATCCAGCCGCAGTTATCCATGGCCGACCCTCCCTGGTGGTGTCCCGGTGCCGCAGGGGCAGCTCGGGGCGAGTGCTACCGCCGGCCTCCGTCGAGGTCACGGATGATGCGTGGGGTCACGTACATCCGGGGGTGCGAATCGATCCTCACCCGGCGCTCGCCCAGGAGACCGCGGAACCTGGTGTTATATTCGGCGAGGCTGCGCTCGAATCCTCCAATCTGCATGGTCTCGCCGTCGCGAACGGTAACCTGTGTCGCGACGCCCACGGACTGGGTGATGGGGAGCTGCACGCCGTGGGGCCCGGCCAAAGTCCCCACCGCATCGATGAAAGTGGGGCGCAGGGTCATGGTGACGGTGTCATCGCCGTTGATCCGCGGCTGGACGAAGAGCTCGCTCCCGATGAAGACGGCGTCCACCACGGTCTCGGTGACGCGGTTTCGCCAGGGGCCATAGTAGGTGCGGGAGGTTACGTAGGGCAGCAGGCGGCCGGTGGTCAGAACGGCGGGGACATTGTCCGTGGTGGTGATGTTCGCCGCGGTGAGTGTCTCGGACCGGGTCTGGCCCTGGTTCCAGCCCCCGGTGACCTGTGTGCCGTCGCGCTCCCAGCGCACCTGCCCCCCCCGGGCCGGGGCGTTGCCGAGAGAGCCGATGGTCAGGTCGCCGAACCTCCGCCCGATGTCGATGCCCCATTCGTCGGTGCTCGTGACAGGCTCATCGAGCAGACGCACCTCGATGTTGACCATACGGGGTTTGACATCAACCAGAGAGATCAGCTCGCGCAGTTGGTCGATGGCGACGGGGTCGCCGCTGACCAGGAGGGCATTGCGGTTCGGCAGGGCTACGGGCGGCCCGTCAAGGCCGGCGGGGAGCATGCGCCACAGCGCGCCCGCGGTATCCTCGAGCTGCTCTCTGGGGGCCGCGATCATGCTCGAGGCGTAGTGCCAGCGGCTATCGGGGCGGCGCCGCACCTGGCCCGCCACGTCGGCGGCGAAGTCATCCACCCACTGCTGCCGGTACGCCCTGAGCTCTTCCTCGGCCGGGGGCGGTTCGTCGGCGAACATGGCGGCCACCGCCCGCGCCTCGGCCCATCTGAGGTCAATGACCGTCATGCTCGCAGGCTGAGCGCTCGCCGCGCCGGGCAAGAGGAGCAACGTTAGCGCCAGGAGCGCCGCCCGTCCCATGTCAGACCTCCCTCGTCGTGTGCGACGGCGCCGGTTCACGGCCGCCGTGGCAGTCTGCTTCAGTGGCTGAACCTTATCTGGAGGATATCGCCGTCGCGAACCTCGTACTCCTTGCCCTCCACCCGCTGGTACCCGGCGGCTTTGGCCGCATGGATGGACCCGCGCTCATCCACCGCCGGGAAGGGCACCACCTCGGCGCGGATGAACCCGGCCTGCATGTCGGAATGGACTTTCCCGGCCGCCTGGGGCGCCAGGGCACCTTTGGCCACGTGCCATGCCCGCGCCTCCCTGTCGTTGACGGTGTAGAAGGTCACAAGGTTTAGCATCTCGAAGGCGGCGCGGACAAATCGCTCCCGCGCCGGGGCGTCCAGGTGGTAGTCGGCCAGGAACTCCTGCCGGTCCTCGGGCGATAGCTCCGCGATCTCATGCTCCAAAGCGGCGCAGAGAGTGATGCAGCGCAGCCCCGCCTCCTGCGCAAGCGCCGCGGCACCGGCGGCACTCGCTCCCTCCAGGTCATCATCGCCGACGTTGAGCACCACCAGCAGGGGCTTGAGTGTGAGCGGGGCAAAGCCGCTGAGCTGCTTGAGGGCCTCGGGGCTCAGAGACAGGTCCCGCAGCGCCCGCCCCTCGTCCAGGTGCGCCCGGCAACGCTCCAGAAGCTCGATCTCCTGGGGCACCCGCTCGGACTTCGGGGCCGTGGACAACCGCTCCAGGGCCCGGGAGACGATGGACAGGTCGCTCAGCGCCATCTCCAGCATCAGGGTCTCGAGGTCGGAGGCCGGGTCCAGCGCGTTCCCCAGGTGGTCCAGATCGCCGAAGGCCTGCACCACCAGGGCGAAGGCGTCGGCATCGCCGGCGATCCTGTGCAGTGCCAGCTCGCCCTTCTTCGCCTCCCCCTTGTGCAGGGCGTCGAAGTCGATGAAGGTGACGTCTGCGTAGACCAGCTTCCTGGGGCTCTCTGTCTCGAAGATGCGATCGAGGCGCGGGTCCGGCAGGGGTACGGAGGCCAAGGTGGCGCCGTGGTGGGTATCGGCAGGCGCCCGGCCGCTGAGGATACCGAAGCAGGTGGTCTTGCCACTACCCGGCAGGCCAACGAGACCGATCTTCATGAGGATCACCTCAGAAGGTCCATTTCGCCACCGCGGTACGGCGGTCCTTCAGAAGTGCCACGCGAGTGGGGTGGGGGTCACAGAGCACAGGGCGCACAGGACAACGGCCCCGGCGGACGACAACATGATAGGACCAGCGGCGGATGACGGCAACCGCCGGGGCACAGCCTTCTGGAGAGTCGGAGACCGGCGCGGGCCGGATTGGGCATATCGGTTCGCCGCTCTGGGCGTACCTCGTCGCTTCCCCTCCCCTACTCCCCCAGGGCCTGCAGGATCTGGGCCCAGGTGATGGGTCCGGCGCGGAGGATGCGGAGCTGCGGGCCGTCGCAGGCCACCACGGTGGAGGCCACTCCGCCGGGACAGCGCTGTGCCTTGAGAATCAGCTCGATCCGGCCTGAGAACACGCGGCGGACATCGTCGGCCTCCTTGGCCGGGGAGCCCGCCGAGAGATTGGCGCTGGTCACGGCAAGGGGAGACTCGCAGGCTCTCAGCACCTCACGGGCCACCGGGTGGTCTGGCACTCGCAGACCCACCGTCGGATTGCCCGCGGTGACCAGGTCGCTGATCTCCGCGCGTTTGGGCAGGACGAGGGTGAGCGGGCCCGGCCAGAAGGCGTCGGCGAGTGCCTGTGCCTCGGGCGGCACCTCGATGGCTGCACGCGGCAGGTCGGCCGGGTCGGCCAGGAGGATCGGCAGCGGATTGCCGTCCGGCCGACGCTTGGCGCGGAACAGCTTCCTCACGGCCTCCTCATCGTCGGCCCGTACCGCCAGGCCATACACGGTGTCGGTGGGGATCGCCACGATGCCTCCGGCGGCCAGGACCTGCTGCGCCGCCGAGACGGCTTCCGCCAGGTGTCTGCCCTCCGCTTCACAGATCCGCGTCACCATGGACCACGGTACCTCCCTGCGTCCGACGTATGTGCGGTAGTGTACTTCTACGCCTGTGGGGGCCATGGAGTTCCCGCACAGCGACAGCGGCGCCCGACGGAGGACCGCCCGGCTCCTCCGGGCGACCCGTTGTGCTCCCGGTCTCCACGGCCCGACGTTGCCCGGCTCAGCCACTCCCCGCCGCCTGACCGAGGGTCTCGATCATGTCCCCGATCTCTCGCCGGCGCTCCATGATGACCTGCGGGTCCTTGGTGTAGACCGTCATGCTCTGCGACATCTCCTCCGGCACCGTGCAGAGCGCCTCGGCCTGGGAGAGCACCTCGTCGCCCGGGCGGAGGCTTTCGGGCAAAGCTCGGGCGCGTTGCACAAGTGAGGACAGCATGGCCAGGTATTCGTAGTCCTCGATGCCGTCCCGGATGACCTCGAGGCGGATCGAGGGCAGCGGAGTGCGGTGCTTGCCCGGGTAGATCAGCACCCCATCGCCGTTGACGCCGAACTGCTTGTACGTACCCAGCTCGGAGAAGTGGATCGGCACATCGGGGAAGCAGGGCTCTCCGGAGGCCTCGTTGGGCAGGCCGGTCCACCGGCAGAGGCACCAGTAGAGGAATCCGGTGCCGCCGGCCCGGCGCAGTTGCCAGAACAGGATGCGGTGATCGGTGGCCGGCTCATCCACGAAGAAGTTGGCGTACGGCGGCCGGGGCGCGCAGCACACGTAGGTCCAGAGCGTGTCGCCGGCCTGCAGGCGCGTGCGGTAGAACCCCGAGGTCAGCGCCGGGGTCAGCGGGCACCAAATGTCGACGAGACCCGCCAGCGGCTCGGGATTGGCATCTCCGAGCGTCTGCATGATGGGATAGTCGGGGACGGCCTGCCCAATCGCCGTGTAGGCCTCGCGGAGGAAGGCGTAGTCACCGGTCTTCGGCTCGTCGTAGCCGTAGATGAAGACCTCCTCAGGCAGTCCGGCCCGCTCCCATTCATCGGCGAAGGCCTTCGTCTCCCGGACCGCGGCGAGGGCGCTGGTCCCCGTGGTCGTCTTCTCCATCCCCACGGCCGAAGGCAGGCGGTGGAGGCAGAAGGAGTACGGGGCGAAGTACCTCGCCGCCAGTGGCTTGACCGTCTGATCCAGGGCGCTGAGGTCGACGGCGATACCGTCGCCCTCGCGCCGGGTGGCGATGTAGTCGCGGGCGATGTTCTTGGGGGCCAGACGGTAGCGGCCCAGGAACTCACACCAGTCGCGGTACATCTCGATGGGCATGTGGTCGAGATACTCGTCGTCGGGCCACCACCAGTACTTCAGCGCCCCGGCATAGAGGCCGAAGGCGGTGGCGAGAGTGCCGGGCCGGGGCAGGGTGAAGTCTCGCACCGTCAGCTCGACGGGAACCGCGATGCCGCGGCCGGCATGGCGGACCTCAACCTCGCCGCGGTACGTCCCCGCGGGCATCTGGGGCGGGACATTCACGGTGCACCAGACGGGCTGCCGCCGGTCGGCCTCCACATCGAAGGGCGCCGCGGGCAAGAGCGGGTCCGGCCACCAACCCACATACTCGGTCTTGTACTTCGGCTCGGCGGTCTCCAGATAGTCCACCCTGTGCCACACTACGGGAATCTCGCCTCCGGGCCCGGTGAGGGGCCCGGCCTGCACCGTCACCCCCGTCAGTTTCTCTCCCGCGGGCATGACCACGAGCTGGAAGGACTCGGCCTCGTCGCCGGCGGCCTGGAGCTTGACCTCGCGGGCGAGCAGGCCATCGGTCACCGGGCCATCGCGCCGGACCTTCTGCAGGGCGTGGGCCACGGCGACCCGGCAGCCCCCCTCACCGCCGCCGATGGCGAACAGCCCCTCCACGGCGGCACCGCGGGCGGCGGCGATCTCTCGGCCGACCTCATCGACGCGTTGCGCCACACCCGCCCAGCCGTCCGGCCCCGGGTCGGCAGCAGCGCTCACCTGTCGCAGGGCGGCGATGAGCCCGCGGGCGCGGTCCAGCCGCTCGGCGACCCCGGCCGCCGGACCGGCCCCCAGCGCCACCGCGCTCACCTCCGCCTCCAGCCCGGCAATGGCGCCCTCGCTGCGGGCAAGGCTCGCGGCCAGGTCCGGCAGGGTGTAACGGGATAGGTCGGGAGCCATCCTGACGCGCCCGAAGCGCCCCGGACGGTGGAACCCGCCCAGAGACCAGGTGGAGGTCTGGCCGATGGTGCGGTTGTTGGCCACCAGGTTGATGCCCCACTCATTGCCGACCCGCAGGTCGATGCCGAGATGCTCGTAGGGCACGCTGAGCTCCACGGTCCAGCGGCCTGCTTCCTTAAGCGCGGCCGCCGTGGCACCGCTTTCCCACGTAGGGTCCATGCCTCGCGAGTCACGGATCACTCCGAGGCTGTTGACACAGACCTGGGTGTAGTAGTCCCCCGAGTCGGCACCGGGAGCGATGAACACCTCCACGCTGTCATCCAGCCATACATCCTGGTCGTGCTCGGTGGCATTGGCGAGAAGTGCCACGCCGGGCCTGTGCGGGCAGGAGAACGCGAAGTGGATGGCGTTCTCGTCGTAGGCCATTCTGGCCTCGGGCTGCGGGACGGCGAGGCCCTCGCCGGTGTGGATGGCGAAGGGTGCCAGAGGCTTTCCGGCGGCCCAGCAGGCTTCCTCCAGCCTGCCGTCGAGGGTCGGCGTTCCGACGACGGCCTCATGCTCCGGGACGGTGAGCAGGGACACCTCGTCGAACCAGGTCTTCCCCGAATCGCCCCCGTACAGCGGGAACCCCATGCTCCTGGCCTCGGCGGGTACATCGACGTACTCGCGCACGTACGTCCACTCCCTGCAGTCGCCTGATGGCCGCGCGGGGACGAAGCCCAGGTGGGTCCTCTGGGCGTCGTAGAAGTGGCAGCCCGCCCCGATGGGACCGGTGTCCTGCACCCTGATCCAGTAGGACACGATCAGCGTCTCCCCGCCCCGGACGGGGATGCCGTAGCGATTCCACTGGACCCCTGCACCGGGAGGGTGAGGCTCATCGCTGATCAGCAGACCGCCGGCCGCGCCGCGATAGGCTATCTGGGTATCTCGCAGATGCCTGCCCCAGCTCTGGGGCTCGGCGGGAAAGCGCGCCCACCAATCGGACAGCGCTCCCCCCGCCTCGAAGCCGCCATTCTGCAGGAGAGTGAGCGTCTCGGCGACCTCCGGGGCGATGGGCTGTGCACAGATGGGGAGCGCGCCCAGCAGGGCGAAGACGGGCAGAGCGGAAACGATGTAGCGGCTAGCGGCGAACTGCACGGCGCACCTCGCGGGAAGAGCGCCGGGCTTGCCCAGGGTCGCGTCATTGCCGGCGGCCCGGCACCGGTGGAATGCGGGGTGCTTCGTCGGCACGGCAAGGCGCACCTGCCGAGTGGGCAGGTAGCCGCTTGGCCAACAGCGAACTGCACCATGGTACGGATCTCAAATGCCGACCTGCATTGGGAGGCGCGAGCGTGATGGGGCGATGGGTCGCACGCTCGTCGGCGGTACTGCTGGGCATTGGCGTGGCGGTCTGGGTCTGCGGCACGGTCTACGACAGGTGCGAGGTCCTGTGGGCCCGGCGCGTGCTGGTGCCGGGTCTTCGCGCCGCTGAGGCCGGACGAGGTGGGGTACGGAACTTCCGCAGAGTCCCCTACGCCGCGGTGGTGCTGTCCTGCGACCCGTGCCCCGAACACGACCGCGTGCTGAGCGACGCCGCATCCGCCTGCCGCTTCGACGCGACCAGATGTTGCCACTACGAGAGCCTGGAGATGCCGATCCTGCTGTATCTTTCGGCGCGCACGGCAGGCGGATCGACGGTGGCGCGCCAGGCCTGCTTGGACTATCTCGCGCGCTCGGCGGAGTTCACGATGTGCGTCGCCGGGGAGGATCGCAGCCTCTGCGCGTCCGTGGTCGATCAGCAGAACCTGCTTCTCCGGACGCTGCAGGCGGCCGGCGACGAAGGGGGCCTGGCGGCCGCACGCCGCCTGGCAACCAGCGGTGTACCCATAGGCATTGTGGAGGCCGTATCTTACGTGGGGCGCTTCGGAGGCGAGCCGGACCAGGGGGTCTTGGCCCAGGCCGAGGCCCGCCTTGCCCGGATCGCGCCCGCGGAAGTACGGCCGGCAGCGGAGGCGACAATTGCCCGAGCAAGGGCGGCCATCACCACCCGCTCGCGGCCGCGGGACGCGGCCGCGACAGGCCCCGGCCCGATGACGGCGCCCAGGCCCCCGGGCGGATCAGGAGCAGAGGATGCATAGAGCCGTCAAGATCGGTGCCGTCCTGCTCGCGCTGGCGGCAACCGCCACCGTGAGCTACCTGTCCGAGGATCGAGGCGGTCCACCGCAGCCATCGGAGGCGCCGCATGAGCACGATGAGTGCGCCCCGCGGCAGTGGCCGGCGACCATGGGCCCGGCGCAGGCGGCAGTCGCCATCGAGGCCTACTACGAGGCCGCGACCGGCGACTTCGACAAGAGCGCGGAGCTGCTGGCGAGGATCGCCGAGGATTACGCCCCTCATGTGCGGGTCTCACTGCGGGATACCTCCACGCCCGGCGGGAAGATCCAGCGCGGCGCCGCCGGCCTAGAAGAAGACGGTCTGACCGTCTCTGGCCGCCACGAGTTCTCCCGCGCCGTGGCCGGCAAGCTGCGCAAGGTGCGGTTCCTCGAGGCCCCCTACCCCTACGGCAGCCAGTGGCGCGAAGCCGACCTGCGCGAGTTCGTGCGGTCCGAACTGGCACGGCGGCAACTGGTGGACGAGAGGTTCGCGGACCAAAACGAGGAAGCCGGCGCGCGCACCATCACCTTCGGCGCCCCCGACAGCCCGGTTCAGGTGACGGCGTACTATCCCATGCCCGAGGACTGTGTGGACAAGACCTGCGAGGTGCTCAACGAGGTGGCGGAGGCGTACAAGGACCGCGTCTACTTCCAGTTCGTGGACACCTGCAGCGACGACGGCTTTGTGGACTGGTGTGATGCCAAGACCATCTGCCACGGCATCGTGATCAACGGCAAACAGGAGTGGAAGGTGCGCCTGGGCGACAAGGAGAAGGAGGTGACGTTCTTCGGCCCCATCGATACAAGGTGGACCAGAGCAGAGCTAGAAGCAGCAATAGAGGCCGAACTGGTCACCGCCGGGGGCAGCCGGCAGACCGGCGGGACGCAGCAGTCGAGGCGATAGCGGCGAACAGACGGCACATGTCGTGCCGCGGGAAAAAGTCATCCGGACTTCACCGTCCGAGTGTAACGGTCACAGTCGTCGGCACACTACACAGATTACAGTTCTTGGCTCCGGTTGGTGATCACCCAGGCCATACGGGCTCTGCCCTGGTTCCCAGGGCGGGCCTGCGCGCACCACTACCTCAGCAGGAGGAAGAGATCAGGATGCATAGAGCACGGGGTTTCACGCTGATTGAGCTGCTGGTCGTGATCGCGATCATCGCGATTCTGGCCGCCATATTGTTCCCGGTCTTCGCCAGGGCGCGTGAGAAGGCACGCCAATCCAGTTGTCTTTCGAACGAGAAGCAGTTGGCGTTGGCGATCTTGTCATACGCGCAGGACTACGACGAACGTCTGCCGATGAACTACAACGACGACGTCGCGAATGCATGCTGGCGGCACTGGCACGAGGCGATCGCCCCCTATCTGAAGAACACACAGATCATGGTGTGCCCGAGCAACAACATCTCCATCTCGTACGCGGTGAGCAACTGGGTGTGTCAGGGCTCGCACAGCGCCATCACCAATGCACTGGCGCAGGTATCCCACCCGTCTGAGACGATCATGGTCTTCGACACCCACCCCTACCGGGCCAACGCCTGGTGCGCCTACTGCGGTGAGCAGAATGCCGACGACGACTGCTATGGCTGGCCGTGGGCCTCGCACCGTCGCTGCGGCAACGCGGCTCACGTCGTGGACGGTCACAATGGTGGGCTGAACTTCGCCTTCGTGGATGGCCACGCCAAATGGATGAAGGCCTCGGAAGCCGCTTATCGTGACAGCTACGCGAAGTACTGGCAGAAGACGCGCTAGTCGCTGACACCCAGCAGAGAGCGACCCGGCCGTTGGAACACACCGTCTCCTCAGGTGATGGCACCAGGAAACGCACCCGATTGCACGTAGCCGCGCTGGCTGCGGCGGTCGGGTGCGTTTCGTTGTGCCTCTATGTCCCCTGTCTGTGCCCGACTGTCTACTGGTCCGATTCCGGCGAGCTCATCGCGTCGAGTGTTGAGCCCGGGATCGCGCACCCCAACGGCTCCCCGGTGTACACGCTGCTGGGATACGCGTGCAGTCGGCTCCCGTGGCGCAGCGTGGCCTGGCGAGTGAACCTGCTCTCGGCCCTGTCCGCCGCCCTGACCGTCTCGCTTGCGTTCCTGGCGGCGGTCGCCACGGCGCGGCGCCATGACGGGCAGAGGCACGGCACACTGGAGGTGCGGCCGGAAACCCATTTCGGCGTCTCAGGGGCCCGTCGAGTCGGGCTGGAGAGCCCGATCCCGCCTTGCGGGACGGCGGTGAACGGCTTTCCGGCCGGGCCTCCAGCGGTGTGCATCGCTCTGGCCGCGGCCGGCGCCCTCGCGGTGGCACCGGGCCTGTGGGAGAAGGCCACGGTGGCCAACAAGTACCCGACGGCTGCGGCGGCCTGTGCCGGCATGCTGCTGCTGGCGGTCTGTCGCCGACCTCGGCCGTTCTGGATGGGGCTCTTGCTCGGCATCGGGTATGGCGTGCACGCCATCATCGCCTGCTGCGCACCCCTCGCCGCACTGCCGTCGCTGTGCGTCGGACCCGGCCGGCGTCTTCGAGCAATCGGTCTCACCCTGGCGGGCATCGTGACGGGCCTGCTGCCCTTTGCCTACCTGCCTGTACGCTCGCTGAGCGATCCCGTGTGCGACTGGGGGGATCCGGAGACACCGGCGGGCTTCTGGTGGCTGGTGAGCGGGCAGGAGTTCCGGGGGTTGATCCTGGGTGCCTCGCGTCAGGATCTGTCCGCCAATCTGGCGTACGTCTCGGGCCTCACCGCCGACCACCTCGGGCTGCCGGTGGTCCTGTGCGCGCTGGCGGCGCTGATCCTGTGCGCCGTCCGTCTGGCCAGAAGGTCTCCCGCGGCCATTCCCCTCCTGGCCGGCCTCTGGGTCGTCCTCGCCGACGTCTTCCTGGTGGCAAGCTATGACATGACAAACGACCGCTACACGTGGGAGGCCTATCTGCTGCCCTCTTACGTGGCGCTGGTGGTTCTGGCCGCCGCCGCGCTCAACTCACTCTCACAGGCCGCCGGGCGGTCCCGCAGGGCGGCGGCATGGATCGCGGTAGTGGCCATCGCGCTCACCGCAGGCTGGGGCGCCCGGCGCAACTTCGCGGTGTGCGACAAGTCAGGGGTCACAGCGGCGAGGGAGTTCGGCCTGCTCCTGTCCGAGCAGGTGGCGAAAGACGGCGTTCTCGTCCACAACGCCTCGCAAGTCGGCTTCCTGCTTGACTACCTGGAGCAGGTGGAGCATGACCCCGGGTTGGGCGCACGGGTGTTTCTGCCACTCCTGAGCTACCCCTGGTACGCCGATCAACTGCGCAGGGGTCACCCTGAGTTGGACGTGCCGCCGGCTTCCGACCGGGCGGGACAGGACTTCGTCCGCCGCAATGTAGGCCGTAAGCTCCAGGCGTACCCGGGCGCGCTGGGCCGCTACGTACCCCAGGAGTGGCTGGTTCCCGACGGCTGGCTGTTGGCGGTGGGCCGGCGCGCAGGGACGGCGCTGCGCCCGGTGCCGGAGGTCTCCGAGGTCGCCGGCGCAATCCACCGGGGAGGAGACGATGCCGGCACCGTCGTGACCTATCTTGGCGTGGCCCACGAGCTCGCGGTGTACTACCATGCCCGGGGAAGCGCACCGGAGGCCGCGGCGTGGCTCGACGCCGCGATCGGGGCGGGGACGAGGTGTGGCGCCGCCGATAGCGGCGCCGTCCGCCAGATGGTATCGCTCTGTCGCCTGACTCTGGGGACCGCACTGTCGGGGCAGGGGCGGTGGAGCGAGGCGGAGAGGCAGCTCGCGGCCGCCGGTGATCTGTGGACAAGCCGGCTCAGGGCCGAGCGGGAGATAAGATGGGCTCTGGCTTTGGCCAGGCTGGGCGAGGGAACCCGGGCCGTGAGCCACGTACGCAGGGCTCTGCGCCAGGACCCGAGCAACGCCATGGCACGCCAACTCAGCGAGGCCCTGCTCGCTCGGCCGTAGTCTCCGGCGGGGCGCCGCCTTCCTCCGCGGGCAGATACCCGTACCTTGCCGTGATCGCCGCTACCCTGTCGGACATCAGGTACTCAATCACCCGGTTGGCCGCATCCACATCGGTCGCGGTCGTCAGTATGCCCGCCGGCGCGTGCATCGTCGGATACAAGGCGGGATCGATCATGCCGATCTTGTCCACCACCCCCTCAGTCCCCTTCGGGTCGCCCGTTGGCGTGTATGTCTCGATCAGGCAGGTATCGTACACAACCGCCGCGTCCGCCCAACCCTCCCGCATGTACTTGATAACCTGTGCCGAGTCCTCGGGGTAGACGAGCTTGGGCTCGAGCTTGTCCCAAAGGCCTGCCTTTCTGAGCACACCCTGGGTGTAGTAGCCCACGGAGTTCTCATGTGGCGGGGGCATCGTCACATGCTTGACGGCGGGCTTGGTCAGGTCCTCCAGGCGGGCAATGCCGTGGGGGTTGCCCCGTCCGGCGATCAGCGCGAGCCGGAAGCGGGCGATGTTCCGCACGCTGCCCTCCACCAGCTTGCCGGCCTCCTGGAGGCGTTCGATCTCCTTGTACCCCAGCGATGCGAACACATCCCCACCGATCTCCTCCGCCAGGACCTTGTCGGTCATCTCCACCACCGGCAGAACACGAGTGCGGAAGGAGATATCCAGCATGTCCTCGGGAATCTGCAGGCTGATGTCACGGAATGAGCTGGCCAGACCGCACGGGACCAGCACCCGAACCGTGGCCTTCGGCACCTCGGGGGGTTGGGCGGCGGCCGTTTCTTCTGACCGACCCGGCTCCTGCGGCGGCGCTGCGGGCATGCTCGCCATGTGGCGACGCGCACAGCCGCACACCGCAGCGATGGCGAGGATCATGAGCAGCACGATTGCGGTTCTCAGTCGGTTCATGTGTGCAAGTCCTCTGCAAGCGCTCGCCCCCAGCCCGGCAAGGGGGCGGCCGCTGTTCCCCGCGTGGCCGCCGGAGCCCCCCGGGTAGTCTCACAGCCGTACTTGCGGGCTCCGCCCGGCGCCGACCTCGCGATGGCTCGCTCGAGCCGTGTCGGAGGACCGACGCCGGCCTTGCAGGCCAGCTTGGGGGGCTGGAAACTCAGATTATGCAGGTTCTGGGCGGGCGCCGACTCACGTCACCTCACCCCCCCAACCCCGCC
>CAZXDD010000017.1:0-12217 GCA_964639415.1 uncultured Armatimonadia bacterium
TCCCGCCGTTCCCGCCGTTCCCGCCGTTCCCGCCGTTCCCGCCGTTCCCGCCGTTCCTGTCACCGATTTCCTGTGACCCGCCGTCCCCCCCGCCGCTACCTCAACACCCACACGCTCGCCGGGCCGCTGAGGCCCGCCGTGCGGTCGGCCTTGTCGTACAGGTTCGTCAGCGAATTGGCGACGTCCACGACAATCTCATTGCTGCCCGCGCGCACCGCCTCGGTGATGTCCACCTGGTAAGGAGGCCACAGCCTGACGGAGACCTCCTGCCCATTGACTGCTACCCGGCAGCAGTCGAACACGTCGCCGGGGTCGAGGATGAACTGGTGGCCCTCGACGTACTCGGAGGGCACCTTTATCGTCTGCCTGTACGTCGCGATGCCCACGAAGTGCGGGTAGCCCTGCTGACTGAAAGGGCCATGGATGGTGGTGAGCGGAGCCACCAGCGCGTCATTGAGGACGGAGAAGTCGCCCACGAGATAGGCCGGCTCGTTGAGGTGCTGGAAAGGCTCCAGGAGGCTGAGAGTGACGATCTGGATGCGGTTGCGGCCCTCGACAACCAGGTCGCTGATGTCTGCCTGGGAAAAGTACCTGTCCTGCCAGGTCGAGGGCTCAAGCGCCGGGGCCTGCTTGTCGTTGACGTAGATCTCCACATTGCGACGGCGACTGAGGAAGCCCACGTGGGAGGGGATGTTTTGCTCCACATCGTCCAGTACCAGACGGATGGCCTCCGGCCGGGCCTCGACGAAGAAGTCGGCGCGGTAGGTATTGACCTGTCCGGGGATGCCCACACCGTGCTTGGGGCCGGCCTCGGTATCGCGGGGGACGAAGGTCCACTTGTCCAGGATGAAGACGTTCTCGCCACCCGCCGAGAACTGCCAGTGGGGGTCGAGCTTGATCTGAGTGACCGGCTTTCGCTGCTGCGGCGGCGCCAGGCCCGGGGTGGCCCTCTGGTCGGGGCAAAGCGCCAGAAGCAGCGCCGCCGAGGGGTCCAGCGCCACACGGTAGGAGAGCCATCCTTCCTCGTCCTTCTCCGCGCCGAAGAGCGTCTGAACCCGGCCGCTTTCCAGGCACCACTCCTGCAGCAGCCCCTCATTGCGCACGCGGAAGATGCCCTCGATGTCCTGCTTGGTGCGGTTCACCAGCAGGTAGAGCTCCTGGCCCTCCGTGGTGCGGTGGCAGCAGATGATGTCCTCCACCGGCCGGCGCTCCTCGTCGTCGACAATCACATCGGGGCCCACGAGCTGGGGCATGGTCTGCAGGAGCCACAACTGCAGGTCCTGGCCGCGCAGCGGACTGGCGATGGCGATGCCGCCCGCCTCGTTGTCGTTGCGGAGGGCCTGCCCCTCCTCCCCCGGTCCGAAGATGCCGCTGATGATCTGTGCAAGCTCGGCGTCATGCTGTGGGTCGTCGCACTCGGCGGGGAGCTGGCCCAGGGCCAACAGACGCCCGCCGGCCTCGAAGTAGGTCTTCAGATAGCGGGCGGCGGCGATGGACATCACCCGACAGCCCGGCAGGACGATGCATGGGTAGGTCTCCGCCGATTCGGGGAGCTTGACCCTTCCGTCCTCCACCTGCGCCCGGGCAAGTTGGCTGTCGTCCACGTAGTCGTAGTCGTGATGCAGCCTCAAGAGCAGGTCGGAGACCTCATTGAACACCTGCTGGGCCTCGGGCTCGCGCACGCTGTGGCCGTCGGCGAACATGTCGGCCTGCACGGTGAGGATCGGCTGCAGCACGCAGGCGTCGCTCACATGGGTGCCGACGGAGCCGAAGACCGAGAGGCGGGCGATGTAGTCCGCGAAATGCCGGTACCAGGGCCAGAAGGGGGCGTGGTAGAACTCGGTGGGTGGCCAGTCGGTCTTCCGGAAGCCCTGGAAGCTGAAGTAGAAGGCGTGGGGGATGTACATGTTCACGCCCAGGCAGGCCATGAAGTTGGCGTCGAGCTTCCGGTCGGCCATGGTGTGCCCGTGGCCGCTGCCTCCGAAGGCCTCGCACATCACCCGGGGCTTGCCCTGCACGTGGGCCACCGAGGAGCCGCACTTGGCCGCCAGGATGCGGAAGGGATTCTCGCGGGTGCCCACACCGTGGCCCAGATAGTCCAGCCCCGGACGGTCGAACTGCTCCAGTACGCGAATCTGATTGCCCTGCGAGCGCGCCGCGCCCCACAGGGGGTCCTCCAGCGTGTGGCCGATGTACTGCAGCCCGTGCTCTCGCGACCAGCCCGACAGGTTCCCGTGATAGGCCTCGATGTACCAGGTAACCAGGGCGTCGTAGTAGTCGGCCCGCACCTTCCGCACCGAGGGCCCGCTGCCGTACAGGAGCCACAGGAGCTTGCCGGACAGGTCGTAGCCCTTGAGCTGCTGGAACTTCTCCAGGAAGTCCCGGGTCCAGGCGATGATGGTCCCCGGCAGCGTGCCCCGGGGGTCCTCCACCGTCGTCCGCATGGCCTCGACGCCGAAGAACCCGTCGTGGATCATGAGCCCCGGCTCATCGGTGAAGATGCCCTTCACCGTGGCGCCGAAGTCCTCCTTGAACCGCAGGTAGGGCTCGTAGGCCATGGACTTGAACGCGTCCACCGCCTCGGGGTTCATGGTGTCCAGATAGTAGCCGCGGTCCCAGGTGACCCTTTCCGCCACCGGGCATTCCCACAGCACCGCGATGAGCCACTTGCCTAGAGGGGCGTGCCACTGGAGCTTGCCGTCGGCGTAGAACTCGGTGATGTCGTGGGGCTCGGGGGCCAGCCGGAGACCTTCCTCGGTCTCCTCGTACGGCCAGGCCTGAACGGCGAGGAGGGTATTGTCGTCGGGCTGCAGGCGCGTTTGGTACGTCACGCCGCCATTGATGCGCATCTCCTGCACCCGCAGGTACCTCATGCGGTATTCCGGATGGGGCTGCGTGAGCCGGCCGCCCACGGTGCCGCTGGGCCAGTCGTCCTCGTCATAGAGCCAGGCCTCCATGCCCCGGGCCTTCATCTCGTCGATGCAGACCCCGATCATGTTCAGCCAGTCCTCGGACATGTACTCGATGGTGAGGCCGTGACGGCAGTGCAGCACCGCCCCGCCCACCCCCTTGTCATCCATCTCGGCGATCTGGCGCCGCAGCTCCACCTCATCAAAACCCCTGTTGAGGAACCAAAACGGCTGCACGCGATAGGCCGGCGGCGGGCTCTTGAACAGCTCGATGATCTCAGACATAACCGGAATCCCTCCCAAGACGGCTTTCCCCCGGACAGGGAAAAACCGCCGCCGACATGGGCCGGCGGCGGGTCGTGATCTTCCTCGACAAAACGCGCGCCCGCTACCCCGCGCCTGTCGCGGAGATTGCGCCGATGCCGCGGCGCGTCGCCGCCGGCCACGTCATCCCCGGCGAGACGGCGGCAAGGTCCTGAGACCTAATGGGCCGCGCTGGCCGCCTCGTTGATACTGCGCATGACGTCCAGGTCGCGACGCATGTCCTCGGCCACCGTGTCCGGTAGCTCTCCGATATCGTAGTTCTTATCCAGCTCTATTTGCAACTGGTAAGTGAGCTTGAAGGCATCGGCGCCCGAGGCCTTCGCCGGAACCTCCAGGTCCCAGCGCAAGAGACCCCGCGGGCGATGCTGGGCCAGATAGAGCGGGTCCCGGCTCAGAGCGGGATCGGGCTCGACGAGAGTCACCGTCACCTGGTTGTTGGGGGCCTTGGGGATGCGGTCCCACAGTTGCACCTTCACCGGCGTATCCATGAAGTTGCTCAGGCGCAGGGCGTAGGTGTACTGCACCACCTTGTTGCCGCCTCGGACCGTAGTGGTCTTCTCCTCCAGCTCGCGCGAGGCCCTCAGCCGCGTCTCGGTGCCGAAGCCCATGGTCACTCCCTGCCCCTGGGCCACCAAAGGCAGGTGCCCGCGCCCGGCGAAAGCCCCCTGCAGGTACGCGCTGTAGGGGCCGGGCAGGAACGGATAGTCGCTGGCATTGGTGCACTCCACCGAGCGGTACACGTACTCGGTCAAGAGCGGCACCGCGGTGTGGACCAACTGGGGCGTCAGGTCGACGGTGGCGATGTGGAACATCTGCTGATCGCGGCGGCTCTCGATGCTGATTTGGCCCTCGATGGGATAGTCCACCGACATGCCCTCGACCCGCCCGGCCCCCAGGATGCGGGCGGTCTTAACCGCCTCATCGGGGGCGGTGAGCTCCGTGTTCTGGAGCCTGGCGGCGAGCAGGTTGAGGTCGAAGATGTCGTCATCGGCCCCGCTCTGGGTGGCCGGCGGCGTTGGGCCCATGCCCGGCATACCCATGTCGCCCTTGTCGCCCTTCTCTCCCCTGAAGCCGCTTCTGGGGGCCCGCATCTGCTGCTGGAGCATCTGCTTGGCCTGCGCGTAGGCCTGGGCATCCTCCGGGCCTCCGGCTTCGCTCCCGGCGACGAGGGCGATCTGCAGGGGCGACAGGAGCGGCGCGGCCGCCCGCATGTCCGGATTGCTGGTGGACAAGGTCAGGTTCACCCCCGGCCAATCCTCGCCACTCATCTGCGTTACCAGGGCGTGGTACTGCAGGGCCACGAGGTCGCGGGCCTCGTTGAGCCGGGCGCTGTAGGCCGGCGCCCAGCCCACGCCGGCGACGAGGTAGCTCAGTCTCAGGCTTGTGGGCCCGGCCGCGTCGGCGTCCAGGAACAAGACGGCCTCCCGCAGACTCCTGCTCCCCGGTCCCGCCAGCTCCGCCCGCTGCCGCTGCAGCACCACCAGCTCCTCGGCCACCGTCTCCTTGGTGCTCTCCAGCTCCAGCGTCTTGGTGGCGATCTCATCTCTCTGTGTGAAGATGAACTCCGCCGTCTCGGTGAGGGCCGCGGGGTTCAACGTCCCCTTGTCCATCTCGGCGGTGGCCTTGTCGGCCGCGAACTTCTCCAGGTTGTCCAGGAACCCCGTCCGGCTCTGCAGCACCGCGAGCTCCGATTCGGTCTTGCGCTGCTGTCGCATCTTCGCCTTGATCTGGTCGTCGATGGCCTTGACCTCCGGCCGCACGTCCTCGGCCACCGCCGAGGCCCGGTAGCGCACGGCACGGATGGTGAGGCCATCGCCACCGGTGGCGTACAGCGAATCGGGGATGATCATCTCCGGCAGTTGCTGCACGGTGAACTCCTGCGGTCCGGCCTTGGCCTCGAGACGGACCTCGCGAGTGACCAACGCCTGGCCCTGATAGACGGTGACGGCCACGATCGTTCCGGCCGTCTGTGCGTACACACTTCCCGCGGCAAGCGACAGCGCCAGTGCAAGCAGAACCCCTGTCCGATCAAGCGTGAGCATGGTCTCGACCCCCTTGATGTGGTGTGCTCCCTGCATCAGACGGTTCGCCATGGCCGGACGTTCCGCCCCCGGGCCGCCCGGAGCTTGTAGCCGGCCCTGCGGACAGGCCGGGGACTCAGGGCAGGCGATTGCATAACAAGTGAGTAAGCATACCTATCTCGCCACTGGTAAACATTGCGCAAATGGAGAAACGTTGGTACCATATCGTGGATTTCGCCGTGCCGGCTGTCTTGCGCGCTCGCCTTCGGCAGGCCTTGCGCCTGTGTCGCCACGGCCCGAAAGCAGCCATGTCGGTCCACCACAGCCCACCCAAGAGGTGGGGGAAAAGAGAGGACAAGCCTATGTCGCGCAGGGCGTTCACGCTCATCGAGTTGCTGGTGGTCATCGCGATCATCGCCATTTTGGCCGCTATCTTGTTCCCGGTGTTCGCCCGAGCCCGGGAGAAGGCCCGGCAGACCTCCTGTCTGAGCAATACCAAGCAGATCGGGCTGGCCATCGAGATGTACAAGCAGGACTATGACGGGTTCTACCCGTTCTCCACGAGCCAGGCGCCCTGGGGGACCTGGTACGCCTACTACCTGGCCCCCTATATCAAGAACGAGCAGATGATCCGCTGCCCCTCGAGCCCGACGTGGCCCACGGGCTATGCGTACAATATCGAGTTCGGCTACTTCCCCGGCCAACAGATCAGTCCGGCGCGGACCGGCCTGGCCTACGACGGCTTCCCCGAGGCGCGGGTGAAGCAGCCGGCGGAGCGCATCATCGTCTGCGACGGCAGCCTCGGCTACTTCTGGATGCGCAACGTCCTGGGCTACTCCGACAGCCAGGCCATCGGTCTGTGCTGGAGGTTCTTCCCGCAGACCACGGAGGCCTCGATGCAGAGCATGTACTTCCATCAGGACGCGGGGCTGCACAATGGTGGCATCAACTGCACCTACGCCGACGGGCATGCCAAGTGGCTGAGCCTTACCGAGGCCATGAAGCCGGTGCACTGGTACCCGGCGTCGTAGAGGCCGGGCCGGCGCATGCCATTCTGGGGCGTCGGCGTCGCAAGCCCGGGCTCGCGACGCTTGAGCGAAGAGACTCGTTGAATATCAGGGGATTCTTCGGGCTGCTCCCTTCGGGAGCCGACGCCCTCAGAATGACATCGCCGGCGAAGGCAGGATTCTCGGCCACGCCTGTGGTCGCCCCTGCCCTATCTCACCGGGCCGTGCGTCACCCGGCCCGGTGTTCTTGTTCCCCGCTTCCTGCATCGACCCTCCTACAGGACGGCGGCCCCTCGGCGGCGAACCATACGGCGCCATGCACACCATTTCCCCCCGGGCGTCGGCGCATGAGAGTCCCCCCAGCGGTCCGCGCCCCATCGCCCTGCGCACGCTGCTTTTGGCCCTGGTGCTGGGCGTTCTGGGCGCACGTTACCAGGCCGTCAGCCAGATCCAGGGCCTCGGCGCACTGCCGCAGGTGCACTTCGCCGTTCTGTTCGTCCTGGCCGCCCTGTACCCGCTCTTGGCCCGCACGCTGAAGCTGCAGCGCCGCGACATCGTCATCATCTACTGCTTCGTGCTCGTCGCGGGCAGTTGCTATGACGGGGTCAGCCGCTTTCTGCCGGCCTATACCGTCCCGTACTACTTCGCCGCTCCCGAGAACAACTACGCCCGTCTTGCCGAGCAGTGCGTCCCCTCCTGGTTCTTGCCGCAGGACCCGGAAGTCATCCGCATGTACTACGAGGGTGCCGGCGATGCGCCGGTGCCCTGGCGAGCGTGGCTGGGGCCGCTGGGCCTGTGGATCGGCTTCTTCATGGTCCTGTGGGGGACTTTGTACTGCATCACCGCCGTCCTGCGGCGCTACTGGGTGGAGCACGAGCACCTGGGGTTCCCGATGGTGACGGTCCCTCTGTACATCGCCGCCGCGGGCTCCGGCCGCCTGCGCCCGCGCACCTCCGTCTGGGCCGAGCCACTCATGTGGGTGGGCTTCGCGATTTCCTTCGTCCACTTCCTGAGCATCATGCTCCATGCGCTGAACCCGGGCGTGCCCACATTGGGGACCCATTTCGATGTGGGCAAGCTGTTCACCGAGCGGCCGCTGGATGCCCTGCGGCCGCTGTTTCTGTTCATCTACAATCCGTCCCTGTCCGGTCTGGCGTACTTCGCGCCGCAGGACCTGTGCTTCTCCATGTGGTTCTTTTTCCTGTTCTGCTTCAAGCCGATCCGCCTGTTCTATGGTGTCGCCGGTCTGCGCCCGCCTGCGGGCTTCCCCTTCTACTGGGAGCAAAGCGCCGGTGCCTTCGTCGCCATCGCCCTGTTCTACGCCTGGACCGCCCGGAGCTTCCTGGCACGAGTCTGGCAGGCCGCCGTGGCCGGGAAAGCACTGGCCGGCGAGGGCGAGCCCCATCCCTGGGCCGATCCCATGTCCCCGCGACTGGCCCTCATCGCCGGTGCCTGCGGCCTTCTGGCCCTGTGCGTGTGGTACAACCTGGCCGGGATGAGTTGGTGGGTGGCGGGCATCTTCTTCTGCCTCATCCTGCTCTTCGCCACCATCTTCACCCGCGGCAGGGCCGAAAGCGGTGTGGGCTATCTGTCCTCCTTCCCGTTCTGGCAGGCCAGTCGCCAACTGAAGTCCTTCGTGGGCTCACAGCCGCTGATGCCCGGAGGAAGCTACGCCAACCTCGTGCATCTGGGCAGCCTGATCTTCCTGCACTTCGGCGACTATCCCGAGGGCATGACGTACCAGATCGAGAGCCTGCGGCTGGGCGAGGAGACCGGAGTCAAGACCTCCCACATGTCCCTGCTGGTGATTGTCGCCATGCTGGTGGGGCTGATGGTGGTGTTCCACGCCTTCGTGGGCCAGGCGTATGAGTGGGGGATGAACACGCTGCAGGGCGGAACCACTCAGGGGGGCTATCACGTCTCGATCTCACGGGCGGAGTGGGACGAGGTGAGCGGCATCGCCGATGGAAACGCCCTGCTCCCGGACTGGAACCGCAACGGCTTTACCATCGGCGCCTTCGCCTTCACCCTCCTGCTGGTGGCGCTGCGCCAGGTATTCCCCAGATCGCCGCTGCATCCGCTGGGGTTCGTGATGACCACCTCCTACGGCTACGCCTACTGGGGCTCATTCCTGACGATCTGGGCCGTCAAGTCCGTGATCCTGCGGATCGGCGGGGTGCGGCTGTACCACCAGCTTACTCCTGTGTTCGTGGGGCTTGTGTTGGGGCAGATCTTCGCTCTGAGCCTGGTCTGGCCGGCCTTCGCCCACTTCGCCGGCGATGACTGGAAGAAGCTGGCCGACCCGCTGATCTACTTCTGAGCCGGGGGCCGGGCTGCGTCGTGTCTTCCCCCGTCTGCGGGGGGGCTCGAAGCGTGGCGGGAAGGTCCAAAGTCGCATGGGAATGTCATTCTGAGAGCGTCCGCTCCGGACGTGGGAATGGCGAGATGTGGCCCCAGTGCGTTCACGCACAATGTGAGCGAAAAGCCCGACCTACGAGGCTGCGAACGGCGCGGCTGCGAACGGCGGGGACGAGCCCCGGAACTTGCCCCAAACGCAGAGAGGAATACCTTCGGAAGGACCGTGGACCATGGTCAACACGCCTCCGAAGCCGATGCGAAACCGGCAGCACTCCCCGGACGCCCGGGTACTGGCCATCGGGCTTCTGTGCGCCGCCTGCGTCTCCCTGGCCTTCCCGTACGCCAATCTTGTCATCCGCGGCAGCCGCCCGGCCAATACCTCCCTGCCCTTCGGCGCCGTGGCCATCTGGTTTGTCCTGGCTCTCTGCAATCCGCTGCTGGCGCGGCTCAGCAGGCGGCTTTCCCTGTCCCGCGAGGCCATGCTGATCGTGTTTGCCATGGTCCTGATCGCCGCCGCCGTCCCCACCTGGGGCCTCATCGGCCAGCTTCTGCCCATCATGACGGGCCTGCAGTATTACGCCACACCGGAGAACCGCTGGGGCGAGATGCTCTTGCCCCACGTGCCGGAATGGATGGTTCCGGTCGACCTCGAGGTAAGTCGCCGGTTCTACGAGGCCATGCCACCGGGGGCGCGGGTCCCCTGGGGCGCCTGGGCGGTGCCTTTGGCCTCCTGGGCGGTGATGGTGGCCGCCTTCTACTCCGCCACCATCGGCATCATGCTGCTTCTGCGCCGCCAGTGGGTGGACCGCGAGCGCCTCATCTACCCCCTGATGCGCCTGCCCCTGGAGCTTGCCGACAATCGCGACGGGGGCCTGCCGGCGATCCTCCGCAATCGCCTGCTGTGGCTCGGCGTCGGGATCGCGCTCATTCCTACGGTCCTCAATGGCCTACACTTCTACATCCCCGGCGTACCGCAGATCCGCATGAACCGGGACATCCTCATCCCGATGCAGCGCGAGACCTTCCTCCTGCGCCTGTGGCTCAATCCGGCGGTGGCGGGGTTCTCGTACGTGGTCAGCGCCGACCTGGGGTTCACGCTGTGGTTCTTCGCGCTGGTTGCCGGGCTGCAGACGCCGCTGATGCGCCTGGCCGGAGTGGGGCTGGGGGCCAAGGAGGTCTACTGCGCGGGCTCGCCGGCCGTCTCTTACCAGGCGATGGGAGCCATGATCCTGCTGGTGCTCACGGCGCTGTGGTCGGCCCGGGAGCTGCTTTCGGACATGTGGGCCGCGGCGTGGGGGCGTCGCCGGTTGGCCCGGCAGGACGAGGAGCCCTGCCATCCGGCGGTCGCCTGGGCGCTGGCGGCCGGCGGCCTGCTGGCCCTGGGAGCGTGGTTGGTTGCCAGCGGGGTTCCGCCCCCGGGTGCGGCGGTATTCCTGTTCTCGGCCTTCGTCAACTTCATCGCCCTGTCGCGGTCCACCGTCCAGGGTGGCGTGCCGGTGACCCGGGCGGCCCTGATCCCCCAATCGCTCACCGCCTATTCCCTGGGCAGCCGGTACCTCGGCCCCGGGGGGCTGCTCAGCCTGGGCTATGCCTTCGCCTGGACGGCGGACATCCGGGTGACGTTGATGACGTACTTCGCCCATGCTCTGAAGCTGTGGAGTGTGGCGGGGCCCGGGGAGGGAGGTAGGGGGCAGGGCGGAGGACGGCCAGAGGCAACGGCGGCGGGCTGGAAAGCCCGCAACACCAACGACAGAGAGGCCCGCAACACCAACGGCGGCCGGCGGCCCCGCGGACTGCTCACGGCCACCGCTCTCACGCTGCTGGTCAGCGCTGTGGGCGGGACCTTGGTCACTCTCTACCTGGCCTACACGCGGGGTGGGGTGAGTCTCAGCTCCTGGCTGTTCTCGGGCAACCCGACCTCGGCCTTCGGGTACGTGGCCTCGCAACTGCAGACTCCCGCCGAGCCCGGCCTGGCGCGCTTCTCCTACCTGGGCATCGGCGCCGGGGTGATGTGGCTTCTGACCGCGGCCCACCGTAGCTTCCTGTGGTGGCCTCTGCATCCGCTGGGCTTCGCCGTCGCCGCCACGCAGCCGGTGCAGGACCTGTGGCTGCCGATCCTGATCGGCTGGGCGCTGAAGGCCCTGGCCCTGCGCTACGGCGGCTACCGCACGTATCAGGCCGGGCTGCCTGTCCTGCTGGGGGTGATCCTGGGCCAGTCACTGGGCTGCGCGGGCTGGCTGGTGGTGGATGCCATCACGGGGACGACGGGGAACTTGATCTATGTGTACTGAAGGGAGGCGGCGCCGGACGCGCAGCGGAAGCGCTGTCCGGCGCCGTCCTGACGGGCGCATGCGCAGACACCCTTAGGCCAGACCCGGTGACGCTGCATGGGCCCGGCTGAGACTCCAGCCCTCACTCGCCTCCTGATTGTGCCACATGGCGGCATAGGCTCCGCCTTCGGCCCGCAGCTCGTCGTGAGTGCCGGATTGCACCACCCGCCCGTGGTCCAGGACGATGATGCGGTCGGCCGCCCGGATTGTCTTGAGGCGATGGGCGATGACCAGGACGGTGCGATCCTGCAGCAGATGTGCCAACGCCTGCTGTACGTCCCGCTCGTTCTCGGGGTCCAGCGAGGCGGTGGCCTCGTCGAGGATGACGAAGGGGGCATCCTTGAGCATGCAGCGCGCCATGGCGATGCGCTGTCTTTCCCCGCCCGAGAGGCTGGCACCGCCCTCGGCCAGGACGGTATCGTAACCGTCGGGCAAGCGACGGATGAACTCGTCGGCGCGCGCCGCCCGAGAGGCGGCCACGATCTCATCGTCCGTGGCGCCTTCCTTGCCGATGGCGATGTTGGCGCGCACCGTGTCGTGGAACAGATATACGTCCTGGAACACCACGCTCATCTGTGACAGCAATCGCTCCGGCCGTATGGTGGCGATGTCTCGCCCCTCATAAAGTATCCGGCCCTCGTCAGGGTCCCACAGGCGCATGGCAAGGTTTGCCGTCGTGGTCTTCCCGGAGCCGGACGCCCCGACCAGGGCAACCACAGACCCGCGCGGCACGCAGAACGACAACCCGCTGACCGCGGTGGAGTCGCCGTCGTAGGAGAAGGTCACATCGCGAAACTCCAGCGTGGGCACGGAGGGGTCAGGGGAGGCGAAGGTGGGTCCGGCCTCCTGGTCCCAGGACTGCGTCGGTTCGGACAAGACGCCGCGGATGGTCTTGGCGGCCTGCTCCGCGTTGCGTATCTCCGCCTGAAACAAGGCGATGTTCTTGATGGGCCGGTAGAGGTAGAACGCCAGCATCGCCGCGGCAACAAACTCGGCCGGCCCCAGGCTTCCCCCGGCCAGATACGACACGCCGAGAAGCAGCGTGAGCGTCAGCGCCACGTCCAGCAGGAGCTGGAACCCAACGATCACCGGCGCCAGCGTGGCCTCCAGCGCGATGCTCGTACGCATCGAAGCATCGATGGCGCCCCGCAAGACATCCAGCTTCTCCACCGCCATGTCATGGGCCTTGAGGGTCCGAATGCCGGAGAGGAACTCCACGAAGGCGTCGTTCATCTCCCCGGACACGGCATAGCGCTTGCGGCCGGTGG
>CAZXDD010000017.1:12227-20746 GCA_964639415.1 uncultured Armatimonadia bacterium
AGGCGAATACCTTCGTGGTGAGCAAGAAGACGGGTACTCCCAGAGGCAGGACGGCCACGGCGGCCAGCGCCAGACGCCAGTCCACCCAGAACAAACACAGGGCGATGCCCAGGGCCGAGACCGCGGCGGTGACCACGTCCGTGTACAGGTGGGTGATGACCATCTCGACGTCCTGGATGTTGCTCATCAGCCGGCTGGTGAGGTCGCCGGCGCGGAATCGCTGGAAGAAGCCCAGAGGCAGGAGGCGCAGGTGCTCGCCCAGTGCCATGCGCGCGTGCCGGATATAGTCGGCGCCCCGGACCTGGCACTCCAAGAGGGCCTGTCTCCCCGCGAAGTAGCGCGCGATGAGGGCAATCAACAGCCCGGCCAACGTCCAGGCCAGGAACTCGGCGGTGAAGGTCCCGGAAACCAGGCGGTAGACCGCGATGAGCAGTGTCCCCTGGATGCAGGCGGACAGCCAGCCCTCGAGCACGGCATACACCACCGGCTTGCTCATACGCGGACGCTCCTGGATCCCCAGGAGGTTGCTGACGCTAACCGGCAACATGGCCTGCCTCCTTGTGCTGTGTCTGTACGCTCCATTGCAGGGCCGCGTCCGCGCTGCGCCGGAGCCGAGAGAACGGCCCTGCGGCCGCGGACAACTGCTCCCATGTCCCGCACTCCACAGCCTTCCCGGCCTCGAAGACGACGATGCTGTCCACATGGCGGATGGTGTTGAGCCGGTGGGCGACAACGATCACCGTCTTGTCCACCAGTAGCTCGTTGAGCGCCTCCTGGATCAGCCGCTCGTTTTCCGGATCCGCATAGCTGGTGGCCTCATCAAGCACCACGACCGGGGAGTTCTTCAGCATCGCGCGGGCGATGGCGATCCGCTGGATCTGCCCCCCAGACAGGGTGCGGTCACCGGAGACCCTGGCGCCGTAGCCACCGGGAAGCTCGCAGATGAACTGGTGCGCCCTGGCGGCCCTTGCTGCAGCCACCACCTCATCCATGCTTGCGTCACGGTTCCCCATGCGTATGTTGTCCTCAATCGTGCCCTTGAAGAGCTGGGCCTCCTGGAAGCAGATGCCCACCCTCTGCATCAGAAGCTTCGTGCCCACATCACGGTAGTCCAGGCCACCCATGCGCAGGATACCCGAGGCCGGGTCGTAGAATCTCGCCGCCAGCAGGGCCGCCGTGGTCTTCCCCGCTCCCGAAGGCCCGACGAAAGCCGTCACCGTGCCGGGTCGTGCCACCAGGCTCAGGCCTGAGAGCGCCTCGGCCTGGTCGTAGGCGAAACCCACGCAATGGTATGTGATCTGATGCCCGCCCGGCTGTGCCGGCAAAGCCGGCTCCGACAGCGCATCACTCTCCAAGACTTCCCGCAGTCGCGTCACGCCCTGCAGGTTCATACTCATGTGAGAGGACAAGAAGTTCAACTGGCGAAGTGACGCCACGTAGGCCGGACCCAGGATGAGGCTGATGACAAAGGCCGGCAAGCTCACGTGGCCGCCCAGATAGAGCGCACCTCCCACCCCGAGAATGAACAATGCCCCGGACTCCAGAATCGTCTGGAAGCCTCCGTAGAAGGACATCACCCGGACTGTCCAGTCACGCCAGAAACGGAAGTAAGCCTCCACCGACTCCCGGTAGTCGCCGAAAGAAGCCGCGGTCCGGTTGAACGCCCGCACCACGCTCATCCCCCGGATGTACTCGATGATCGTGCCATTCATCCGTGCCAGCAGACCGTAGTATCGCGCCATGTTCTCATCGTAGCGACGGTACATGGCGATCAGGAAACAGGGGGCCACTACCGCCGGTATCAGCGATACCAACGCCAGGCGCCAGTCGGCCGCAAGCAGCAGTACCAGGGTGGCCGCGGGAGTCACGATGCCCCTGGTCATGTCGGGAATGTGGTGGGCGATGAATAGCTCGATCTTCTCCACATCCTCCGAAAACAGCTTCCGCGTGTCGCCCGACGTGCGTGCCGTGAACCACCCCAGAGGAAGCTCCAGCAGCTTGGCCGCCAGAGCGTACCGCAAATCCCGCAGTATGCGGAACGCCGCTATGTGCGACGCGATCATCGCCAAGGCGAGCGTCACGATCTGCGCCCCGCCGGCAACCAGGATCAGCACCCCCCAATGCATGAGTTCGGGGTTGGTGGCCGTCTTCGACAGCAGCGCCCCGATCAGCCGGTACAGATAGTAAAACGGCGCTACAGTGAGCACGCCGGAGACCGCGCTCAGGAGTGCCGTCACCACAAGCAGGCCACCACCACGCCTCGAGATCCGCAACAGGTACCCAAGAGGTGGTCCATTGCCTTCCTTTGCCATAGTTTGCTCCCTCAGGCGTGGGCATCCCGACACTGGAAACCCTAACCCCGACACGCGCGCAACCCACCCGGTGTCGTAGAGTCACGCCGTCATAGTTAGACGCATCTAACATTCTGGACCCCAGCAGGGCATCTGTCAAGTAAGAATTGCCTTATTCTGATCGAGGAACTGCGTGTGGATCCCGGGGGAGGGGCGTGGGCAGGGCACTACCGGAGGGGAGCAGCAGAGTCTCTGGAAAATGGGGACAACTGTAGGTGTTCGGTCGCTACACCCGGGACGCCGAGCGGTACACGACGATGGCCGCCTCGGGCCTGACGGGACAGCTCTTCTCGCACTGGCCGCAGCCCACACAGACGCCGGCGTTGACTACCGGGCGCTGCCGGCCGTCATCGTCGATGACCGCGACGGCCCCGTAGGGGCAGTGCTCGTTGCATACCAGGCAGAGCCTGTACCTGTGGCCCGTTTGCCACGACAGGCACTTGTCCTTGTGGACCGCGGCCAGCCCGAGCTTGATGTGGGCCTTCTCCTCCACGGTGAAGCGGGCCAGGGCGCCGGTTGGGCAGACCTCGCCACAGGCGGTGCAGCCCTGCTCGCAGTAGCCCAGCTTCGGGACGAGGATCGGAGTGAAGACCCCGTCGAAGCCCGCCTCCACCACCGCGGGCTGGAGCCCGCCGGTGACGCAAGCCTTCATGCAATTGCCGCAGCGCACGCACAAGTCGCGGAACTGCTCCTCGCGCATGGGGCGGATTCCGGCCGGGGTGCGGAGGATGGCGCCGGGCGGGCGGATGAGGCGGCCGCTGGTGGCACGGCGGCCCGCGCCGGTGCTTGCCGTCGCCCCGTACAGCGCCCCCAGTCCCAGGGAGGCCAGGAAATGGCGCTTGCTCAGGCGTAGGCCGGGCTCGGCGCCCTGCGTGCCGGGATGCAGCCCGATGTGGGTGATCCCCGGCCGGGGGCAGGCCAGACAGTCGTAGCACAGGATGCACTCGGCGGTGTGGGTGCGATGATAGTCCTCGGCGCAGTCGTCGGGGGGCAGCACGGCGCCCATCTTGCACTCACGCACGCAGCGGCCACAGCTCACGCAGCCCGTCACGTGCCTCCGAAGCAGCCCAAAGCGCCCCAGGAATCCCAGCAGGGCCCCCAGCGGACACAGCGTGCGGCAGTAGTACCGGCGACTGAGGAAGCTCGTGGCGAGCACGGCGGCGAAGACGAGCAGGACGAGGAGATTCAGAGCGAAGGTGGGTGCGGTATCGGTGGGGTCCAGCCGCACACCCAGGCCTCCGAGTGCCGGCCTGGAGGCGATGACTCCCGCATTGTACAGGCCGACGGCGAGCGGGTAGAAGACCACGGCCAGGGTGCGGGTGAGAAGCGGTATCGGGTCCAGGAGCCAGGCGAGCTGGGTGCCGAAGAGTGCGGCGAGCAGCGTGAGGCCAAGGATGTGGAACTTGAGGGCCGGGCGGTTGAGGTGCTCGTGGCTGCGCCTGGTCTTGCGGAGAAACAGGTGGTCGAAGATGTCGATGGTTGTGCCCAGCGGGCAGATCCAGCCGCAGAAGAACCGGCCCAGGAGGGCGGTGAGCAAGAGCAGCAGCAGGGCGGGGATGAGCAGGACGGGCCAGGTGGGGGTCGGGGCCAGCCAGACGCAGAGCGCCGACAGCGGGTCCATGCGCAGGAAGAGCGGGGGTGGGGCGCTGAGGCCCGGGCCGTGCCAGCGTGCCTGCCAAAACAGCCCCAGAAACAGGAGCAGGAAGGCGCACTGGATCACTCGGCGCAGGAGCTTGTAGGGGTTTGCCATTCAGCGGCCTCGAGCACAGAGATGGCGGCCGCCGGAAAGCGCCTCCGGCGGCCGCCGGGGTGTCGCGATGGGCGAGCCCCTACAGCTTGCTCCCGGTCTCCTCCGCTGAGGGCGGCGGGATCTGGAACTCGCCTTCCTTGTCACCCGCGGTGTCCGCGGGGGCCGCTTTGGCGGGCGTCTCGGCGTCCAGCAGCTCCTTGCTCACACTCTCGTCGCCCCCCACGGACTCGGCGACGAGTTCCGCCAGCGCCAGCTCCATGTCCTCCACCGTGCTCTTGGCATCGAGCTTGAAGCGGAGATTACCGTCCCGGTCGATGATCCGGACCTCGGGGATCTTCACGTCCCCGCCGACCTCGGGGAAGTAGTCGGCCTTAAGCTGATCGGTCATCATTACCACGGTGAAGGGGAGGTTGTTCTTGGTGGCCCAGCCCGCGGCCACCTCGGGCCGCGAGTCCAGCGAGACGGCCAGCAGTTCCACGCCCTGGTCGCGGTACTTGTCCACGATGGGCTCGTATTTCTTGAGCTTGTCCTTGCACGGCTCACACCACGTGGCCCAGAAGTCCAGCACCAGCACCCTGCCCCGGAAGTCGTCGCGGGTGATCTCATTGCCGGCGGTGTCGGTGAGTGCGAAGTCCGGCGCTTCTTCGTCCACCTGGGAAACACCGCTGGAGTAGGAGGGTTCGGAGGTCTGCGGCTGCCCGGCTCCCGAGGCGGGAAGTCCGCCCTCCTCCGCGGTCTTGGATGCCCTGTCGGACTGCGGTCCCGGGCAGCCGACGAGTACCGCGGCAAGACTGATCACGGTCAACATGAGCGCGATGCGGAACATGCTGTGCCCCCGTTCTGGATCGGTGGAAGTGCCGGCGCGGGCCGCTGTGCGGTAGCCATCGCCGGACGGACAATGTCACTGCATCCCGGTGTGCCCGAAGCCCCCGGAGCCGCGCTGCGTCTCGTCCACGTTGCCCACGGCCCGCAGGCAGACCCGGGTGACCGGCGCCACCACCATCTGGGCGATGCGGTCGCCCCGGGAGATGACTACCGGCTCCTGCCCGAGGTTGATGACGATGACCTTGATCTCGCCCCGGTAGTCGGCGTCGATAGTGCCGGGGGCGTTCACCAGGGCGATGCCCTGCTTGAGGGCCAGACCGCTGCGCGGCCTGACCTGGGCCTCGTAGCCGGCGGGCAGGGCGATCTTGAGCCCGGTGGGCACTGCAGTCCTCTGCCCGGGCCGCAGTTGCACCGGCGCCTCCACAGCCGCGCGCAGGTCCATCCCCGCGGCCTGCGCCGTCTCGTACCGGGGCAGAGGGAGGCCCTGGGCATGGGGGAGGACCTCCACGGCGACTTCGACCACCTGTGCCGGCGTCTCGCGGCCGGCCTGCGGGGCAAGGGGTTCCATAGCTGGATTATAGCACAGCGGCAGGGGCAGGCAAACCACGGGAGACGGCGGGAGGGTGCCGGGGGGGCCGCCTGCACCTGCCCCATCTCCCGGCGCGGGCTCTCTTTGTCAAACCCCGGTGCCCGTGGTATCATCACGCGGTCCTCGGGCGCCGAACCCATTGCGTGAGGGGAGACGCCGCGCGCGGCAGTTGCCCGGGACGAAGGGAGCAGGAAGCATGGCAGCACAGCCCGGAGACCGCCGGCTGAACGTGGCGGTCATCTTCGGCGGCAGGTCGGGAGAGCACGAGGTGTCGCTGGCCTCCGCCCGCTCGGTCGTCGCCAATCTTGACCCCGAGAAGTACCAGGTCCACCTGATGGGTATCACCAAGGAGGGCCGCTGGCTGATCCCCGGAGAGAGCGAGCGCGCCCTCACCGACGGCCTGGCCAACATCCCGTCGGAGCGGGCGATGATCTCGGCCGATCACCGGTCGAACCATCTGCTGCGGATCACCGACGGCGGCGTGGAACAGGCCGGGGCCATCGACGTGGTCTTCCCCGTCCTGCACGGCCCTTACGGGGAGGACGGGACCGTCCAGGGCCTACTGGAGCTGGCCGGACTGCCGTACGTGGGGGCCGGGGTGCTGGGCAGCGCGGTGGGGATGGACAAGGTCGTCATGAAGACGCTCTTTGAGGCCGCCGGGCTGCGCACGCCCAAGGCTCTGCACTTCAAGCGCCGCGACTGGGTCGCCGATGGCGAGGCCATTGTGGCGCAGGTGAGAGACACGATTGGTTTCCCCTGTTTCGTGAAGCCCGCCAATCTCGGCTCCAGCGTGGGGATCACCAAGGTCCGGACGCTGCCGGATCTCGTGGGAGCCGTGAACCTGGCGGCGGAGTACGATGTCAAAGTCCTCGTTGAGCGGTCCGTGGAAAACGCTCACGAGATCGAGTGCAGCGTGTTGGGCAACCAAGAGCCCGAGGCCTCCGTACTGGGAGAGGTGATCCCCTCGCGGGAGTTCTACTCCTATGAGGCCAAGTACGTGGACGGTGACTCGGAGTTGATCATCCCCGCGACGTTGCCGCCGGACGTGACGCGGCAGGTTCGCGAGATGGCCGTGACGGCGTTTGGGTGCGTGGACTGCGCGGGTCTGGCGAGGGTGGACTTCCTCGTGACTCGCGGGAGCTACGAGATCTATGTGAGCGAGATCAACACGCTTCCCGGGTTCACCGAGATCTCCATGTACCCCAAGCTGTGGGAGGCCAGCGGGCTTCCCTACGGCCGGCTCCTGGACCGGCTGATCGAGTTGGCGCTCGAGCGCCACGCGGAGCGCGGTGGCCTGAGGACGACGTACGGGTAGTTGGGCTGAAGCGCGTTTGGGCCCATACCTATGCCCGACCGTCGCCTTTGGACCCCAACGGTTCTGGGGGCAACGCGGCCCCACGGGTCCGGCCGCAAAGCCGGTCCTGCCGTGAAGATGTCACCCTGGAGCGCCGGCGGCACAACTCCGCGCTTGCGCCGCTTGGGCGAGGGATCTCGCCACATCCCGGGAGATTCCTCGAGCTGCTCCCTACGGGAGCGGACGCTCTCAGAATGACACTCCCCGGCGAAAGCGGGCTTCCCGGCCACGTTTCCTGACCCGGGAAGCTGGGCTCGGGCCCCCGGCCGGCGATACAGGGAGGCTGGCCACGGATGCGCACAGTCGCCTTCCTTCTGCTTGCGACGCCATGGGTGTGGGCAGACGGCGCGGTGGAGCTGACGCTGCGCAATCCCACGAATGCACCCAGGGCCGAGATCGTCACGCTCCGCCTCTACGAGCTGGACCTCGGCCTGCCGCCCGCCGGTGGGCTGCAGGTACTGGACGGCAGCGGCGGGCCGCTGCCCTCGCAGATAGATGACCTGGACCTCAGCGGCGGCCTCTCGCCCGAAGACGAACTGGCCTTCCTGGTCGCCGTCGGCCCCCACGAAACGGTAACGGTGACGGTCAGGGCCGGGGACGCGCGCATGTCCCGGGCGCGCTGGGTAGCGGCCGGAGGGCTGACGATCGCGGCCGGCGGGTACCGGGTGACGATCGCCGAGGACGGTGGCCGGCTGCTGGACCTGAGTGTGGGAGCCGAGGCCGGCCCCCTGGTGGCCTCGCTGAGCCAGACGCTGCGCGGTGCCGGGCCCGAGCCCGGAGTAGTCTTCTCCCAGCAGGGGCTCGCGGCCGAGATCGTGCACTGCGTCGGGCCTCTGCGCGAGGCGGTCCTGGCCCGCTATGACCTGGACGGCGGGCCGCCGCCTGACCCCCACGCCACCGACCCCGGCGCCAAACCTCGCCCCGGCACCCGTGGTGAGGTGCTCTACGCCTTCTACCACGACACCCTCAGCGTCACCCACCGCGTCATCGCCGGAGACGGCGCCTGCCCCGTGGAGACCTGTGAGGTTGAAGCACTCCTGGCCGCCCCCGGCAGTCGCTCGGGAGTGCTCAGCCACTGGATCACCGCGGCCGGCGAGGGCGTCCTGCCCGGCGTCGCGGACCCGCAATCCCCGCTACCGCCGGTGATGCCGGACCTGGGACAGGAGCCGTTTGTGGACCTGGTGGGACCCACGGCCGGCCTGGCTCTGGTGCACGAGGTGGCCACCACCGGGGCCGTGGAGCTCCGCGACTGCCGGCTGGAAGCCCCCCCTCGAGACTTGCTCTCCTACACGCGGTTTGTCGACAGCGCCGAGAGTACCCTGTGGCTGGTCCCACATCTGGCGCGGGATGACATCTCGCCCCTGCTGTACCGCCTCAGCCGGCCGATCGTCGTGGACAACCCCAAGGCCATGGCGCTGGCGGAGCTGACGGAGGCCCGCGGCATCCTGAGCGACCTGGCCGCGCAACTGGCGGAGGCCAGGCGCGGCGAGAGCTTCGTGACCCCGGCCGAGGTCCAGTTGCGGGCCTCGGAGCACCTGCTGGCGATGGCGGAGGTCTGTGCCCGGAACCACCGGGAGGTCCAGGCGAGCCGGCTGGCGCTGGAGGTGGCCGAGCGCGCCAGCGGAGCCCGCTCCTTCCTCGCCGATTCCC
>CAZXDD010000017.1:20756-29886 GCA_964639415.1 uncultured Armatimonadia bacterium
GGCGCGGCCGGGACTTCCCCGCCGGCTTCAGGCGCTCGCTGGAGCGCCTGAGCCGCTATGGTATCGGCTGCATCCACGACACCGACACGCTGTCCTGGGCAACCTGCGAACCCCGCCCCGGCACGTTCGACTTCCGCCGGCCCGATGGGCTCATGGACATGCTGCAGGAGCTGGGCCTGCGCTACCTCCCCTGCGTCGACCCCTGGCTGTCGCCGCCGCCGTGGCTGGACCCGGCCGAGGCTCCGGCGGCGGCCCAGCGCTACCTGGAGCAGGTGCTCCTGCGCTACAGGTCCCATGAGGCGCCCCTGGCATGGATCGTGCGCAATGAGCCCGTGGCCTGGGGGCCCGAGCCGGAGGCGCCCGGTCTGTACGGCTTCCGCGAGTGGCTGGCCCGGCGGTATCCGACGGTGGACGCACTGAACCTCGCCTGGGGCCGGGAGCACTCGGAGTTCTCCGAGGTGCAGATGCCGGCGGCGGCGGCGGCCCCCCGCATCGTGCCGGACAGGCCCCTGAGCGCGCCGGGCCCCGCGCCGGGTCCCGCGGTGGCGGCCCGAGATCTGGCGCTCTACGGGGTCGAGGCCATGGTGGCCAATTGCGAGGCTCTGGCCAAGCTGGCCCGCAGACTCGACCCCGGGCGGCCCGCCGCCGTCAAAAGCCTCGATGCCCTGTGCGGCCTGGATCCCGCCACGGTCGGAGACCCGTGGCTGTTTGAGAGAGTGCAAGACCCGGTGCACTGCAACAGCTTCGACTGCGGCCACCGGCCCGGCGCCGCAGCCGAGACCGAAGGCGACCGTCGCCTGGCGTGGGCTTTCAGCACCGCACTGCAGCGGAGCGCTGTGGGCGGTCGCCCCCTCTGGTGCGCGGAATGGAGCCCGCTGGAGTGCGGAGCACAGACACCTCCGGCCACCCGGGCCGATGTGCGCCTGATGACCTGGACCGCGGTGGCCGAGGGTCTCCGCGGTGTCTTCGCCCATGGCCATTCGGGCGGCAACGGGGTGGTCGGTAGCTTCGACGACTCACCGCTGCCGGTCCTGGAGGAGTTCGGGGTACTGAGTGCCGAATTCGCCGCCCTGGGCCCCTTGCTCAACGAGTCCCAACCGGCGAGCCCCCGCATCGCCGTTTACTGGCCCCGGGACAGCATCTTCTACGGGCGCGCGGGCGGCGAGCGTCACGGCTCCACGCGGGCCCTGCGGTCGCTGTGGCAGATGCTGTCCGTCGACGCCCACTATCCGCTGGCCTTCGTCTCGGACCGCGAGATCGCCGCCGGGGGCCTGACCGCCCATGATGCCTTGATCCTCACGGGGTCACCGTTCCTGGACGCCGGAATCGCCCGGCATATGGCGGACTTCACCGTCGCCGGCGGCCTGCTGGTCGTTCTGGGCCCCTGCGGGGTCTTCGATGGCCTCGCCGCGCTGTGTGACCCGGCACCGGTCGAAGCGTTGAGGGAGGTGATGGGGGCGCGGATCACGGCGGTGCAAAGCGGGCAGATCGCCGTGGGGTCACAGGTCATCACCGGCGAGGTGCCCGTGGCATGCTACGCCCCCGTTGCCCGCTACCTCACGGCGGCCGGACAACTGGCGGCCTCCGGGGAGCTGGCGGCCTATTGGCGCAATGTCGGCCGCGGCCATGTGCTCGCCTGCGGGGCAGAGCTGGGGGTGGAGACAGACACTCCCGCGGCCGCCGGTCGCCGCTGGCTGGTGGAGCAGCTCGAGGGTTACGGCATCAGCGCTCCGGTGGAGCAGGTAGTGGAGGGATCGGAGGTGCAGGAGGTGTATGCGCGGCTTTTCTCGCTGAGGGAGCGTCACCACCTTCTGGTGGCCAATCTCTCCGGCGAGGCCGGCTGGTGCCGGCTGAGGGTGAACGCGAGCATCGAGGTCTCAGATGAGCCTGTGGACCTGCTCACAGGCACCCGGGTGTACCCGGCACCCGGGCACTCCGTCGACATCTATCTGGGCTCCGATGATGTGCGCTGGGTTTGCCTGTAGCGGTCCGGCCGGGAGGCCGGGGCCGTCGTGAAGATGCCATCCCGGAGCGCCGGCGTCGCAGGCCCGAACCTGCGCCGCTTGAGCGCACAATCCCCCTGGATGCCGGGAGGTTCCTCGAGCTGCTCCCTACGGGAGCCGACGCTCTTTGCATGACACTCCCCTGCGAATGTGGGCTTTCCCGCCGCGCCTGCGGCCCGCCACAGTCGCCGTGGCCGCACCGCGTCAGTACAGGGCCTTGAGGGCGTCCTGGTATTCCCGGCAGGAGGCGAGGTCGGTGCTATCGGTGATCTGGTCCAGGCCTCCGATGATCGGGCGCGAGATCAGCCGGGTCACATCCGGGTCGACGACGGCACGTAGGAGGGCTTCGGCGAAGCGACCGCCACCGATCACCAGATAGGGCCGGTCGTGGAACCCGGTCACCGCCGTGGGCAGAGGGGAGGTCACGGCCAGATCATTGTGCATCCGCGCCAGACACTCATAGGCCCGGGCCAGGCAGACCTCTCGCTGCCGCCAGGTCTCCGCCAGCACCGCATTCCGCAGCTCCGGCAGCAAGTCATCAGAGCAGCTCAGTCGACGGAAGGCGGTTCCCAGCCACTTGGGGTACGGTGCGTACTGCTTCTCCATCAGGAAGCTCAGGCGCATGATGTCCCGTACCAGGCGGGAGCCGATGATGGCCGATCCCAGCTCATCGCCCACGCTTCCGGCACGTCCGACCAGGTGTTCCTCCTGGCCGATTCGCGTCCAGCCCGCGGCCATCAGGTACAGCCACACATCGTGGGGGTAATACGAGAAGCGGTCCCGGGCCTCCTGCAGGCCCACATCATCCCGGTACACAGCTCCGGAGGTGAACCCCAGGAGCTTTTGCTCCGACAGGGTCAGCCACTCGGCGACACCGGGTGCCTCCCGGTGTTGCACGCCGAGGTAGTCGGCCAGGAAGCCGCCGACGCTGTGGACCTGCACCCCGTGGGTGGTGGACACTGCCCCACCGTAATCCAGGGTCATTACCCTGTCGTCCTCCGCACGGCAAAAGGCCGTGGGATACCCGCGGAACCGTGCCGGCAGACAGTTGCGCAGGGCCGCGTCCACCAACGGCGCGTAGCGGGCCCGATCCGATTCGCTCAGAAACAGCAGCAGTCGCGGACCCCAGTCATGGTCCGTGGACTGCCGGTCATCCAGGCCAAGCACGTCGGAACCGTCGCCGATCAGCGCCGCGGCGTAGTGCAGACTCGGCAGTTCGGAGTCCAGGATCGGACGTACCACCTCGTAGTAGAAGGACTCGCAAAGCTGCAGACCGGGGATGAACGGAGCCCGGCCCCGCCCAGACACCGAACCGGTGTCCCGGTACTCCCCGGCTACGTGTCGATGACCCATTCCATCCCCATCCCTGTGGTCTCAAAGCAGAGACCATGTGGAGATAACTCGTTGTTTCTTGAGTTACCCACTGGAGACCCAGGGCAAACATCCCGTGCGAATCTCTACCCCGCCGGCGACGATCCCGCGATCTCATGCGGGGAGACTGCGACGGTGCCCCGGACCCGTTCCAGCTCTCTCCCCAGCCGCGATCCGCGGCGACGCCCTGGCATCAGTCCCCCGGGACGAAGGGCACGAACTCGCAGGCGATCTCGCCGTCTTGAGCCGTGCACAGCAGATAGCCCTTCTTCGTGGTGTCGTCGTGGTTCCCGCGGCTGTGGGAGAGACAGGCGCAGGTGGTGAAGGTCGTCGCACCTATCTTACGCTCTGTATTGCCATGGAAGTGGCCGCAGAAGAAGTGCCGGAGGTTGTGGCCGGAGAACCTCGCCAGGACCGTCTCGGCATCCACCAGGCGCAACTCGACGCCCTCGCCCATGGGCGTGTGGGTGAAGCAGACCAGGGGACGCGTCCGGGGGATGTCCGCCAGGGCCGCTTCGAGCCACGCCATCGCCTCGGGCTGCATCCGGACTCGCTCCCACTCCGTCCCCATCGTGCTGTCCAGCGCCAGGAATGTCCAGCCCTTGTGCTCGAAGCGGTAGTTGATGGTCTGTTCGCCGAAGGTCTCGATCCATGGACCCCGGTCGCTATCGGTGAGCCAGTCGTGGTTGCCCATCACCACGTACGAGGGCCTGCCCAGCACCTGAGTGGCCGTCTTGTAGCCCGCCAGCTCCTCGGCGCGACCCGCGGTGGCAAGGTCGCCGCAGGTGAGCATGAAGTCGAACTCCGGACCCCGCTTCATCTGCTCGAAGGCCGCGGTGAGGTACGCGCCGCACTGCTCGTTTTCGTAGTGCGGGTCATTGATGACGATGAAGCGGAACCCGTCGGTACACAGGAAGTCAGCAGGCATGGCTGTCGGCACTCCCGGCAATGGTGATGGTGGCCGCTGGAGGTCGTCTGTCGGCGCGGGCCCCCGGCTCCGGCGGCCTACCGTCCATCTTGCAGCCACCGCCCCACCGTCTGCCAGGAGCGCCCGATCTCCTCGTCGCCCTCCAGGGCTGCCACCCGGTAATAGTAGACCCGCCCGGGCTCGGCGGTCTCGTCCACGAACTCATTGCCGGCCACTTCGCCCAGCAGGCCATCCGGCCCTGCCTGCACCGGCGCCTGCTCTGCGCGGTACACGCGGTATCGGTAGACTCCGGCCTTCTCGCCGGAGTAGGTGTCCCACTTCACAAGCAGCCCGGCAGAGGAGTTCTCGGTAACGAGCCCGGAGGGGAAGGGAACCCTGAAGATGGTTGCGCGCAGCAGGGAGTTGCTCTGGTAGTAGCTACACAGGAGCGAGCCGTCGTCCAGTGCGATCAGGCACGGGTAGGCGCCGCCGGAGATCCACATCGGCTCGCCCCAGGTGGTGCCACCGTCATGGCTGAAGGCCAGGTAGACGCCGCCCTGCAGGGCGTGTCGGCCCCAGCGGTCGTGATAGGCCAAGACGAGAGTGCCCTCGGGCGGACCCGAGGGCGAGTACCACAGGGCCGGGCAAAGGCCGGTCAGTCCGCTGGGGCCGGTGGTCCAGCTTTCGCCACCGTCGGTGGACTGACTGCGGTAGAGGGGAAAGCCGTCATACTGGGTGCGCGACATGGCCAGCAGCTTGCCGTCTGGAAGCTGCGCGATGTCCGTCTCATTCAGCCGCGCCGGCCCGCCGTCCGGGTCAGCATGCGCGCCGATGACCCGGTAGTCGGACCACGTTGCCCCATCGTCGCGAGAGCGCAGATGCCCAGCCTGGTGGCGGAAAGACCCGGGCTCCACCGCTCCATAGACGCCGAGCAAGACCTCGCCGTCTCTGAGCCTCAGCAAGCCCCCGAATGAAGCGGCGATACAAAACGGCGTCTCGATCTCTCGAATGTCCCATGTCCCACCTCGGTCACCCGTCACAGCAAGGTGCAGCTTTGACCAGTTCTGCTCCTGTGCCTGCTCCTCGTAGTCGGCGTTGAGTACGTAGAAGGGGTGCATGAAGACGCCCGCACCATTCATATACCCCTTGCCGCAACAGTTCTCCTGCCGGGTCTTGGGGTTATCGTAGATGTAGTCCTCCAGCGGCGGCCATTGCCGCCCTCGCCCCTCCGACTGGCTCCACACGATCACCTCGTCCCGCACCGTCCAGGGGCTGCCCTCGTCGTCCAGCGAGCCCACCTTGTACACGCAGAGCACCTCGCCATCGGGCAGCCTCGTGAGCCCCCCGTACATGGCATAGCGCCCCGGCGGGGCGCGGCGGATGGTGACATGCTCCATGTCGTGATCCAGGTACGGTCGCAGGGGCTGCTGCTCGATATCCACGGAAGAGACCTCGATTCGGCCACGCACGAAGTCGCGCACCATGTCCCCGAAGGCCAGATAGTCAGCGGTATCCGCGCCCCTCACCGAGCCATAGTCCACTACCGGCGCGGAGAACAGCTCCGTCTCGCCCTGCGAGACGCGGGACGAGAAGCCCTCCGCCCCCCTGGTGATCTCGATGGTGTAGGCGGTCTTGGGCTCCCAACGGGCCTTCGTCGGCCGCCACGAGTCGTGTTGCCACGAGGCGCCGTCGAAGCAGTAGTAGTCGCCTTCGTCGGTGAAGTACCACAGGTAGATGAGCCGCTCGCCCCGGACCTCCTGGAACACCACGGCATACTTGCACAGGGCATTGATGGCGTCGTTGTCGCCCGAGAACCGCGCCGCCTCCTCGAAGACGCCGAAGCGGCAGCCGGAGTATTCGATGTCCACGTTGGTCACGTGGATGCTGAGGGCATAGGCAAGCGGCAATGGGCCGGTAGTCTGGGCGAAGGCCACGTCGGCATAGGCGGGGGAGTGGAACGAGAAGCCACGTCGGGGGGATACGGTAACCTCGCCGTCGCCACGGGCGATGCCCATGAAGGTCCGGAAGTCGCGGAGGGGTGCCTCGGCGCAGTGACCGGCGCCGAACAGCCCGTGGGCCGGGACGAGCAGCAAGAGCAGCAGCATGCGCGGGCGCGGGAGGTTCACGCGGGTCACCATCGCCGGAGGTTGGCCGGGCGAGGGAGTCTTCGTCGCGGAGGGGGCGGGACCTTTGCGGCGGACCACCCCGTACCGAGGCCTCGCGGACCGCCCGATTCACGGGGTCTGAAGCCCGTGGCCCCGGCGGGGGGCGGGGCAGAGCCCCGCGAAGTCAGCCGTTCGCCATCTGACCTTCGCGCCACGCCCGCTCAGAGGTCCTCTTCCTCCCCCGGTCGAACCTCCTCCCCGTGACTCGTTTCACTCTCGCGGAGGTGGCTGACATGCCCAGGCTGCTCTTGTGCGCTCTTCTGGTGCTGTGGGCCGTTCAGGTGCTCGCTCAGGACAAGGAACCGGTCGTACTGGTCTGGGGGGAGCATCTGGCGGCGGCGAACGCCAAAGAAGCCCCCGGCACCCGCAGCTACATGGAGAACATCGCCCGCGCGTTGGACGCCGTCGGCATCAAGTATGCCACCTCCAAGGATTCCGACTTGCCCGGCGGCGCGCTTCAGGGGCGCAAGTTCGCCATCTTCCCCTACAACTCCGGCCTCACGGACGAGGAGCATGCCGCCATCCGCCGGTTCGTCGCCGAGGGCGGAAAGCTCTGGGCCGGCTTCACCCAGGACCCCGTCCTGGATGAGCTGCTGGGGGTGAGTATCGCCGGGGGCATCGGGCCGGAGAAGGCCGGCGGGTACGCGGGGATGCTCTTCACAAAGGCCGCTCCCCCGGGGATGCCCGTGGTCGTCGCCAATGGCTCGTGGAACAGCCACCGTATTCGGCCCGGGGAGGGCACACAGGTCATCGCCACCTGGACGGACGTGGATGACGCCGACACCGGCATTCCCGCGCTCACGCTCAATGCCAATGGCTGCTACCACGGCCATGTGATGCTGGGCGGCGATGTCGGCGGCAAGGGGCGCATGTTCCTGGCCCTCATCGGCCACTTCTTCCCCGAGACGTGGCAGGCGGCCGTGGCTGAGGCATTGCCGAAGATGACGCAGCTTCACGGCTACGCTTCCGTCGAGGACGTGCAGAAGGCCCTGGGGGCGGCACGGGCGGCGGGACGCGACGTGTCGGTGGCCACCGAGCGGCTCAAGCGCTCCGACGATCTGCGAGCCAGGGCCCGGGAGCTGTATGAGGGGGGCGAGTACCCGCAGGCGCTGCAGGCCGCCGAGGAGGCCCATGAAGCCCTGCGCTCGGCGACGTACCCTCTGGCGGCAAGTCGCGAGGGCGAGCTGCGGGCCGTATGGATGAGCGGGCGCAGCAGCGACTGGGACGGGCAGATGAAGGCCCTGGCCGACGCCGGGTTCAACGCGGTGTTCCCGAACTTCTGCAGCGCCGGCGGGGCGCAGTACGAAAGCGACATCCTGCCCCCGATTGCGGGCTACTCGGGCAATCAGCTCGCCGCCTGTCTGCAGGCCGCGGAGAAGTACGACATCGAGGTCCACCCGTGGCGCATCAACTGGCGGCTCAGCGGCGCCACGCCCGAGCGGGTAGCGCAGTTCCGGGCCGACGACCGCCTGGCCAAGCCCCTCACCGGCGAGGGCGGCGAGTGGCTCTGCCCCTCGGACGAGCGCAACCGGAAGCTGGAAGTGGACGCCATGGTGGAGATGGCCCGGCGCTACCCGGTAACCGGCGTCCATTTCGACTACATCCGCTACGATGGTCCCAGCTACTGCTACTGTGACAAGTGCCATGTGAACTTCGAGCGCGACGCTGAGGTGCAGGTGGCGGAATGGCCCAAGGACGTGCTCAAGGAGGGCCCGCACTACGAGGCGTTCCAGGACTGGCGCCGAGAGCAGATCACCCGAGTGGTGCGCGATGTCTACCGGCAGGCCCACGAGATTCGGCCGGAGATCGTGGTCTCGGCGGCGGTGTTCTCCAACTGGCCGTCCTCCCGCGTCTCCATCGGCCAGGATGCCGCCGCGTGGGCCGAGGAGGGCATCATCGACCTGCTGATGCCGATGACGTATACCAACAGCAACGACAGCCTGGCCAAGCTCACCGACCAGCACGTGGCGCTAGCCAGGGGCCGCGCGCTCCTCGCCGAGGGAATCGGGGCCTTCAGCAGCCATTCGCAGTTCACCGGGCCCGATCAGCTCATTCAGCAGATCGAGACCTCCCGACGGCACGGTGCCGACGGATTCTGTGTCTTCTCCTACACGGCCTCGGTGCAGAAGGACTTCCTTCCCGCGCTCGCTCAGGGCTGCACGGGAGAGCGCACCTACACCATCCCGGTGCTGCGCCCAGAAGTGGTCTTCGCCCTCAACGACGACCCGGAGGGCGAGTGGTTCGCCGACCCGGAAGACGCGGTCAAGCTCAGCGCCGATGTGGCCCTGCCCGGCGACGCGCAGGGGCCGAAGGTCCCCGCGGACGCAAGCTTCACCTGGGTCTTGCAGGGCATCGACGGCCGGACGCTGCCCGGCTTGGTGGAGGGTCGCGGAACCATCGTGGCCAAGGGCGTATCTGCCTTCACCACAAGCACGCACCTTGCGCCCGGCGGCTACCGCATGGCCATCGAGGGCGAGATGACCCTGACCGATGGCACCAGGCAGCCCTTCATCTGTCGCAGCCGTCCCCTCGTGGTGCTCGACGAAGCGGCGGCCGCACTGCGTCGGGGCGAGTTGCCCGCTCCGGAGCCCGCGGGCGACAGGGCCCGTGTGGGTGTCCTCAGCAGCGGCTATGGGGCCGGGGGCATCGTGGAGGCCCTGCAGAGCGTGGAGGGCATCGAGGTC
>CAZXDD010000018.1:0-29008 GCA_964639415.1 uncultured Armatimonadia bacterium
GACGTCACGTACTCGGCGGGCGGCGTGCCCAGCATTCAGACCGACCACGACCTCACCCACTATCCGGAGCTGCGCCGGCTGCCCCGCGTGGACTTCTACCACTCCGGCTGGATGCCCCGGGTGCTCCACTGGTACGACGACCTGCTCGCCATCGCCGGTGACCGTCTCCCGGTGAGTTTCGACATGCTCTGGCAGCGGGGCTGCCTCGACCTGGCCGTGCAGCTCCGTGGATACGGCAACTTCGTCCTGGACACCAGAGAGCGGCCCCGGTTCGTCCACGACCTGCTCAAGCACCTGGTGGAGCAACGGTGCCTGTGGTACGACGCCTACCATGCCCACTTCGGCACCAAGCCCTCGCCCGTCGGCATCGCGGACGACTGGGTGAACGTTCCCTTCATCACCCCCGGCATGTTCGCGGATTTCGTCCTGCCTCGCTATCTGGAGATCGAGGCCTACCACGGCGGGCTGCTGAGCGTGCACTCCTGCGGCAATCAGACGCCGATCCAGCAGTACCTGCTGGAGCTCAAATCGCTTCCCACGCTGGAGGTTGGCCCCTGGACGGATCTCGAGCAGTCGCTACAGAACATCCCGCCCACCAAGCACCTGCACGTCTCCTTGCACCCCAACGATGTGCTGGTGGCCACCGAGGAGGAGATGGAGCGCCAGCTCGCCGAGATCATGGCCGCCTGCGACGGCCGGAGCTACTCCATCGGCACCTCCGGACTGACGCCGCTCTCTGCGGACATCGACAGGTTCGTCGGCTCGCTCCGCACCTGGACGGCGATTGCCAGGACGCTGAGGGAGGGCAGATAGGGCGGGGAGGAGAGGCCGGTCCATCCCGAAGCAGACCCCGCGGCCGCTCGGCAGCGGGGGGCCGGCGATGTGACCCGCACCGGGCCGAAACACGCCTGTCGTTCCGGGCCGAGCGGCGAGGGTGAGCCTACTTTTTCCTCGCCAACACCGCCCAGGCGTCGCGGATCACCGGCCGGTAATCCGGCCGGGTGCTGAGTGTCAGTTCGCCCCGCTCCCGCTGCAGGTCCACGATCTCGAAGGCCGCCAGCCAATCCCTCAGGTCGCTCTCCGCGAAGAAGTGGTGCAAGATGCCGGTCTCGGGGCCCTCCGCCAGAACGAATGAGTCCGGCTCTGTCTGCTCTCCGCTGCCGTAGCGCCAGTCCCAGGTGTTGAGCACGGTGGCGTAGAGCCTGCCGCCCGGCCTCAGCACCCGATGGACCTCGTCCACCGCCTGTTGCAGAAGCGCTCGCGGGTTGTGGTTCAGGACATTGGTGCTCAGCACGGCATCGAAGACTGCGTCGGAGAAGGGTGCGGCCGTCATGTCGGCCCGCGTCAGCCTGGCCTCCAGGCCCGCGCGTCGCAGCGCCTCGCCGCAGGCCGTCAGTCCGTTATCCGCCACATCCGTGCCGAACACCTCGAAGCCCGCGGTCTGCAGGTACGCCATGTGACGGCCGGCACCGCAACCCAGGTCGAGGACAATCCGCACTCCCTGATCTTGCCACCTCCTGGTCAGCCGCACCACTCCCGGATCGGGCTCCCTCCAATGGAATCGCGGATCGCAAAGCAGGTCATTCCACGAACGAGTGCCGCTCACGGGGCATCATCTCCCACCGACCGCGAGCCGACGATGTCATCCTTCAGGCAGGCCAGGACGTAGGGCCCTTCGGGGATGACGGCGACCGTGGCATCGGCCCCATGCCTGGTCAGGGCGGCGCGGACACCCTCCTCCACGCTCGCGATGGGCTCCACGAACAGCCCCCGCTGCGTCTCGGGATCGATGCCGGTGCCATAGTTGAGCACCTCGCAGTGCCTGAGCACCAGGTCCAGTTCCTGCACCTGCCACTGGTCGATGCAGCTCACCTCGCCGGCGAAGGCTCTTGCCATGAACTCCGCGGGCGACCGGGCCTCTCGCAGGAGCCCGGTGAACTCCGGCCCACCGATACCCTCGGCGTTCTCCTGCGCGATGATGATCGTCCCGCCGGGCTTGACGATGGGCATGGCGCCCACCATGCCCTTGATGCCCTGATAGTAGGTGAGGTCCAGCGGGTGGCCGGCATTGGTGGTGACGACGACGTCCACCGGCTCATCAAGGACGACCTTCGACTGGCGCTCGGCCTGCCGCATGGCCTGCAGGTGTGTGTGCACGAGCTCTCCGCCGAACACCCCCGTGACATTGCGCGCGTCGTCGATGGTGACATTGAGCAGGAAGTCCACCGGCCCGGCCATCGCCGCGATCTCCCGAGCCTGCTCTTGCACCCGGTTGCCGCGGATGTTGCCCGCGCGGCTCTCGGGCGGGGCGAGCATGGCGGGGCTGTGCCAGCTCATGATCGTCTCCGCCGAGCATAGCCCGGGGCAGACGGCCTTGGCACCGCCCGAGTAACCGGCCATCAGGTGCGGTTCTACCAGCCCCGTCAGGACCCGGACCTCCGCCTCCACGTACCGGCGGTCGATCTCCACCGGGATACCCATGGAGCTGCTGCCCAGAGCCACGTGCGAACCGGCGTCTCGGGCCTCGTGGTTCTCGACGCGAATGCCCCGGTCGAGCACCTCGCCCAGCCCCATCTCCCGCAGTTCGGCACGGCTATTGCCGCGGTGGAGACCGGTGGCCACCAAAACGAGAATGTCCTCTTCCCGCAGGCCGCCGGCGAGCAGGTGGTCGACCAGGGTCCCGGTAATGCACCCATTGGGCACGGGGCGGGTGATATCCGAGACCACGATGCAGGCGTTCTTCCGCCCTTTGACCACATCCGTCAGCGACGGCATGCCCGACGGCTGCGTGGCGGCGGCGTTCACCCGCGCCCGGGGCGCCTCGATGCTCGGGAGACGATTGAGGCGCAGAACGTGCTTGACATTGCGGTCCGGCAGCGTGACTTCCAGACCCTGCTTCCCGTATCGAAGGCGGATATCCATGGTGGGAGGATGGCTCCGAGCATGACGTGGTGGAGACGGTCGAGGCCGAGTCTACCCGCGGCATGGCGACGCGGTCAATGGGCCGCGGTGGCCGTCGCCGCGCTGGCGCTGTGCCCGGGCTCCGGAGCGGCGTGGGGGGCGCAAGGCGGCGACCTCGTGGCCTTGCTGGAGGCCCGCGTCGGCCGCGAGGTGGCGGCCCACCATCTGCCCGGCGCGGCGCTGGCCGTGGTCTGCGACGGGGAGGTTGCCTGCCTTCGGGGCTACGGATGGGCCGACGTGGAGGCCGGTCGGCCCGTAGACCCGGAGACCACCTTGTTCCGGGTGGGTTCGGTGTCGAAGGTCGTGACCTGGGTCTGCCTGCTGCAGCTCTGGGAGAGCGGCAGGCTGGACCTGCACGCAGACATCAACCGGTACCTGCGCGGGGTCCGTATCCCCGCCACCTATCCCGACCCCATCACCGCCGCCCACCTGATCACCCACACCGCCGGGTTCGAGGAGCGCCTGCTGGGTGTGTCTGTCGCCGGGAGCGAAGACCTGCGACCTCTGGGGCGTTGGGTCCGGGATGCCATGCCCGCCCGTGTCCGGCCACCCGGCGAGCTGTCCGGGTACTGCAACTACGGCGCGGCCTTGGCCGGCTATGTGGTGGAATGCGTGGCCGGCATGCCCTTTGAGCGCTACGTGGAGGAGCACGTCTTCGGCCCGCTGGGGATGGCCCGGAGCACCTTCTCGCAGCCGCCGCCGGCGGGATGGAGCACCCACATGGCCCGAGGCTATCGCCGGGTCCGCGGGCGCCCGCGCCGGGGTGAGGAGGAGTGGGTGCAGGCCGTTCCGGCCGGCGCGATGTGCACCTCCGCGGGCGACATGGCCGGGCTCATGCTCTCACTGTTGGATGGCGACACGCCCCTCATCGGAGATGAGGGACGACGTCTGCTGCGCACCCGCCGGTTCGCCCACGATCCGCGGGTACCGGGCTGGACCTACGGCCTGGCCCAGGACACCATCGGCGGGCACGATGTCCTATGGCACAATGGCGCGACTCGGCTGTTCCACGCCACGCTCATGCTGCTGCCAGACCTGAACGCCGGCTGGTTCGTGGTCTGCAACGGCTCCGACGGTGGCCAGGCTGTGGGAGCCGTCAGGGACGCAGTCCTGGAGCATCTTGCTCCGCCGGCGGCCGCCGTGGCTCCGGGCCACCCGGCGGGCTCGCCGGACCGGGCGCGACGGTGCGCCGGGGAGTACGAGCCGTCCCGGTCCAACCGTACCACTTTGGAGAAGTTCGCGCGCCCCTTTTCTCCGGTCCGCGTGCGGGCGACGCGTAGGGGCGAGCTGCTGCTGTCGTCCGGGGGCACCACGAGGCGGTACTCCGAGTCGGCGCCGTACGTGTTCGATTGTGACGGCGCGCGCGACCGGTTGGTGTTCGCCACCGAAGACGGTCGCGTGAGGGCTCTGTACGGTGGCCTGGGCCCCTCGGCCGCAGGACTGAAGCTCCCCTGGTGGGAGGGAAGCTCGCTGCACCTATCGCTGCTGGGCCTGTGCCTGGCGGCTTTCCTCTCGCTGTTCCCCCGGCGGCTGTGGGCCCTTGTGCGGCCCGCTACGAGGCCCGGTGGCCGCGGCGCCTGCGTGGAGTGGCTGCTGTGCCTTCTCAGCGGCCTTAACGTGCTGTTTGTGGTCGGTCTGGCGCTGCTGCTACTCTGCACCGTGCGGCACCCCTATGGTTACCCTCTGTGGTGGGCGCCCCTGAGCTACCTGCCGTGGGCGACGGCCGCCCTGGCGCTCGCGGCCATGGGGCTTCTGGTGGTGGCATGGGCGCGGTGGGGCGGGCGCCTCCTGTGCCGGCTGCACCAGGCCTCCGTTGCCCTGGCCGGCGGGCTGTTCACCCTTCTGGCGGCATACTGGAACCTGATGGCACGGTAGCAGGCCGGGCCGCCGGCAGGCGGTGTCCAACTGTCCTGCGGCGGCCCCCCCCGGCCCTACCTCAACTCCACTCCCTGGTCCCTCAGAGCCTCCTGCACCGCCTCGAGGTCCACATCCCGCGGGGCGACTCCCTCGCGGACGGCAACGGCCGCCACGGCTCCCGCTCCCTGGCCCACGGCCATCGTCACCGGCATGGTGCGCAGCAGCTCCGCCGGAACGCAGGAGGCGCTGCGCCCGCTGCCGATGAGTAGCCCCTCGACTCCCCTGGGAAGCAGACAGCGCAGGGGGATATCGAAGGTCTTGTCCGTCCTGTACAAGGGACCGGGCTCGATCACCACGCCGCGGCCCACGGCGTCCTCGTACCGGGGAGCCGTGTCGTAGATCTCGCGCGTGAGCGTGAAATCGGCGTCCAGCCAACGGGTGCGGCGCAGACCCGGGGCGTCGGCGGTGGCCAGCAGGAAGCAGTCACGGCATCCGGGGAAGTGGCGACGCATGAAGTCGGTGACGTACTGGGCCATCCCGCGGCCCTCCCGCAGCCAGTCCGACAGCGCCCTGCCCTCGGGCTCGTTGAGCTCGAACCAGCCGGTGTTGACCACCAGGGTTCGGCTCTCGCGGATGCCGTGAAGCTGAAAGGCGTCCATGTGTTGGAACGGGCCCCACTGCCGGGAGTACTCCCCGCGCTCGATGAGCCGCTGCATCAGCTTCATCTTCGGGGCCCCGTGGTGCATGAACATGATACGGCCGGTGTCCTCGTAGAAGGCCAGTGCCTCCTCGGGTGTGAGGCCGATGTCTGTGTCGTGGATGTACTCGTGGGGGTTGCGCCGGATGAAGTCGGCCATCGCGTCCAGATCGACGTTGCCCAGGCGGAACACGAAACTGTGCACATTGGCCTGTCCGGGGCCGACGTGCAGCGGAGCGCCGGCATAGTGGGCCACGTCGGCGTCGCCGGTGGCGTCCACCACGCAGCCGGCCAGGAGCACCTGGTTCCCTGACCTGTTGGCGACCTGCACCCCGGACAGGCGTTTGCCTTCCATGAGGGCATCGGTGACCAGGGTGTCGTACCAGATGTCCACCCCCGCCTCGTACAGCATCTCATCCATGGCGAGCTTGCCGATCTCCACATCGAAGATCACGTGCCCCCGGTGCCTATCCCAGTTGCGGTGCACCGCCCCCAGGCCCACCATGCGCTCGATGAGCTCCAATGGTCTGCCGCCGACGATGAGCTCCCCGCGGGTGTCGTGGAAGTAGTTACAGATGGATGGCTCCATCCCGGCGGTGCTGATGCCGCCGGCGTAGGGCCTGCATTCCACGACGGCCGTGCGCGCCCCGGCCCTTGCGGCCGCCGTCGCCGCCGCGACCCCCGCCAGCCCGGCGCCGGCAACCACCACGTCGTAATCGCCGGCCACCGGTAGCTCACGTCGCGGTGCTGAGACGGCGCCGCCTCCTCTACGGGTCATCTGCCATCTCCTCCTCACCCGATCTACACACCGCGTCCCTGCCTACCCCCCGCTCTACTCTCCGGTCCGATTCCTTTCTGTACCGCTTCGTCCGTGACCTCCACCGCGGCGATACGGGCTGCAGCACAACGCCTGTGTGACGCGAAAGTAAAGCTAAAGTGACAAATCGGGATGCCGATACATCCAGTGCAGCCAGGGGACGCGCAAGCGCACCGAAGCCACAGATCATGCCCCGACCAACGCCTCTGTCGCATCCCCGACACCGGACGAGACCCTATCGAACGTAAGCGGGCCGGCCGCACCGCCCCCCGACGGTCGCCACAGCCGGTTCTGCTTCCTCGGAAGAGACATTCGTGTGTAGACTGCCGGCTAACCTCGGGGCCCCTAGGGCCTCGTGAGACAGTGCTTGGGTGGATCACAGGTGGCGTCGCCGTGGGCGTCGACCAACGAACAGGTGTATCCAACGTGGCGACAGCAGACAGGCTACCGGAACGAGGCACTTCGCAGACGCCGTTGATCCAGGACGCAGAGCAGTTGCTGGGCGAGTTCCAGCGGGTCGGCCGGGCCGTGGCTGACGGTCGGTGGGACGATCTGGTGGATGTCGCGCAGTTCGAGGGCACCGACAGGGAACTGGCGGAGGCGCTCAATGCCGCGCTGGGCTCTGTGATCGAGCCGGCGCGGGCCGCCACCGGGCACCTGGTGCGGATGGCCCAGGAGGACGACACGGCGGCGCTGCAGGTCTCCGCGGCGGGCGAGGCGCTCGCCCTGCAGGAGGCCGTCAACGGCTGCGCCGCCGCTGCTCAAGCGTGGATCGAGCGGTCCGAGAAGGTCGCCGAGTACCAGTCGGCTCAGGTGCAGGAGATCGCGGTGGCCCTCAGCGGCCTGGCCAACGGTGACCTGGACTTCCACATCGAGCTGGAGGAGCCGGACGAGGACACACAGGATGCACATGCGATCCTGTCCATGCTCGCCGAGGTTGTGGACATGTCGGCCGGAGCCATACGCAAACTGGCCGCCGATGTGCGCCCGCTCATCGACGCCGCGCTCTCGGGCAGGCTCCACGCCCGCATCGACGCCGCCGCCCACTCCGGCGCCTACGCCGACATCGCCGTGGGCATCAACGACACCCTCGACAGTGTCGTCGGCGCCTTCGACGCCATCCCGGCTCCCGTACAGTTCATGGACGGCGACTTCGTGGTTCAGTACATCAACCGCGCCGGCTCCGAGCTGCTGGGCGCCCCGCCCGACGAGCTGGTCGGCAAGACGTGCCACGAGGTGTGGGGCACGGCCAAGTGCTTGACGGCCGGCTGCCCGTGTGCCATGTCCATGCAGTCCGGCGAGGTCTCGGTGACGGATAACGCAGTCACCATCGGCGACCGCGCCTTGGATCTCTCCTGCGCCGCGGCGCCACTGCGCGACAGCAGCGGCCAGGTCGTGGGCGCCTTCGAGTTCGTCACCGATCAAACGGAGGTGACCGCGGCGGCCCGGAAGTCGGAGAAGATCGCCGAGTACCAGGCCGCGCAGACCCAGGAGCTGGCCGTGGCGCTGGGCCGTCTGGCTCAGGGGGATCTCGATGTCGCGGTTGACCTGGAGGAGGGCGATGCCGCCACCGCGGAGGTGTACCAGGTCTTCACGATGATCGCCGAGGCCGTCTCGGCCAGCGCACAGGCGGTGGGGGCGCTGGCCGGCGACGCGAACCGCCTCGCCGAGGCCGCGGTGGCCGGTGAGCTGGGCTTCCGCGCCGACGCGTCGCGCCACTGCGGCAGCTTCCGCGAGGTCGTCGAAGGCCTCAACCGCGTACTCGACGCGGTGTCGCGGCCCTTCGAGGAGGCCGCCCAGGTGCTGGGCAACCTGGCCGCGCGCGACCTGACCGCCCGCATGACCGGCGACTACCAGGGCGACTACGGCCAGATCAAGGGAGCACTCAACAGCGCGTCCGAGCAGCTCGACCAGGGCTTCTCCCAGGTGGCCGCGGCCGCCGAACAGGTTGCCGCCGCGGCCGCCGAGATCAACGGCTCCAGCCAGGCGGTGGCCGAGGGGGCCTCCGAGCAGGCCAGCTCCCTGGAGGAGATCTCCAGCAGCCTCGAACAGATGGCCTCGATGACCAGGCAGAACGCCGGCAACGCCCATGAGGCCAAGGGTCTCTCGGACGCCGCAAGGGTCTCGGCGGACAAGGGCCTCACCAGCATGCAGAAGCTCTCGGAAGCCATGGACAAGATCAAGGCCTCCTCCGACCAGACGGCCAAGATCGTCAAGACCATCGACGAGATTGCCTTCCAGACCAATCTGCTTGCCCTCAACGCCGCCGTCGAGGCCGCCAGAGCCGGAGATGCCGGCAGGGGCTTTGCGGTGGTGGCCGAAGAGGTCCGCAACCTGGCGATGCGCAGCGCCGATGCGGCCAAGACGACCGCCGATCTCATCCAGGGCTCCGTGCGCAACGCCGAGGACGGCGTGGCCACCAACACCGAGGTGCGCGCCAACCTCAACGAGATTGCCGACCAGATCAACAAGGTCAGCCAGGTCATGGATGAGATCGCGGCGGCCTCCGGACAGCAGAGCGAAGGCATCGACCAGATCAACCTGGCCGTGGGGCAACTGGACCAGGTCACGCAGCAGAACGCCGCCAACAGCGAGTCCTCAGCCAGCGCCGCCGAGCAGCTCGCGGCCCAGTCCGCGGAGCTGCAGAGCACAGTCGCCGGCTTCGAGCTGTCCGCCTCGGAGCCTGCGGCCCCCGGGCCGCAGCCACGCCCGCTCGTCGCGACACCGCGCCGGGCCACGTCCGTGCCGCCGGCGGACAACACTCCCCGACGTGCCGTGGCCACCAGAGCGAGCAACCCCCCGGCGTCCGCCGGCGTCATCCCGTTCGACGATGACGATGACGGCATCCTGGACGACGACACCGTCCTGCAGCGTTTCTAGTCCACTGTGGGCCCGGAGGCCTCACGGCTTCCGGGCCCCATACTCACCCTCTCATCGCAGCGCCCGAAGCAGACCAAGACCGCAGTCCGCCGCCGCTCCGGGGATGCCTCCATCTATGCGCACCGTCTACCTCAACAACGCGGCCACCTCGTGGCCCAAGCCGCCGGGGGTGGCCGAGGCCATGGCGCAGGCCGTCGCGGACATGCCCTTCCATACGGGGCGTGCCCCCGCCCGCGGCACAGACCCTCTGCGCCTTTGTCGGCGGGAGGTGGCGCGGCTTCTGGATGTCGAGGATCCGGACCGCATCGTGCTGACAACCAACGCGACCATGGCCCTGAATATGGCGATCCATGGCATCGGCCTTCGCAGCGGCGACCACGTCATCACCACGGTCACTGAGCACAACTCCGTCCTGCGCCCCCTGGAGCATCTGCGGCTCGCCGAGGGCCTCGTGGTCACCGTGGTCGGGTTGGACGAGAGCGGAGCCGTGGATGAGGAGCAGTTCGGCCGCGCCCTGGGCCGCGGCGCGCGGGCGGTTGTGGTCAACCACGCCTCCAATGTGACCGGGCGCGTCAACGACCCGCTACGGCTGTTCTCTCCGGCCCGACGGACCGGGGCCGTCACGATCCTCGATGCGTCTCAGACACTGGGCCACGTGCCCGTCAAGCCCTCCGAGTTGGGCGCGGACATGGTGGCCTTCACCGGCCACAAGGGCCTGCTGGGCCCTGCGGGCACCGGCGGACTGTATGTGGCTCCGGGCCTTGATCTGGAGCCGTCCATCGTCGGGGGAACCGGGGTGCGCAGCGACCTGGCCACCCAGCCGCCGGACATGCCCACCCGGCTGGAAGCGGGCACCCCGGCGGTCCCCGCCTTCGCAGGGCTGGCGGCGGCACTTGAGTGGCGGCGCGAGAACGCCGCGGGCTTCGAGGCCCGCGCACAGCGGGCGCACCGGCTCCTGCGCTCCGAGCTGCGCAGGGCCCGGGTGCGCATCATCGACGACGACGCCGAGGCGCCGCGGGTGGGAGTGATCTCGATCCTGCTGGACGGCTGGGAGGTGGAGGAGGCCGGGTACATCCTGGGCGAGAGCTTCGGCGTCATCTGTCGCAGTGGACTGCACTGCGCGCCACTTGTCCACCACAGCCTCGGCACCGCCCCACACGGCACCATCCGCCTCAGCGTCTCGGGCTTCACCACCGAGGAGGATGTGGCACGCGCGGGGGCCGCCGTCAGGGAGCTTGCGGCATGACCATCACCGGGTGCCACAGGGTGGAAGACTGCTTCGACGGCAGTAGCGTGCTGGAGTACGTCTTCGACACGCCGTGGAGCAGGGAGGATGTGCTGAGGCTGCGGCAGATCGGTGAGGTCGATTACTACCCCCACTTCCCGCGACCGTTCTTCCGCCTGCGCGGACACGACGGCGGCCAGGTCAAGGGTGTCCAGGGTGAGACAACCTGCCGGGTGATCCTGCCCGGACAATGCAAGGAGGACGCCAAGCGCGAGTTCGAGGCTCTGTTCTGCCCCGATCAGGCCGGTGAGCGATAGAGTCGCAGACCCAGAAGGGAGGACCAACATGGCGGAAAAGCTATCGAAGCTGTTCGACTTCGTCAAGGAGAAGGGTGGCGCGGCGGCACAAGGCAGACTGGCATTCCAGACAGGGCTCTCGGCCAAGAAGGCCGCTGAGGAGGCAGACACGCCCGAGCTGATTGCCAAGGTCAGCGAGGCGGCCAGGGACATCACCGGCGAGGCTCCGCCCGCCGTCTAGCACAGGGAGGAACGCAGATGGCTACGAGAAGCAAGGCGCGCCTGGCCTTGGACCGGGCGTTTGACGCAAAGGCCTGCCGGCACTACCTGAACAACAACATGCACGTCCTGCATTGCCACCACTACGCCACCCTCTACTGCCAGTTGGCGGACGACTGCTCCATCCTCGACGCCAAGAAACTCCTGGCGGACTGCGCGGAAGACGCCGTCTACGATGTGCTGAGCGGCTACTTCGCAGCCAACGGCATCGACGGCGTCGTGGACCGGATCGCCATCGCCGAGCAGTACTTCAGCGCGGCGGGAATGGGCAGGATGGTGGTTGTCTGCGCCGGACCCGACGGCGGCGACGTGGAGTTCGTCCACTCCCATGTGGACGAGGGCTGGATCAAGAAGTGGGGACAGCGCGATGAGGCCGTCAACTTCATCGGTCTAGGCTTCGTCGCGGCCGTCTTCGCCGCGGCCTTCGGCAGGCCCGTGCGGTCTTACGCAGTCACCGAAGTCCAGAGCATCGTCGCCGGGGCGGAGCGCTCCGTATTCCAGGTTGTGGCCAACTGACCAAGGAGGACAGTCCCAATGGCTATAGATCGCAAGCGCATCATCCAGGCTCTGTCCGAGCTGGAAGTGAGCGGGAACGAAGATGGCCTGATCCCGGCCTATAACGTGTTCGTTAACCAGTTGCCCGCCGGCTTCTGGAACAGCTTCGCGCAGCGGCTGGTGCGCAGCATCGACATCGACCTGCTCGAGGCCGGAGAGGCCCTCCTGGTCAACGCCGCCCACGAGTGCGGCTACCACACCGGCTACGGAATCATCACCTCCGAGGAGTGGAAAGCCGTCGTCCAGCCGATGGTCGAGAAGGTGCCCGAGGACATCCTCCACGGCGCTTACGCCGTCTTCACCGCCTGGGGCTGGGCCAAGAGCGAGGTCACGAGCATCGTGCCCGGCGAGAAGATGGTCGTGCGGGCCTATGACTACTACGAGGCCGACCCGGCCGTCTACGGCAACCTCACCCGTCCCTGTGCCTACATGATCCGCGGCGTCTCGGCCGCCTTCATGGACCTGGCCTACGGGGGCGACTACGATCCCACCGGCAAGACGGGGATGCGCACTTTCCAATGCGAGCAGACCAAGGGCATCGAATGCGGCGATGATTACGGAGAGTTCGTGGTCACCCGCGCGTAGGCAAAGCGTGCCCACAGGCGGCATCGTGCCCGCCGCCGTCAGACCGTCTCAGAAAGCGCGGGCCTCTCGCCGCCCGACGCGGCGCATCCGTTCACCGACCGGGCCGCGGCGCAGGTGCTACCATGCACCTCCCGCGGCCCGCCCTTGCTTGTACCTAGCCGGGGTCGCGACAGCCCCTGGCCTGCGGACCAGGTGCGGGCATGGTGACAGGCGGGCACTGCTCTGTACTCGCCAAGAGGCGGTGGCGTCCGTGTCCGACCGGAGGAGACGATGCAGCGAGGCTCTCTGCACTCACCCCCGGATGTGGCGAGCAGGCTGGAGGCGGCCGTCGCCGGAATCCTCGAGACCGCCTCCTCGCGGCTCGTCCTGCTGTTCGGGTCGTGTTCCGAGGGGCGTGCTCACGAGGGGAGTGATCTTCACTTGCCGGTGCCGGCCGAGACCCAGTCGCGCATCCACCTGGCGGTCGCCCTCATCGAGGCTGTGGAGCTCCTGCTTGCCCCGCTCCCCTGCGACATCCTGGTGAGGGCGCCGGGCCGCTGGGCACCGGGGCGGCGCACGCCGGGCTCTGTCAGTCACGACGCCGACCCGCGAAGGTCAGGCTGTATGAGGCTGGCCGAAGCCGAGGAGGCCCCGGACACGGCCGCTCCGAAGCCAAGGTAGCCTACCGGTCGTTTCGACCTGCTCTCCCACGGCCCGCACCCCGCTTCGCCGCCGCCTCGCGCCCAGTCCAGACCCCTTTGGCTGCCGTGCCGCTGCTGGCCCCGTGCCTGTCGGCGCCCGTCGAGGGCGCCGACGGCCCCGGCGACGACCGGGTCCTCGTCCGTAGGAGCGTTCCCGCCCCCTCGTGCAGGCGGCGAGGGAGCCCGGCAGAGCGCCGCTTGCTCCCACAACCCACCGCCCACGTGCTACCCTCGCGGCGCTGTCCTTGGGCCTGCGCGCCGGCGCCGGGCGCAGGTATCTCGGGCCTCGAAGGCGAATAGTTGCTTCTTCCGATCCCCGATGTACCTGGAGTGATAGGCCATGCTACGCACGGTACCGCTGATGGGCCTCGCCGCCATCGCCGCGCTTCCCGCCGCGGCCGCGGAGGTCACCCTTTCTACGGACGGTCAGACCGCCTACACCATCCTCGTCGACCCGGCGGCGACAGAAGCGGAGAAGCACGCCGCCACCGAGCTCTCGACAATCCTCTCCGAGGTGACGGGCGCGGTCTTCCCGCTCGAGACCGGCACCGCGGTGGGCGACGGGCCACTGCTGGTCGTGGGGCCGGGCCGGGCGGCGCAGGACGTGGCCCCCGACCTGGACCTGGACACTCTCCGTCCCGACGGGTTGGTCATCGAGACCCGCATGCCCCATCTGATTCTCGCCGGCGACCGGCCGCGAGGCACTCTGTATGCCGTCTACCAGTTCCTCGAGGACGTCGTCGGCTGCCGCTTCTGGACGCCGACGGCCCGCACCATCCCCCATCGCCCCACGCTCAGGTTCGAGGAGGTGCACCGGCGGTTCGTGCCCGCCCTCGAGTACCGCGAGACCTTCTGGTGGGACGCCTTCGACGGCGACTGGGCGGCGAGGAACAAGTCCAACGGCAATCGTCCGCGCCTGACCGAGGCGCATGGAGGCAAGGTCTCCTACGGCGGCCCGTTCTTCGTGCACACCTTCAACCAGATTGCACCGCCCGAGACCTACTTCGAGGACCACCCGGAGTGGTTCAGCGAGATCAACGGGGAGCGTGTGGGCGCCAACGGTGAGCGAACTCAGCTCTGCGTGACCAATGAGGAGCTCAAGGAGTTCGCCGTGCAGCAGGTCATGGGCTGGATCGAGCAGAACCCCGGCGCCATGATCTTCTCGGTCTCCCAGAACGACTGGGACCGCCACTGCCTGTGCCCGGAGTGCAGGGCGCTGGAGGAGCAGGAGGGCTCCCCGGCCGGACCACTGCTGCACTTCGTCAACTACATCGCCGAGCGCGTGGCCGATAAGTACCCGGATGTCGCCATCGACACCCTGGCCTATCAGTACACCCGCAAGGCGCCCAGACATGTGAAGCCGCTCCCCAACGTGATCGTGCGGCTGTGCAGCATCGAGTGCAACTTCCTCGAGCCATTGGAGGGTGAGTCCAACAGGAGCTTCCGCGAGGACATCGAGGCCTGGAACCAGATCTGCGACAGGCTCTACATCTGGGACTACACCACCAACTTCTCCCACTACATCCAGCCGCATCCGAACCTACGTGTGCTGGGGCCCAACATCCGCTTCTTCTGCGACCACGGCGTCAAGGGTATTTTCGAGCAGGGCGCCTATCAGTCTCCGGGTGCCGAGCTCGCCGAGCTCAAGGCCTGGGTGATCGCCAGACTTCTGTGGGACCCCTCCCGCGACCCGGAGGCGCTCATCGACGAGTTCTGCACGGGCTACTACCAGGCCGCAGGCCCCCACATCCGCCGGTATATCGACGAGCTACACGATACGGCGGAAGCCAGCGGGCACTATCTGGGTATCGGCAGCGGCCCCAACGCGCCCTTCCTGTCATTGGAGCTGATGGCGAAGGCCGAGGAGCTCTTCAACCAGGCGGAGGCCGCGGTCGGAGACGATGCAGAGCTGCTCAACCGCGTGCGGCTGGCGCGCCTGCCGGTGCGCTACATCTGGGCCATGCGCTGGCATGAGTTTCAGGCTGAGGCCCAGGACAACGGGATCGACTGGCCCGGTCCGGACAGCTACACCGGCAATGCCGAGACCTTCATGGAGATCGCCCGGGCCAACGCGGTGACCAAGCTGTCCGAGGGCAGGTCCATCGAGAGCTTCGCGCACCGTACCATCGACCTGGGACGCACCGAATCGCCGGTACCACCCGGCTGTGAAGACCTCGCCGCAGACCGCTGGGTCGACCTTCAGGATGCCACCTTCAATCTGTGGCAGGAGGGCTCGCGCTCCAAGCTCGTCAAGGACCCGCAGGCCTCGGACAATGTGGCCGCCATGACCGACGGCGGGCACCACGAGTGGGCAATCCAGCAACGTCTCAGCGTCCGCGGCCTGCAGGAGAACGAGACCTACAGCGTCTACGTCAGCGCGCGCATCGACAAGGTCGGAGACGAAGGCAAGGCCTTCACCTTTGGCGTCTACGATGCCGACAACCGCGTGTTCTCCCTGAGCTCCGGCGTCGACTGCAAGGACGTGGAGGACAGCGGGTACCACACCTACAAGATCGGCACGCTGCCCGTCAATAGGGGCATGTACCTGTGGGTGGCGCCGGCCCAGAATCCACAGAACGCGGAGAACCTCTACGTCGACCGCTTCTGGCTGGTCAGGGAGCCCTAGCCGCGGAGCACGCCGTCGTGTAGGGCGCGGGCCTGCACCGCGCCAAAGCAGGGCACGAAGGCCGGTGGGCTGCAGAGCCCGCCCTACGGTCTCGGCACCTCAGTGGCGCGGGCTTTCCAGCCCGCGATCGTAGGAACGACGACGCAGGCGGCGGATGCCGTCTCTGTCGGGCGCGGGCCTGTACCGCGCCGATGTAGTGCATGAGGACCGGCGGGGCAAGCGTCCCGCGTCACAACACCACCGGAGGAAACTGAAGTGCTCAAGATGGCAGTCGTCTATCACTCAGAGAGCGGTAATACCAGGAAGATGGCGGAACTGGTGGCAGAGGGGGCCCGGGAGTATGCCGAGAGCACGCTCATGGCCTGGGATCAACTGGATGAGGCCGCTGTGGCGGAAGCACATATCGTGGCCTTCGGGGCCCCCACCTATATGGGCAGCGTGAGCTGGCAGATGAAGAAGTGCCTGGACACTTTCCCGGTCAATGTGGCAGGGAAGCTCGGGGGCGTCTTTGCCTCGGCTAAGTACTATGGTGGCGGCGCCGAGACCGCCGAACTGACGATGGTCAAAGCTCTGCTCACCCGAGCCATGTTGGTATACTCCGGCGGTGTGGGCGGTGGGATGCCGGCCACGCACTTCGGCGCCGTGTCTCTGGGCTGCCCCGAGGGGTCCGACGCCGAGCGTTGCCTGAAGTTCGGCAAGGCCCTGGGCGCCAAGGCCGCCGAGCTCTTCGGAGACGGCAGCACCCAATAGGTTCGTCGGGCATTGCCCCAGCATATCGGGCCAGGGCCGCCTACGGGCGGTGCTGGCCCGACTGCTCTACCTCGCAGGCGATGCCCGGCGCAACGGCGGAAGGAGCATCTCCCCGGGACGGGAACCGTTACCACATCCACATCGCTGACGGGGGGACCTTCCCATGTCTGTCCTGCTCCTGCTGGCTCTCTGTCTACCCACCCCGGCTCAGCCCACGGTAAGGACCGTCGACAACCCCCTGGACGGCCGACTGATCTCGCTCTCCAACGGTCTGGTCCGAGCCGCCGTGGCGCCACAACTGGGCGGGCGGCTGCTGGACCTGAGTCGCGCCGGGGCTCTCCCCCTCATCAAGAGCGACGCCGACTACGCCCAGACCACGGAGCACCTGTACACGTCCGGAGGAGTCGCGGGGCTCTCGTGGGCGCCGGCGGAGGCGTGGGCGGGCGCCAACGATCGCCTGGCCGCCGTGCGCTGGCGGAGCTTGTGCGAGCTGCAGGGCAAGAGGCTCCAGGTGGACCGCGAGCTGGCCGTGCACCACTCCAGCCGGGCCGTGTACCTCCGGGTCCGCGTCACCAACCTCTCCGAGGCGACGGTGGAAGACATCGGGTACCGCATCACCCCCCACTTCGCGGCTGAAGCCGGCACACGTCTGCAGACGCGCGATGCGGCGCTGGACACCGAGGCCCTGCGAGACCGCGCGACCGACCTGCGCGCCGACTTCGTGGCGCTGGCGACTCCGGACACGGAGATGGGCTTCCTGTTCACCGACGTGTCCTACCGGGTGCGGGGCGAGGGGTACATGTTCCGCATCGAGCACGACCTTTGGTTGGGCAGCATCGCGCCCGGTAAGACCGTGGAGACGTCTGGGGGGTGGCTACTGGTACCGCCCAAAGCCGATGTCGGTCTGGGACGCTTCAGTTGGGAGGACCTTCCCAAGCTCCGCCGCGTCGAGCCCCTGGATGTCCCCGACACCCCTCCGACCCACCTGCCGCGGACGCCGGGTGCGGAGACCTATTTCGGCCTCTGTGCCGGGAACACGCCTCCCGAGGGCATGCCGCTGTGGCAGGCGGCGGGTGTGAAGTGGGTGCGGCTGAGCTTCGGCTGGGGTGCAGGGGAGCCGGAACCGGGCAAGCACGATTTCTCCCGCATGGACGCCCAAGTGCAGGCCGCCGAGGAGGCGGGGCTGCAGGTGATCGGTCTTCTGCTGGGCAATCCGGGCTGGGCCACGGTGGACGGCGGCTCGCTCTCGCCTCCCCGCGACTACGGGGCTCTGGAGCGCTATGCGGAGGCTCTCGCCGCGCGCTATCGCGGCCGCGTGAAGGTGTGGGAGGTCTGGAACGAGCCGGACATCGGCCAGTTCTGGACCGGCACGCCGGAGCAGTATGGCGAGTACCTGAAGGCCGTCTACGCCGGCGCCAGGCGCGGCAACCCGGAGTGTCTGGTGATGTCGGCCGGCCTCGACGGGCCCGGCGAGCGCTATCTTCTGAGTCTGGCCGAGAGCGGGGCTCTGGAGTACTGTGACCTCATCGGCTTCCATCCCTACTCCGGGACCCCGGCCGGTGCAGAGCGTCGCATCCGCGCCGTCTGGCGCATTGTCAACTACTACGGCCTGCGCAGGCCCGTCTGGGTCACGGAGGTGGGCTGGCAGTCCGGGGGCTGGCAGTCCGGACCGGGGGTGACCGACGGCGAAGAGACGAAGGCCCTGTACCTTGCCGAAGTCTATCGGCGCCTGCGGCCGCTGTGTGAGGTGGTCTGCTGGTATGTGGACATCGAGGCCGGCGCGATGTTCGGCCTGGCGCGGCCCGAGGGGTCGGGGCTGGCCCTGACGCCGGCTTTCGAGGCCTACAAGACGGTCTCCGGCGTCGACGAACGCGCACCGTTTGACTGGCGCGGGCCGGCCGAGGTCACCGTGGAAGCCGGCCGGACTGCGACCCTGGAGTTCACGCTGCGCAATCGCACCGACGCCTCGGCCACCCCTCGTGTCGGCGTCGTGCCGGCCCTCTCCTGGGCCACGGTGGCCGTCGACGCCGATGAGCTGCCGCCCGGCGCGGAGTGCACTTGCCGCCTGACCCTCACGCCGCCTGCGTACGCCGTGCCACAGGAGCTGCGGGCCCATCTGGTAGCTACCGTCCCGGGAGGCACAGGCTCGATCGCGACGGTGGTCCTGGAGCTGCAGAACGAAGGCCCCTCGTATGCGGTGCAAATCCAGCGCCGTTGGGCAATCGCTCTGGATGCCGAGGGCAACAAGACGGGCTCCTGGACGCCCACCAACAACCTGCTCACACCCCCGGGTGGTCGCATGCGCCAGGAGGTCCGCATCGACAACCGGGGCGCTGCCGACGAGACCTTCACACTGGCCCTGAGCGGCACCGCCGCCCCATGGACCACCGGCTTCCCTCGGGAGGCGGAGATCGCGGCCGGGGGCGAGCACTGGCTGGGGATTGACGTCACGGTACCCCCCGGCACGCAGGCAGGGACCTACTGGCTGGAGCTCACCGCGACCTCGAGGCGCTTTCCGGAGGTCACCGCCGGCATGAGCTATCACATAGCGGTGGGGCGGGGAGCTCCGTAGCCGGCCTTGCCGCCACCCACCGCTACCGAAGGTATCCGAACTCAGCAACACAGGGAGAAGCTTCCATGGCCCGTCACCTCGTGGTACTCCTGGCTCCGGCACTCCTGCTGTGCCTCGCCCACCCCGGTCCGGCTCAGGACCTCCCGGCCAATCCGGGCTTCGAGCAGACGGTGGGGCAACCCCCGCTGCCTGCCGAATGGATCGCCAGAAGCGTCACGCTCCCCGCCCACCGGCTGGTGCCCGAGGCCCGTACGGGCGAGTGGGGGGCCCAGATCCGGTTCACCGAAGGCACCGGCAGTGCCGTCTCGGGCTACTACTACTCGCGCTCCGAGCCGCTGACCGCCTGCAAGAGACTCAGCGCCTCCGCCTGGGTCAAGGTGCATGCCACCGAGGGCCAGGGTGCCTACGTGCGGCTGTTCTTCTGGCGTGATCGCACGCTCGTGGGATCAGCGAGCAGCCCCTTCCTCGCCGACTCCACCGGAGAGTGGCGGCTGCTGGAGGTCTCAGCAGTTCCCCCTGCTGAGGCGGATAGCTGGCAGATGTCGGTGGAGTTCACCGGTCTGGGAAGCGCGGTGTTCGACGATGCGGTGGCCTCCCTCGAGCCCCTGGACCTGCTCCCGCGGGCGACGCGGGATGCTCCGGCGGGGCGGCCCATGGACCTGGGCGGCGGTCACTACGGCGTCCTGGGCCCGGTATCCGCGGTCACGGAGGGCCGGAGGGCTACCTGCTCGGTGTCCGGCCGCTCCGCGGCGCCCCCGGCCCTCTTCCTGGGCGCGGTCTGGTACTCCAAGGAACGCAACATGGGCGTGTTCGCCCGGCCGCTGCGGGCGTGGGCACAGGACAGTGACGAAGCGGTGCCTGTTCGCCCCCTGGCCGCTGCCGATGCGCTCAGACCTGTAGTGTACGCACGGTCGCAAGAGAGCTTCGAGGCCGCCACCGTCGGGGAACCCGTGCTGGAGCCGGTACCTTCTGCGACCCTCCCGGCTCTCTCGATCCGTCCCGCCCCCCACCCGCGCCTGTTTGCCACCGCCGCCGAGCTGGAGCGGTTGCGGGCGCTTGTAAGCGCCGACCCGGCCACTCTGCCCACCGAGCTGCAGCCCTTGGCAGCGCTGTATGCCAAGATGATCGCGCTGGCGGATCGCTGCTTCGAGGAGCAGGAGATCGTCGTCTACAGCGGCAGGTACAGGACCTCCGTCCCCCCGGCGGAACCGCCGCGGCATGAGGACGACTTCCCGTACTGGACCGGCCTGTCGCGCGCCATCGAGCAGCGCATCTGTTCCCTGGCCACCGCCTACTTGCTCAGCGGCGAGCGGCGCTACGCCGACCTCTGCAGGTCGTGGACGCTCGCTCTGTGCGAGTGGCCCGCCTGGAACGACCCGGACTTCTCCTGCCACCCCTCCTGCCTGGACACGGGACATCTCTGCTATGCCGTGGCCTTCGCCTACGACTTCATCCATGACACGCTCACCCAGGACGAGCGCCGGACCATCCGCGAGGCCCTGCTGAGCAAGGGCGCGCAGGCGGTGATGGACTCGGCCGAGAGCGGCTGGGCGAAGACGATGGGCTGGCCCAACGGCTTTGCGGTGGTGATGGGCGGCATGGGGATCGCCGGACTGGCGGCGCTCGAAGAGGATGAGAGGGCCGCCGGGTATGTCCGGTACGCGCGCCAAAGGCTTCACGACTTCATGGAGGCCCGTGACCGTGACGGCGGCTATGTCGAGGGCCTGGTCTACGGCGGATATGCCATGTCCTACTTGACGCCCTTCGCCGCCACACTGGCCAACCACGGCGACAACCTGCTTGATGGTCACCGCTACATGGCCGCCACGCTGAAGTTCGCCACCTACTGCCTGCACCCGGCCACCGCTACCAGTGTGAACTTCTGTGACTCGACCTACGAGGTCAAGGACTACAACCCGCTGGCGGCCTGGCGGGCGTGCCGTGGTGACGGTGCAGGTCTGTGGTACCTGCTAGGAAACCAGGGCCTGGAGCGGCTGATGCAGTACATGCCGCCGCTTTCCGTGCTGTGGTACCCCCGGGGCGTGACGGCGCAATCTCCCGCGAGTCGGCCGCCGGCCGCGCACTATCGGGACATCGGCTGGGCAGTCCTCAGATCGGGCTTCGAGGAGGGCGACAGCCTCCTGGCCCTGCGCGCGGGCTACCACGGCAGCCATTGCCAGCTCGATCAGAACTCCTTCATGCTCTGTGTGAGGGGGACGTGGCTGCTCTCCGACCCCGGATACGGGCAGACCCCCACCGAGGTACACAGCACGCTTCTGGTGGGCGGCAAGGGCCAGGCGGCCGCCGGAGGAAGCATGACGGCCTTCGGGACCATCGGCCGGGTGAGCTACGCCGCGGGCGACGCCAGCGGCTGCTACGACGGCCTGAGCCGGTTCACCCGGCACGTCGTCATGGTCGATAGGGACTACTACGTCATCATCGACGAGCTGGCGCCCGAGGACGGGGCGGTGGAGGTGATCTCGCAACTGGTGACCGCTGACGAGGCGCCCAGGATCGGCGCCGACGGCAACGTGGTCCTCGGCAGCGAGCCGACCTGCGCCCTGGCCCTGCCGCCGGACCCGGGCGAGACCAGGGCCGTCCGGGACCGCAACAGTCGGCTACAGACCGCCTTCACCCTCACCGAGCCGCTTCTGGCGCCGATGGTGCTCCAGCCCGGTCGTGGTGAGGACGCCAGGCCGGTTCGGATGGCCCGCGAAGGCGATGCCGCGCTGGTCAGGGTCGGCGAGGAGCCCGACGGCGACTATCTGCTGCTCAACCCCGCCGGCGATATGGTCGTGATGGGGCTCGACGGGGACAGGCAACTGGCCACGGACGGACGCCTCCTGTGGGTGCGCATGAGAGGTGGGCAGGTGGCGGGCTGGTCGCTGGTGTGGGGGAGCAAGGCCGCGGTGGGGGAGAGGCTGTTGGTCGATGAGGCCACCAGGGCCGATCGGGAGGGGTAGGGCGACAACCCGTGCCCGCGGGCCCCGCCCGGCGGGACCCGCACGGTGCACCCCAACCGTCGCCGCGGAACCCGTCACCGTGCCCGACAGTCTCCGTGCCCGCGGGCACCCGGGGGAGGCGCCCTGAAGCCCACCTCCCCCGACCATGCCTGCCGCGATCAGTACTTCAGCGCCACCTGCTTGCCCGTCTTGGCACTGCGGTAGAGCCCGTCGAGGATGGCGATGACATCCAGCGACTGCTCGGCCGGCACCGGCGACGGGGCCTTGTCGACAATGGCCTCGGCGAACGCGATGCACTCCCTGGCGTGTGGCTCGCCCCCGGCGGCGTTCTGAAGCTGCATGTTCATGAGCTGTCTGGTCTCGTTGTTGGAAAACAGCAGCTCATTGGAGGGCCAGTGCGCACCGCCCTTGTCGCCGTACAGCCACATCTGCATGTCCTCGCCCTGGGTCTTGTGGTGTAGAAGCCAGCTCACCTCGATGACGAGGGTGGCGCCGTTTGCGAAGTGCACGAAGGCGGCGGCGAACTCCTCGACATCGAACTCCTTGGGGATCGGCCCTCCCCAGTTGCTGAAGGCGCCGGGCTGGTGGGCGAGCTTATCCTGGGTGACGCCCACGACGGAGACTGGCTTGGGGTGTCCCATCATCCACAGGGTGAGGTCGAGGATGTGCACACCGATGTCGATGCACGGCCCGCCGCCGCTGTGCTGCTTGAGGATGAAGCCCGGCCGCGTGGGGGCCGCCGAGCGCCGCAACATCCAGCTTCGCGCGTGGTACACGTCTCCGAGGATACCCTTGTCCAGTTCCGCCTTGAGCGCCTGAGCGGTGCCCTGATAGCGGAAGTGCTGCGCGGTCATCAGCATCTTGCCGCTCTCGTCCCGCGCGGCGATCATCTTCTGGATGTCTCTGGGCGTGGGGGCCAGGGGCTTTTCGCACAGCACGTGCTTGCCGGCCTTGAGGGCCGCCACGGCCAGGGGCGTGTGGTACATGTTGGGGGTGCAGATGTCGACGATGTCGATGTCCTTGTTGGCGATGAGGTCTTCGCCCTTCTCGTAGAGCAAGTCCACGCCCTGCGCCTGTCCGACGCGCTCGAGGGTCTCGGGCACGAGGTCGGAAAGCGCGATCACCTCGGCGTGAGGGCTCTCTTTCCATCCCGGAAAGTGGGTACCCGCGATACCGCCGACGCCGATGACGCCGACTTTCAGGGTCTTGGCCATTGTCTTCGCACCCCTTCTGTGTGTTGGCACCAGGCGGCGCGCGCCCGGTGGTGCGGGCATTGTTCGCGAATGGGAAAGCAGGACCTCCGCGCAAGTTTGCTCACGCGCGCCCGCGGCGTTACGCGGATTTACACCGAACCGATACACCGATCGGCCCGGACGACCGTCAAGAACCCCCTCAGCCGGTCGATAATGGTCTCGGTACAACGAAGTACAGTCCGGGGGCCAGCCCAGACTCGTCGCCCCACACCGCCGAACCATGGAACAGGATCGGCGCTGACGAGTGGTCTGCTTCAAGACAGGCCGGCCCGGACCGCCCCTGATCGGGAATCCACGGAGGGAGAAACCGATGCTTCCCAGACTGCTGTTGGCAGGACTGCTCCTTGCGGGCCTGGTATGGGTCGGTGGGTGCGGCAGCGGGTCGGGCTCCCCCGGACTGCCGGCCGTCGCCGATAGCGTGCTCACAGGCGCCGAGGGAATTGTCGCGCAGACGACCGTCGTGCCCGCGGAGCTTGCGCACACCGGGGGAGAGGTGGAGATCCGCGCCGGCGTGCAGGCTCCGGCAGGGGTTTCGATAGCGGCGGTCTGGGCCTCAGTCCAGTCCGATGCAGAGACACAGCGGGTCTCGCTGGGCAGCCGCGGCGCCGGGACGTACGCCGGCTCGGCTTGTCTGCCCGCCAATACGGACGGGACCGACCGGGTCTACTCGGTGTCCGTCTACGGCAGCGATTCGGCCGGCCGCACCTATCGAGCCGCAGCCCCTCTCCGGGTGACGGTGTTCTCCACCATCGCTCAGGACGGCCCACCCCCGGCCCCACCCATCCCGACCATCACCGCATCCCAGGTGGCTCCGAACGAGCTAGGCTATGATGGCGGAGATGTCACCCTTGCAGTGGCCCTGAGCAACCGCGACAACCTTGGCCCCGTCAGGGCCGTCGTTGGGGGGCCCGAGGGCGAGCAGGAGCTGGCGCTGGAGTGGGACGGGGGGCAGTACCGGGGCAGCCTCCAGGTTCCGGCCAACAGAGGGACGGCCGCCATCGACTACTCCGTACGCATCGAGGTCTGCGCTACAGACGGACGGCTCCTGCTCAGCGAGACAACCACGGGCCTGGTGGTCAAGGGTCCCTCGGCCCCACCACCGCCACCCTTCCCATAGTTCCCAGTGGGGGCCCAAGCCCCACTGGGGCATGACCCAGGCCTCCTACCTGGCCCCGCGCCTCTCGCAGGCGCGGGGTACTAACGCGTCTGGGCGGCCCGGCCCAGGTTCCCCCCCTCCGCCCCTGGCTCTCCGGCGTCCTCCTTGACCCGCCTGTGCCCTTCACGTACACTGACCCCGGCGGCGCAGAGCCCATCCCCGGATGCCCCAGGCCTCCCTGGAAGGCGCCTTGTCCCGCGTCCCTGCTCGCGCCACGCCTCGCCGGTGGCGGCGAGGGGGCCGGGGCCGACCCGCCCGGGCCGGCGCCATTCTGTCGCGGAGACAATCCTCACATGACACGCACCATCCTGGACGAGATTGTGGATAACCGTCGGGCCGAGCTGGCGCAGCAGAAGCTGCGGGTGCCCGAGGCCGAGCTGCGCACACGCATCGAAGCCCTCGATCCACCCCGGAACTTCGCCGCCATGCTCACCGGGCCCAAGGTCCGTGTGATCGCCGAGGTCAAGCGCGCAAGCCCCAGCGAGGGGCAATTCGGGCAGCTCTACGACCCGCGCATTCTCGCCCAGGAGTACGCGGGCAACGGCGCCGCCGCCGTCAGTTGCGTCACCGACGAGACGTTCTTCCAGGGCGACGGATTCATGGTGCACAGGGCGCGGAACTACATGCCCCTGCCCGTCATCCGCAAGGACTTCATCTTCGACGATTACCAGGTCTACGAGTCCCGCGCCCTGGAGGCCGACGCCATCCTGCTCATCGTCGCCGTGCTCAGCGACCTGGAGCTACGCCTCCTGCACGACCTGGCCACGAGCCTCGGGATGGCGGTCCTGGTGGAAACCCACGATGGCGCCGAAGTGCGCCGGGCGCTGGACGCCGGCGCCAAGATCGTCGGCGTCAATAACCGCAACCTCAAGACGATGCAGGTGGACCTGTCGCACAGTGAGGCCGTCGCCGACCTTATCCCGACCGACAAGGTTTTCGTGAGCGAGAGTGGAATCAAGACCAGGCAGGATGTGGAGAGACTCTCCCATTGCGGGGTAGACGCCATCCTGGTGGGATCGTTGCTGATGAAGAGCGAGGACCCGGGACGGACCTTGCGCCCTTTGACATCGGTGGACAAGAGACCGGGGAGACGCCCCAGCGGCAGGGGGCTTCTCTAGAAGCCCGGCCGGAGACCCCACCTTCGCCGGGAATGTCATTCTGAGACCGTCTGCTCCCGGCAAGAGCAGTCCTGGCAGATGGCGAGATACTTCGCTGTCTCGCTGCGCGAGACAAACGCTCAGGGGGGGACGGCAGAACCGGCCCTTCTCCGAACCTGTGGACCGCAGAACGTGCAAACCGGGGTGTCACCCATGGGGCCAAGAACGGTGAGAGCCCGCCTGCATCTTGCCGAGCCGGTTGCGGAAGGGGGCGTACCCCCCGTAGGTGGATGGGTCAGCGTCGACCGCGCACCCTTAGCTCTTCACCGGATCAGCCCAGGCGGGCCCTCGCGAGGTGTTCAATACTGACTATTTCTCTGGCTCCCCCCTTTGCCGCGCCATCCGTCCGCGGGGTGGGCCTGCGTGCAACGGCCCGGCGGTCCAGCCCCACACCTCCACCTCGCCTGCCACCACTCGATTGGCTCTTGTTCGCCCCATCGCTCTATCCGATCTCAGTATACCCCTTGCCCGTCGGGGCCAAACGGCCCCGAGGCCTGTCGGGCCCCGGTCCGCAGGATCGGAAGTGTTGCCCGGACCCACCATTGTGGCTCAGGCCGCTATGACCCGCCGCGGAAACCGTGGCAGACCGGAGTGGAAAGGCCCATGAGAACGTATTCAGCGCCGGGCGTCTGCAGTGCGATGCTTGCTCTATCGGTCCTCCTGTTCACCCTCCCGTCTCTCGCCGCAACCGAGAACGCCCCCCCCCAGATGCCTCCCGGCCCGCCCGTGCTCGGCCCCGGCATGGGACCCGGCATGGGACCCGGCATGGGACCCGGCATGGGACCCGGCATGGGACCCGGTGGCCGCGGGATGCCCGGCCGAGAACCCCGTGAGCCCAGCCCGCTGGACAAAATGGCCGATCGGCCCTCGCGCCCTGTCTGGGGCCCTCTGCCGGTGTTCCGCGGAGAGCTGGCGATGGTGCCCTTGCTCCACGAGCTTCTTCAGAGCACCGATGCCGACACCCGCGCCCGCAGCGCCCTGGTCCTGGGCCAGATTGCCTGCCCCAGCTCGCTGGCCCCCCTTGCCGCCGGTCTCGAGGACCCGGAGAGAGCGGTCCGGGTCCAGTGCGGTATCGCCCTGGGGTGCATGGGCGACCCCCGCGGCACGGCCACCTGCTCCTACGCGCTGATCTCCGACCCTACGTGGATCCGCTTCTATGCCATCTACGGTCTGTGGAGCATCAACACCGACCGTGCACGGGCCGCGCTGCAAGGCAGGCAGGTCTCGCAGACCGGCTTCATCGCCGAAGTCCTCAAGTTCGCCCTGGAGACCCCCTATGTGGCCCCGGAACCGGTGCCGCCGCTGGCCCCCGGTGCCAAGACGGACCCGCGGCCCTCCCTACCGCAGCTCTGGGAGCAGGCCGCGGATGTGTTCGTCAATGAGTCCGACTGGTGGTTCCATTGCGGGGACTACGATCAGGTGATCCGCGCCAGCGAGCCCAGTATGCTCCTGGACCCCGAGTATGTGGAGACCTACTCCGTCGTGGCCTGGCTGCAATGGAGCATGGGCGATGATGCCGCGGCAATCCGCACGCTGCGCCGCGGCGTCGCGGCCGCTCCCGGGAACCCCGAGGCGCACTTCAACCTGGGCTACCACAACTTCAATACCAATCGCTACGCTCAGGCTCTGCCCTCCCTGGAGAGGGCGGTGAAGCTGGGTGGGGACATGATCAGCAGGCGCACCTACGCCCACTGCCTGGAGCGCCTGGGCAGGCTCCAGGCGTCCCTGGACTTCTGGGAGTCCATTCTCAAGACCGATCCCACCGATGGTGTGGCGAACCTGAACCGCGATCGGGTAAAGGCCAGGCTCGCAGAGGAGAAGTAGCCGTTCGCCGTTCCTGGGAGCGCGGGCGTCTCGCCGCCTGCCGCTGTGGCCGTTGCGCACCGGGGCGAGGAGTGGCTCGGGACCGGCGACCTACTGCGTCTCCGCGTCACTTGGCCTTCGCCCGCAACGCACGCCATCCCCTGCGCGTGGTCCTCCCGCGGAGAAGGTCCGCGACCTTCGCGGCGCGAAACTGCCCCCGGAGCTACCGACCAGCCGCCGGCGCCCGGCGGCGTCCGGATCATCGGAGTGCATGCTCATGCAGATGCGAGAGGTCCAGGAACTGGCCGAATACCGTTCGCTCATGGAGGCGCCGGAGGAGTTTCAGGACGGCTTCACCTGGAAAACCGTGCTCGGCGCGCTGTTCATCGGCTTCGTGATGATGCCCGGCTCCATCTACCTGGGCCTCGTTGTGGGCCAGTCCATGGGGCCGGCGGCCGAGTGGACTACCATCATCCTGTTCACCGAGATCGCCCGGCGGTCGTTCGCCCAGCTCAGCAAGCAGGACGTCTATGTCCTGTACTACATCGCCGGCGGACTCACCGGCATGATGGGCGGGCTGGCACTCTCCGGGCTCCCCTTCGCCTCCTTGATCTGGAACCAGTTCTTCCGCTCCGTGGCCCCGGCCGGTCTGGGCGATGAAGTCCCCAACTGGGTCTCCCCTCCGATGACCTCCGAGGCCATCTACAACCGCACCTTCATGCACGCCGACTGGCTCCCGGCCATCGCGGTGCTCATCTTCACCCAGCTCTTCAGCCGCGTGGCCTGGTTCACCTTCGGCTACAGCCTGTTCCGCCTCATCTCCGACGGCGAGAAGCTGCCCTTCCCCATGGCCCCTATCGCCGCTCAGGGCGCCACCGCCCTGGCCGAAGCCTCCTCCAAGGAGGAGACCTGGCGCTGGCGGGTGTTCTCCATCGGCAGCATGATCGGCATCGGCTTCGGCCTGATCTATGTGGCCATCCCCACACTCACCGACGTGATCCTCGTCCAGCCCATCCAGATCCTCCCCATCCCCTGGATCGACTTCACCCAGGGCACCGAGCGCATCCTCCCCGGAGTGGCGATGGGCATCGGGACCAACATCTCCGAGGTCTTCCTGGGCTTCGTCCTGCCCTTCTGGATGGTGGCCGGCAGCTTTGCCGCCTCCGTGGCCACCATCATCATCAACCCCATCGCCCAGGTGACGGGGCACATGCCCACCTGGCGCCCGGGGATGGAATCGACCCGCACGGCCTGGGCGGCCTCCATCGACATCTGGCTGTCCTTCGGCATCGGCACCGCCTTTGCCGTGGCCCTGCTGGGGATCTGGAAGATGATCGGACAGTGGCGCGCCAACAGGGGCGAGGCCCGGGGGCAGGGGGCCTTTGGTCTCGGCGAAGCCCCCAAGGGTCGCGGCGATTTCAACGTCTGGGTCTGCATGGCCCTCTTCTTCCTGGTCACGACCGCCTACGTCATCCTCTGCAAGCGCCTGGTCCCCGACTTCCCCTTGTTCTTCCTGCTCATCTACGGGTACCTGTGGACGCCGCTGCAATCGTACATCAATGCGCGCATGATCGGGCTTACCGGGCAGTTCGTGGACTTCCCCATGGTCCGCGAGGCCACGTTCATCTTCAGCGGCTACAAGGGAGTGGCGATCTGGTTCGCCCCCATCCCCCTGGCCAACTACGGCGTCACCACCCAACGCTTCCGTGAGGTGGAGTTGACGGGGACCAAGTTCACCAGCATCATCAAGGCCGAGGTGCTGATGCTCATCATCATGATCCCGTGCAGCTTCATCTTCTGGAGCTACATCTGGCGCCTGAACCCGATCCCCTCGGTGAGCTACCCCTAGATCGGAAGAGCGTCGTGTAGGGAAAGAGTGTAGGGTAGGGTGGGGGT